>CAYYRT010000413.1:0-8304 GCA_964474055.1 uncultured Acidimicrobiaceae bacterium | reverse complement strand
CAACGCCACAACCTCTACCAGCCCATCAGCTTGGCAGCCGGCTTCGGATACGGATGCGATTCCCATCGATGACAGCAAACGCGCCGGCCAGCTCTGTGCCGTGCTCGCGGATTCCCTGGACAGCGAGCCTGGCCTTTTCTTCGTTAGTGAGTCCATGAAGGCAAGCACGACACCGTGATGGACGCGCCCCTGACGAAAAACGAGCTCGCCAAAATCCTTGTCCGTGGTCACCACGACTGCTTCGTCCGTCGCTGTCAGCTCAAGTACCTCTTCATCGGAGAGCCCGGGCTGTAGCTCTGCGACGTACGAGACGTCATGGCCCTCGGCTCGCAGTGCGTCAACGATCGGCCGTTCGACACCCTCGTCGCATACGAGCTTCAAGAAGCCTACGTCGGAATTGGGTAGACGACGTCCGCCTTCAGGGCTTCGGCTGCGAACGAAATTGCCGCCAGAACCACCTCACGAGTCAGGCGAGGGTGAGCAGCCACGATGGACTCAACAGACTCGCCAGCACCGAGCCGCTCGACGATGCTCTCGACGGTGATCCGTGTTCCACGGACGACCGGCTTACCCATCATTATGTTCGGGTCCGATACGATCATCTCACGCATAAAATCTGGCTCCGGCCGCCGTGCCTCCTGGACAACCCTTCACGGACCCACCATACACCGCAAGACCCGCGTCGCCTCATACCACCGACCACGGGCGTCAGTCGCGTAGGGTTCCCAACCGACATGGTGAATCGTGGTTTCGCATAACGTTCAGAGGTTGGCGACGCGGCGCGAAGCGCCGTGTAGTCCGGAGCGCGCAAAGCGCGCGGAGGCGCCAACCGCATTGTTATAGGACGTACGCCGCTTCGCGTAGACTCAGCCCCACCGAGCTACTCTAGCCACCGAGCCGGCGCAGCCCGGACCCAGCCTCCTCGACCAGCGGAAATTCGGGGTCCGCGTCTGCCCATGCTGCTAGGGCAAGCGTGTAGGCTCGGCGCGCATCCGACGCGTCACCCATGTTCTCGTAGACCCTGCCCAGCATGAATTGTCCGATCGGATCCTGTGCGAAACTTCGCAAGTAGCGGAGCGCATCCTGATTTCGCCCTGTGTTCGCCGATAACTCGCCGAGCCACCACCGCACGATCGTGCTGAGCGGATCCCCTTCGCCGACCACGCTAACGGACGCTCGCACATGTTCGAGTTCCGTCAGTGCCTGGGGAATGTCGCCTCGCCGCGCAGTGCCGTATGCGTCCAAAGCACGCTGCACGAGTTCGGTCAGTCCGATGCGCGGTGCATCGTCGGACCCACGGGCCGTAGCTACAGATCGGCTTGCGATACTCCGTGCACGTTCGAACGCATCCCAACGGCCGACATCCGCTGCGTAGGCGCCGGCCAAAAGATTCCGGATGACCACTGAGGTGTCGGCAGCCAACACCGCCAGCTCACGGTCGAACTCCGCGGGCGCCAGCGGGTATCCGATGGTCCACAGTCGGTGGTAGACCTGCGCGCGCGTTAGAGTCGCAACGCGCGGATCGGCCTCGAGCGCGTCACGGGCCACATTCGCGCGCCCTCGAACGACAGCGGTGATAGCCAATCGCCCGGCGGCCAGAGCCGGGTACCCAGGGGTTCTAACCCATGCCGCGAGTAGCGCTTCCTTCACGTCCAGGGCTCTAGGCCAAATGTCGCGGGCCCGCGCGCAGTAACCACCAGGACAAAACGGGTTCAGTTGGGTCAGTGCTCCGTACGGTGGTTCCGCCACGCTATCGAGCACGGACGCGACCGCACTCTCCGCGGGCTCGCTCGAGCCTAGCGCGGCGAGCAGCAGGCGCCACCGGCGCGGAAAGTCGTCCGGGCCGCCGTAACGCGTGTAGCCGGCTGCCAGCTGGCGCGCGCGTTCCAGCTCCCCGGAGTTGATGGCGTCATCTGTGAGATGCTCGTAAGCCACGAGGTAGGCCGGGTCAAGTTCGATCGCGCGCTCGAGCGCTTGTGTGCTCACGTCGCGATCGACGAGGGCCTGACTTCCCCAGTGATAGACGAGGTCGCCTAAATGGAACCAGATCTCGCTATCGTCCGGATAGAGCCGGGCGGCGCGTTCCGCGAAAGGGATCTCCCAGTGTCGCCCGGTCCGCTGCGCGTCCTTGATCCGAATCAGCGCTGCGTCGCGTGGTGGCAAGCGGTCGATGAGCGCGAATGCTCTTTCATGGGCGGGTAGGGCCGCGGGATCGGCGGGGCTAGTGCGCCATGAGATCGCGGAAGCAAGACGCATCCAGGCCAGCGCGAAGGTGGAGTCGAGAGCTACTGCCGACTCGAAGTACGGCGCCGCGCGGTCCATTTGGGCTTGTCGGAAATACTCGAGCCCCCGCAAGTAATCACGGAGCGCGGGCACAGACTGCGTGGTGACGCTTGCCAGTCCGCCCGCCGGTACGCCGGCGGCGCCTCCAGACAGCGAAGGAAAGATCTCGATCGAAAGTCGGTCCGCGAGGGCCAACACACTTTCCGAAGCCCCCTCCGTCTGGGCGCGTCCGAGTTCGTCACCGGAGCGGACGTCGTACGCCGTGGCAGACAGACGCATGCCGCCTGCGACCGCCACCACATTGCCGATGAGCGCGTATTGCGCGCCGGCCGCTTCGGCAACCTCGAGTGCGACTCCGAGCTCAGGTGAGTCGGCCTCGTCCACACGCTCGCGCCAGCGCGCAAGCACGGTGCCAGGGCTAACTGCGCGCAAGCCACCCAGCCCATCCAGGTTGATCGTGAGCAGCTCGACTATGTCCTGGGGTCGAAGCTCGAGGCCCGCGCCTGTAAATCCGAAAGGCAGCACGGCAACCGCCGGCCCCAAGGACGGTACGCCGTCCGCCAGGTTTTCCGATCGCGGCTGATCGTTGAGGACGCCGAGCAGCCCCCAGGCACCGACCGACAACACGCCTGCTAGTGCGGCCGCGCGCCACAATAGCGACCCGCGGAGCGCCGAGATCCGGCCCCGCAGGTCCTGGCCCGCCGCCGGCGGTGCGCTCGTGCGCCGGACAGAGTGACGTCCCCCTGCCAGCGCGTCGGCAAACTCGGATGCGGCTGCGAACCGATCAGCTGGCAGCTTGGCAAGCGCGTGGCCGACGGCGACAGCGACGTGAGGGGGTACGGTCGTTCGGAGCTCGGCGATGGGCACGGGCTCGGCTGTCAGCACTCTTGTCATAAGCGCTTGAGCCGTACGGGCACTGTGCGGCGGAGTACCGGACAGCATCTCGTACAGGACACATCCGAGTGAATAGATGTCTGTGCGCGCGTCGAGCTCGCGCTCGGCCGTCATCTGCTCCGGGCTCATGTACGTCGGGGTGCCCACCGAGATACCGGTGCCGGTGAGCCGCTCGGAGCCAGCAATGCCAGACGCGAGCGCGATGCCGAAGTCTGCCACCAACACTTCGCCATCCTGCAAGAGGATGTTCTCCGGCTTGATGTCGCGATGCAGTATGGCGTGGCGGTGGGCGTGACTCAGGGCACTTGTTACCTGACCGGTAATGCGCACCGCCTCGTCGATACTCAGCTGCTTCTCTCGATCGAGCCGCTGCCGAAGCGACCCACCATCGACCAGCGGCATCACGTAGTACATCCCTCCGCCGGCCTCGCCGGAGTCGAACAGCTGCAGGATGTGCGGGTGATGGAGATTGGCCGTGACCCGGATCTCGGCGAGAAACCGCTCCGCGCCAAAGAGGGTGGATAGCTCCGGACGTAACACCTTCAGCGCAACACGGCGATCGTGTCTGAGATCGTGTGCGACGTAGACGGTGGCCATCCCACCGACGCCCAGCACGCTCTCCAAGACATACCGATCGGCGAGGGCTGTCTTCAGATAATCCGGAACTGACATACAGCCACCTTGCCCGCCGTGACTCGAGCATCCCTGTCAGGGTGCAGTCGAGCCTCAATATGGGGGCGCGATTTCGGGCGGAGCCAGGTGTAAGCGCCGAACAGCTTAGCAGAAGTCGCGCAGCTCCATATAGCTGTTAGGCCTTAGGGGTGCTGGCGTATGTCCTATAACGTGGACTAGACTCGCGACGCGCGCCCGAAGGGTGCGTGTGCCGCCGGTCGACCCGAGCGACGAATCCACGATGCAGCCCGGCGGCTGCTCGGGCGAGGCCCGAGTCAACGCGAGTCAGCGGTTATACGACGGCGTGTGTTGGACGACCCCATCTGTTATGTGCGGCAAACGGCGAGAGCTCCCAGCTTTTTCGGAATGCCCGCCGGGAGTAGTGACCGTCCTGGGACGTCTTCATTGAGCCCGCACGTACTTCACAGTAGAAGGGCTCGCTACCTCGCCGGCCGCGTTGCGAACTTGGCTCAACCAAAGGGAGTCACCTGCCATGCGCCAAGTCGTAACATAGAAGTAGCCTTCAGCCATGACGGAGGGATTCTTTGCGACCATCGTACGGAAGGTGATCTCGTTGCCGGCAACCTCGAAGGTTCCGCTGTTCGCCCCGAAGCCCTGGCCGTAGACGGTATTCCACTCCGCAGCCGTTGCAGTCGTCAGATCGGGCTGAACTCGACTAGCGGCTGCAGACAGCCAACTGTAGTGCGCGCCTTCGAAAATCCGGAGCTCCGGACCGGGATTCGAATCAACCCCACCCTCAGCGCCCGTAGTCGTAATCTCAACAGCTCTCCAGCACCCTCAAACGGCCGGGCGGCCTCGGCCATAGTTTCCGGACTGGCCACTTCCGGGCGATCCGTGCACCCCAGTGCACTGATCAGGACAAGAATCGCCGCAACCGACCGCTTGCTCATGAGATCCCCCGTGACGAAGTCAGCCTGGCGCGGAGTGCGGCCAGGCGCATAATGCCGCTCGGCTCGTATGGCGAGTGTGCGACACCGGGACGAGCCCAGTGGCCGCCAGAATCCTGACTGGGAGGCACAGCGTGTCGTGATACTATGACTGCCCAAGAGAAATCACAAACACGCTGTCGTATAACCGTTCGGAGGTTGGCGACGCGGCGCGAGCACGAGCGCTCGTCAACCATGCTCCGTCCAACCTATGTCCCGACGGCCCACGCTCCACCATAGTTTACGCGCCGTGTACTCCGGAGCCCGCCGAAGGCGCGCGGAGGCGCCAACCGCATTGTTAGCCGAAGTCGGACCTCGGCCACACACCTTACCGAGCTATCTGACACGTTCAAGCGTGATGTTGTCGGATTGGCGACCGGGCCGTTGAGATTGGACGTCAACCTTAGCGTCATCACGTCGCCCTGAATGGTTAGCGTGAAGACATCAGGCTGACGGCCGGAGCCTCAGTTTCCGCTCGGTAACGCCAATGCCGTATATCCCTTGCCTGGCTCCCACGTCCACGTGCCCACCGACATCGAGGTGGACTCGACCATCCGCGCGAAGTCCGGGGATAACTGGGTTTTCGCGCCCGCATCCCACCACTGTCGAACGCCTGGAAAGGTCAGGTGCGCAACTGCACGTTGGAGTTCCATCTCCCAGAGATCAGAGTCAAAGGAACCGTCGCGGTTGAGGTAATACGAAGCCTGGACCATATGCATCAGGCCAAGCATCGACATGGCGTACTGCATCTGCGATGTGGCGGTCAGACCGCCGGGATCGAAGTGACCCTGTGCAAGCGCGGCTGCAAGTTCCGGATCCGTCGCTATGCCCATATTGAACTCAGTTGCCGCTGCCACCCACGTCTGATAGGCGGCGGCTCGAGTACTCGCCGTGTCTTTGCCTGATCTGCACCGCGACGAGGACAAGGCCGGCCAACACAGCGAAATTGGCACCTGCCGCAATCCAGCTTCCAGCCACCTTGGAATCCATAGATCCTCCGCCGTTCTCGCGGCTCACGCATGGTTGACCTCGAGCATCCTGCTCGAAATCCAGGGGCGCTCAATACGTGGACGCACCCTCACTTCATTGGCATGCCGCCTAACGTTCAGAGGTCGCCGACGCGGCGCCAGACTCGAACGTCCACCAACCTTCTACTGCCCACCCTCGTCCGAGTGCTCGACTCATCGTACGTGTCTTAGGCGCCGTGTACCCCGGAGCGCGCGAAGCGCGCGGAGGCGGCGACCGCATTGTTATACGCCGGAGCGTCCGCCCGCGCACCTAAGCACATCATTCTGTCAGTGGGGCTTGCACGCTTACGATAGCCGGACGCGAGGAAATCCGAGGATCGGGGCCTGCGTGTTAGGCTGGTGGGAGTCCGTTTACGGTCACGTAGTATCCGTCTAGATCTCGCACCGAGAACTCCATGGTCCCGGTGTTCGGATTCGTATGAGGTTGCTCCTCGAAGGTACGGACGAGGTCGCGAGTCCGTTGCAGAGCCGCATCGAAATCGTCAACGCGGAAGAACAACAGAAGTCCGTTTCCCGGTGACGCCTCGTCGGGGCTCAGCAAAGAAGGGTGTTGGTGATCACCCCAGTGATGAAGGCAGACAAGGACGGTGGCGTCTGTATCGACGATCTGGTCAAAGACGGAACCATCCTGATGAGTGTTCCGGCAGTCCAGTAGAGACTGGTACCAGTCAGAGCTCGCGCGCACGTCACGTACGCCAATGATTGGCCAGATACGCTTCATGCCCCCCTCCTGCGGTCAAAGTCCGAGACAGCGCACTTTGATTCCTGGTACCTCTGGAGCAGCGGGCAGGCGCAAAAGCTCACCGGCCCGCCTCCTGTTGCTCTGGCGTATAACGTTCAGAGGTCGCCGACACGGCGCTGGCACGACTGCTCTCAGCCATGCACCGCTCCACCTCATCTATTGGTTCACGACCTCGCGCGCCTTAAGCGCCGTGTACTCTGGAGCGAGCGCAGCGAGCGGAAGCGGCGACCGCATTGTTAGCCGGCGCTCTCCGCGACAAACAACATAGGCACTCTCTGTCGATTCGGACTCTTCGGCCCCGACTCTACGATCCGTCCGTTGGCGCCCCGGCGCTCGCGGCGGCAGCACCCGATGGGACTCGCGGCATCGCTGGGGCCTGCGCCACGCCAGATGTTGTCTTCCCCAGAACATATCCGGCAATCCCAGCCAATATAGGCGCGATCTCCTGTGTCCCGAGTACGCCAACGAGGCCGAGGATGATGACACCGAAGATGATGGTGAGGATCGCTGTGAGCTCAATAAAGAACGCACCTGTGATGCCCATGCCGGCTATCGTGAGGCTTTCTGGTACAAGCGATTTTGCTTCGACGCTCGCAAGATCCAGTAGCCCCTTCTCGTACCTTTCCACCTTTGATTTCCGCTCCTCATGCCTCGCCCTGAGATCCTTGATCCGCGTCTCGTCGAACTCTGTAGCCAATGGCACTTCCCGCGTCGCAGCCTCGTCGCGGAGAGACCTGAGTTTGTCCGCGTCATCCGGAGAGAGGTTGGCGATTGCGGAGAGAGCGGCTATCTGGCCCTGCAGGTGCTTGAGCTCCGCGACCAGCTCAGCGCGGCGCGACTCCAGGTAGTTGATATACTGAGGATCGTCGGCGACGTCCGGTGGCTCGGGCGGAGTCTGCCCTCGCAGCTTGAAGTAGACCCCTTTGTGCACGGCATCATAAAGCATCTGCCGGCGGATCTCGTCCGTTCGAATACGATTGATGTAGAAGTAGATCATCCAGAGGCATAGGAGCAGTGCCGCGAGCGCAGCAAGCACCAGCACAACAAGCATCCAGGGGTCTAGACTGCTCAACAGGATCGGAGTCCCAGCTGCGGTATCGGATGATTGGATAGCCGCCTCTTGTGTGGCCCTGACGAACATGGTTCTCCTCCGTTTGTATGTTCGGGAGTGCAGCCTCAGAAGGGAAAAGAGTGTCGGCTAACCTTCAGAGAGTGCCGGCGCGGCGCCACTGCTTACCCGCAGGCCCGCCAGCCGAGCCGCGTACAGCGGCGAAGGTTTCATGGCCAGGCGCCGTGTACCCCGGAGCGCGCGTAGCGCGCGGAGGCGGCACTCGCATTGTTATGTGAAGCTCGTGGCTTACCAGGTCTTGCGCTCCAAGTCCTCGATCTCCTCGAAGTGGGCGTCCCGGTTGACCAACACGAGCCCGTGCTGAATGGCCGTCGCGGCGATCCATAGGTCGTTGTCCGGAATGGGCCGCCCCTTTACGCGCAGATCCTGCTTCACGCGAGCATAGACGTCCGCCGTGGCGTCGTCGCACGGAAGAACCACGATCGCGGCTACGAAGGACGCCACGCGCTCCAAGTTCGTTGCCGGATTGCTCGAGTGCCGCGCACCGTATAGCAATTCACCCACGGCCACCACACTCGTATGCACCTCAGCGAGACGCGCGACCTGGTCCACCAGGAGCTGATCGCCGCGAAGGAAGGCGGCAGCAGCGCTCGTATCTAAAAGCGCCCT
>CAYYRT010000412.1:0-4161 GCA_964474055.1 uncultured Acidimicrobiaceae bacterium | reverse complement strand
GATGGCTGTATTCGTTGCCTTTCCGGTCATCTACACGGCCTATGTCTCGTTGACCAACTGGGCTACAGGCAACGTCCTTACCAAGGAACAAGCCATCGAGCGTCTCGAGAGCCAGCCTATTCAGGGCACAGGCGGCGCAGTAACCCTTGATCTGTTTGTCTACCGCAACCCCTCTGGGGATTTGCGGTTCCTCGTAATTGACGATCAGAGCACCGCATATTTCGGCACCCCCCGAGACCGCAGCCTTGAACCAACGGACTCATTGGAGGATCCGGCTGCCCTCGGTGTCGTCGACGACGACGGCGATGGCATTGCGGAGCGAATCGGAGAATTCGATCGGTTGTTGCTGCGGGACCTCATAGGGATTGCTACGCAACTCGAGAACCTGGTGCTCGATATTCCCGGCCGCGGGGTTGCTCAGGTGCAAACCACCGCACAGGCGAGGTTGATCGAAGCCGGCCAGCGTTACTTTTACGACCCAAGCACCGAAACGTTGTTTGATGCTCAGGAAGAAACGACCTGCACAGTCGACGTCGCCAACTTCGTGTGCGCCGGGGTCCGGCTCGATCCGGGCTGGCGGGTAGTGATCGGTTTCGACAACTTCGCAAGCATTCTCTCGAACGAGCGGATTCGTGGCCCCTTTCTCAAGGTGACGACATGGAACTTTGCCTTTGCCCTGCTCTCGGTTTTTTTCACCTTCACCGTCGGCCTGGTGCTTGCCAATGCCCTGCAGCATGATCGACTCAGGGGGCGCGCCTTCTACCGGTCCGTCTTCATCATTCCGTGGGCAATTCCGGCGTTTATCGGCGCCATCGTTTGGCGGGGACTCCTCAACAATCAGTTCGGGCAGGTGAATCGCCTGTTGGAGACTCTGGGCATCGACGGACCACCATGGTTGCAGAACCCTTTCTGGGCCAAGGTGGCGGTGCTCTTGGTGGTGACCTGGCTGGGATTCCCGTACATGTTCCTTATCACCAGCGGCGCCCTTCAGGCCATCCCGGCTGAGTTGAAGGATGCGGCCAGGGTGGATGGTGCCGGGCCGGCCAGAGTGTTTCGAACCATCACCCTCCCTCTTCTACTCGTATCGACCGCCCCGCTCCTGATCGGATCGTTTGCCTACAACTTCAACAACTTCGTACTCATCTTCCTTCTGACGGATGGGGGTCCCCCGGTGGTCAACGCTGCTGTGCCCCTGGGTGAAACCGACATCCTCATAACCTTCACCTTCGATCTGGCCGTGCAAGCAGGCCGCGGTCAGAACTTTGCTTTGGGATCGGCCATCGTCGTCATCATCTTCATAATCGTGGCGACATTCTCAGCTTTGAGTTTTCGCTTCACCAAACGTCTGGAGGATGTTTATGGGAACGTCTGATAACGGGGCCACGGTGAGCCAAGGACTCCAGCGTCAAAACCGTATGTCACTTCGGAGGTGGTTGCGCGAAATCGGCTGGCGACATGTCGTGCTGGCACTCGCAGCGCTCTTCGCTTTGTATCCCGTCGTGTGGGTGGTGTCAGCCGCTTTCAACACCATCGACAACCAAGCGGCGGCTCGCCTGATCCCTGCCGGCCTCACGACCGATAATTTCACAGAGCTGTTCACCAACCCCCTGACGCCTTTCGGAAAGTGGATCTTCAACAGCTGGAAGGTGGCAGTGTCGGCCTCGGTCCTCAACGTAACTCTGGCTGCCCTGGCTGCCTTCGCCTTTAGCCGGCTCCGCTTTCGAGGACGCCGTACGGGGCTGCTTTCCTTGTTGCTGATCCAGGTGTTTCCTCAGTTCCTGGGCTTTATCGCGCTGTTCCTGCTTGCCCAACAAATTGGTGAGATCTTTCCGGCGGCAGGTCTTGATACGCACCTGTACCTGATCCTTGTCTACATCGGTGGGGCGATCGGCTTCAACGCTTTTCTTATCAAAGGGTTCATGGACACGATCCCCGCTTCCCTCGATGAGTCCGCCGAGGTTGACGGGGCCAGTGTCTTTCAGATCTTTTGGCGAATCGTGCTGCCTCTGGCGAGACCGGTGTTGGCTGTGATCTTCATCATCAGCTTCATCAACGTGTATTCGGAGTTCATCCTGGCGCGGACCCTGGTTCGCTCGACCGGGAATCTCACGCTCGCCCTGGGACTTCAGCTTTTCGTCGAAAGCGACTTTGCCGTGCGGTGGGGCAACATGGCCGCGGCGGCGTTGCTTGGGGCGTTTCCAATTGTGTTCACGTTCTTGATCGCGCAGAAACAGATCATCGGGGGGTTGACCCAGGGTGCCGTCAAGGGTTAAAGGCCCCCGGTCGTTCACCGACGATCTAGGGGTCTACGGGCTTCCCGGGGATGTTTCCCCGTGGGACATTCGATTTGACCTCAACGACCGGGCGTTTGTCGACCGCGAAGCCGATGGCCGGTTCCGCATAAGGGTCTGGGCCGAACCCGGTTTGAGCGACTGCCTGATGGTGGTGAGGCGTGGTCGGGAGATCCTCGGTTATCCGCTGGAACCGGTGGCTACCACCTTGCGGTTCGTGTTCTTCGAGTTGGTGGCTGATGTGCAACCGGGAGATGAGTTCAGTTTCGCATTCCGGGATCTGGCGGGGAACCCGGTCTACCGGGTGCCGACCGGAATCAGCAACGCCGTCGAACGGCTCGACCGGTGGATGTTGGCCGACCTCTCTCCGATGGAAGTCCCGGACTGGATCCGCGGAGGGGTCATCTATCAGATTTATCCGGATCGTTTCGCCAATGGCGATCCCGACAACGACCCGCCTGACACCGACCCGTGGGGGTCGCCGCCGCACAGTCGCCGTTTCCAGGGTGGCGACCTCCAGGGAATCACCGACCACCTCGACCATCTGAGCGGACTCGGAGTTGATGCCATCTACGTCAATCCGATCTTCGCCTCACCTTCCAACCATCGCTACGACGCCGTCGACTATCACCAGGTCGACCCGGCGCTGGGCGGCAACGAGGCCCTCAAGGAACTGGTGGAGGCTGCCCACGGTCGCGGCATGAGGGTCATCGTCGATGCCTCGTTCAATCATTGTCATCCTTTGTTCTTCGCCTTCCAGGACCTGGTCCGCAATGGCTCCGAGTCCGGTTATCGCAACTGGTTCGTCGTCAACGACTGGCCGGTGCGTATCAAGGTCCGACCACCGGTCCGCGGTTGGCAGAAGGAATGGCTTCCGGTTTGGTCCGAGCAAACCGGTCTCGCCCTCGACTATGTCGATGACCCGGGGCCATCCTTGGAAACGACGTACGAAAGCTGGTACGGGGTGCCTTCGATGCCGCGGATCAACCTGGCCGACCCGGAAGCTCGCCACTACATGCTCGAAGTTGCCACCGGGTGGGTTCGCGACGCAGGTATCGACGGCTGGCGGATGGATGTGGCCCGTTATGTGGATCCAGACTTCTGGGACGACTTTCGGCGGGCGGTCAAGCAGGTCAATCCGAATACGTATTTGATCGGCGAGTTCATGGGGGACGTCGGACCCTGGCTCCAGGGCGACCGCTTCGATGCGACCATGAATTACACCTTCCGGGACATCGCCTTGAGGTTCCTGGCCCGCGACGAGATCGACGCCGACGGGGCGGTGGATAGCCTGGCCCGGTTGTGGGCGCAATACGCCTGGCCGGTCACGCTCGCCAATCAGAACCTGATTGGCAGCCACGACACCCCCCGGTTCCTCTTCGAAGCCGGGGAGAAGATTTGGCGGTTGCGGCTGGCAACGGTTTTGCAGATGACCTATCCCGGCGCTCCCGGGATCTACTACGGAGACGAGATCGGGATGACCGGTGGCAAGGATCCCGGCCCCCGGGGGGCCTTCAGCTGGGAACCCGATCCGACCGGGCACCCGATGGTGACCGCAATCGCGTCCCTGAGCGATCTGCGTCGCCAGCAACCCGCGCTGGTGCGCGGTGAGTGGCGACCTCTGCCTTCTGAGGGACACTTGCTGGCGTTTGAACGGCGACTCGAGCGCCGGCGGTTGGCGGTGGTGATCAATCGGGGACGTCGCCGTGAGGTGGAACTGCCTGCGGCTGGGCGTCTCCTGTGGGGAGACGGGGCAATTTCCGGAAGAACCTTGACAGTCGGTCGGCACGGAGCAGCGATCGTCAAAATGGGGAGAGGCAAGTGAAGACGAAAGCGCGGAGACATAGTCTGTACCTCGCGGTCCTGGTTT
>CAYYRT010000411.1:0-3281 GCA_964474055.1 uncultured Acidimicrobiaceae bacterium | reverse complement strand
CGCAGGAGTTCCCGAACTGGGCGACCGTGTCGTGATCGTCAGCGGTGTCGCCAAGTCCTATGCGATGACCGGTTGGCGGGTCGGATGGCTGATCGGGCCCCCGGATGTGTTCAACGCAGCCAACAACCACCAGTCGCACTTGACCTCCAACGTCAACAACATCGCCCAACGCGCTGCAATCGCGGCTCTCACCGGACCTACGGACTCGATCGTGGCCATGCGGGCCGCCTTCGATCGCCGTCGGCTGAAGATGGTCGAGATGTTGATGGACATGAAAGGCGTGAGCTGTCTGACCCCCGACGGCGCCTTCTACACCTTCCCCGGGGTCGAAGAGCACATGGGGCGTTTCGCCGACACCGTGGAGTTGGCTTCCTATCTGCTCGATGCTGCCAACGTTGCGGTGGTGCCGGGTGAGGCCTTTGGAGCACCCGGGTATCTCCGTCTGTCGTATGCGCTGAGTGATGACGACCTGGTTACCGGCCTGACCCGGATGGCCGAGGCGCTCGAACAGCTCTAGAGCACCAAATACTCAAGACACGACCGCTTAACATTCAGGTAGGAACAGCGTTTCCGTGCCCGATCGAGTCGATCGACCCTTGAAGGAGGGGCTCAACATGTCGTTGCAGGGTTTTCAGGTCTATGCGGTGCTTCCGAGCGCGGACTACGAGCGCGCGAAGGCTTGGTACAAAGACAAGCTGGGTCTGGAACCCGCCGAAGAGCAAATGGGCAACGGTTGGTATCGGTGCGCAGATGGCACCTGGTTCGTCCTGACTACAAGTGCCAATGCTGGGACTGCCCGTAACACCGCCGCCGGCTTTACCGTCGAAGGAATTGAGTCCGTGATGGGCGATCTCAGGTCACGTGGCGTGGATTTCCTTGAGTACGACATGGGAGAAGCTGGCAAGACGATCGATGGCCTCCTTCGGATAGGGCCCTTTGCCGCTGCTTGGTTTAGCGACAGCGAGGGCAACATCATCGAAATCAGCGAAGTATCAAAGATGTAGGTCTGGTTCAGGAGCCAATTAGAAGTTGGGGCGGAACGGCACACACTGGGTTCCCGAGATAGCGTTGCAAGCAACCCACAGGGGACCCCGAAACGTCGACGCCTACCCCACCAGCACCACCACCGGCACCAGTCTCCGAATCGAATTCGGGGCGAGCTACCACCGCGTTGATCCTCGGCATCCTCGGTTTGATCTGTTGGGGCTTGGCGCCTTTTGCCTGGTGGCTGGGACGCAAGGAGTTGAAGGCCATCAAAGCTGGTGCGAGTCCGGCCGGCCGGGGCTCAGCCAAGGCCGGTTTCATCCTGGGCATCATCGGCACCGTGACAATGGTGGTCGCCGTCCCATTGATCGCCGTTGTCGCCATTCGATTGGCGGGCGAAAGCTCCTCCCAAAGAGGACCTGATGGCTCGATTGCCGAAACCGGGACACTGCTCTTTGACGACCTGCTCCCGGGTGACTGTGGCGACATGCCGAATTCCGAACTGTTCTTGTCCGTCACCGTTCATCCTTGCGCCATCGCCCACGATTTCGAGGTCTATGCACTGCTGACCATGCCAGATGGTCCCAAGGCAGCGTTTCCGGGTTTGGCGACGGTCACGGCAACCGCCGAGCAAGAGTGCCTTGCGCGGTTCGCTCCATATGTTGGCGAGTCATTCGAGGAGGCTCTCGACCTGAGCTTCCTGTACTTCCACCCAACGGACGCTTCCTGGCGACTGGGCGATCGGCTGATTATTTGTGCCCTCACCAGCGTCAACGAGGGGGAGACGCTCGTTGGATCGCACCGGGCCGCCTCCGGCTGAGCACCTGTAATTGGCGCGATTTCGCGGGTTTACACTCGCCAGTGGTGGAATCTCCCGATGTCGCCAAAGCCATGTTGTTGGTCGAGCCCCGCAGGCTCGCTTGCAACCAGTTACCGATACAGCCGGTAAAGGCAGGGGGTTGGCTCGCCATCGAGGCGACCGGCATTTCCGGAGCCGATGTGCAGATGTGGAAGGGCGATCGAGCAGGCGTCCTCTATCCACTCGTTCTCGGCCATCAGGTAGTGGGGCGAATCGCGGTATCCGATGGAAGCCTTCCCTTCGAGGTCGGGACCCGGGTCGTGGTGGAACCGGAGATGCGTTGCGGGAACTGCAGCCGGTGCAAAAACGAGGTAGGTGGATGCCGCAACCGGCGACCGGTCAACAGCTACGGCCGGCTTCCCTCCACTGAGCCTCCCGGTCTTTGGGGTGGCCTGGCCGAATACCTCTACCTCGATCCTTCCTGCCGCCTCCACGCGGTTTCCGACGACGTCTCCGCCGAGGCAGCGACATTCATTCACCCCCTGGCGGCCGGATACACCTGGGCGGTGCAACTGGCGGCCCTTGTTCCCGGCGAGCGGGTCATGATCCTGGGACCGGGTCCACGGGGACTGGCCTGCGTGTTGGCGGCACTCGGCGCCGGCGCCGAATGGGTGGGGGTGAGCGGGCTCGACGTCGACGAGGATCGCCTTCGGACCGCCTCGGAATTGGGTGCCCAACTAACCGTCAACGCCACTACCGAGGACGTCGCCCAATCGGTGGCCGATCAACTGGGCACGCGGCCAGACGTTGTCATCGATGTCACCTCTGACGACCCGGAAGCGATGTTCACCGCCCTCGACCTGGTGCGTTCAGGCGGTCGGGTGATCCTTGCCTCGACCAAAGGCAACCGACCCGTTCAGTTTTTCTCCGATGTGATCGTCACCAAGCAACTAACAGTGCGCGGCGCCCTCGGTGCAACCACCGAGGGGTACACCTGGGCGAGCGAACGGGCCGCCAGCGACAAACGCATCGACCATCTCGTCTCCCACCAGTTCCCCCTGGCCGAGTCACAGCGGGCCCTCCAGGCGGCGGCCGGAATCCTCGGGCACGAAGAGTTGCTCTCGGTGGCGGTGACCTTCTGAACCCAGCGCCGGAGGATCGGGCCACCGGCGCGCCACCCCGGTCGGCCACGCGGGCCTGGGTGCTTTACGACCTCGCCAACACGATCTTCGCCCTCGGAGTAATCGGGCTCTACGTTCCCGCCTGGCTCACCGCCGAAGGCCTGCCTGACTCCTCCCTTGCGATCACGGAGGCCTTGGCCGGGGCGGCGGTCATCTTCCTGGCACCCTGGGCAGGGGCCCGGAGCGACCACCTGGGACCGCGGCTGCCAGCCCTCGCCTGGACCACCGCACTCGCGATCGGTGCCACCGCCCTCCTCGATACGTTTTCACCAACCATCACGTTGGTGGTCCTCGGTCTCGGTCTGATCGGCCTCAAC
>CAYYRT010000410.1:0-12122 GCA_964474055.1 uncultured Acidimicrobiaceae bacterium | reverse complement strand
CCCCTCGCGGGGAGTCTCTCTCCGAGCAAGGTAGCCAGCCGGCCGGTGAGCCGCGGCCGGTCCAGGTGACGGATCTCGTCCCTCGCCCAGGGCGATGCCAGCGTGGCCGGCCGGAAGCCCGCCCGATACCGCAGGTAGTGCTGATACACTGCCTCCTCGATGGCCCACGGCTCGTCCGGGACGGCAGCGCCGCCAGTCTTGGTGATCAGGTCGGTGGTGGCCCCCTCACCGGCGATGGCCAGGATCGGCGGTCCCGCGGCGAGATACTCGAAGGACTTGGCCGGGATCTGCTCGGCCTGGCCCTGGGCGAACAGGCAGAGCAGGTCGGCTCGGCGCATCCAGGCCAGGGCATCAGGATGCGACAGCGAGCCGGTGATCCGGATCCGCCCGGAGAGCGGACCCGAAGCCGTCAGATGGGCGATATCGTGCCCGTCGGCGATCTCGCCGGCGAAGACCACCTGGATGTCGGCCTTCGGGATCCTGCCACGCTCGATGAGATTGGCGAGCGCGGTCACGAGGGCTCGGGGGGATCGCCGGTAGTAGAGGGTACCGGCATGAACGATGGTGAAGACCGGCTCCGGTCGGATCGGTGGCAGCGAGGCGAAATCTTCGGCGTCGAAGCCGTTCGTGATCGTCACGGATTTTGCCTGCGGATACTGAGGATACCGCTGCCGGAACGACTCGCGCGACCGATCGGTGAGCAGGACCAGCCGGTCGGCGCGGCGCGCGACCGCGCGCTCCATCCGGGCCTCGAGCCGATCGGACAGACCGGAGCGGAGGCCGAGGGGCGCCTGGGCAGAGCCGACCCAGGGATCGCGGAAATCAGCGATCCAGGGGATACCCGTGAGCCGCTTGAGCCAGAGGCCCACGAGATGCGTGCTGTGAGGAGGACCGCTGGTGAGGACCGCGTCGATCGAATGGCGGCGCCGTAGGCGTAGGCCGGCGACAACCGCGGGCGGCACCCAGCCGACCTGGCTATCGGGCATCCGGTTCAAGGACCGCGCGTAGCGACGGAGTCGACCGGGGAAGCTCTCCTCCGCTCGGTCCCGCTGGTCGAAGGTCGTTCGCGTATTGGCCTGGAGACGCCGCTCGAGGACGTCCGATCGCCCGGCCACGCGTAGCACGGCATTCCGCACCCCCAGGGCAGCGGTCAGGGGAGTAGGCAGCTTCCGGGTCCGGTGGACCTGTACGTGGACGACGTCCCGCAGGCGGCCCGGATCCTGACGCGGGTAGTAGCCCTCGCGGACGGTGAGCACGTGCGGGGTCCATCCGTGCCGGGGCAGGTATTTGGCGAACTTCTGGCAGCGGAAGCCGCCGACTTCGGCATCCGGCGGGAAGTGGTAGGTGACCAGCAACACGCTTTTCATGTGGTCGATCGGCGCCCGCCAGCCAGCGTCGCCTCGTAAGCCTCGAGCAATCGGTCGCCGATGTGCTTCCAGGAGAACGTCTCCTCGACGACCTGGCGCCCGGCGCTGCCGAGCCGCTTGAGGGAGGCCGGGTCTTGCAGCAAGGCCACCGCGCGCTCCGCGAAGCGCTCGGGCATATCGGCGATCAGGATGTTCTCGCCGTCCCGGACCGGCAGGCCCTCCGCGCCGAGCCCGGTGGACAGCACGGCCTTGCTCATCGCCCACGCCTCGAGGATCTTGAGCCGGGTGCCGCTGCCCACGCGGAGCGGCACGACGAAGAGGCGCGCCCGCGCCAGATGCGGGCGCACATCCGCGACGGTGCCGGTGAACTCGATGCCGGCGCCGGAGAACCGCGCGATCAACGCCGGCGAGGGGTCGCGTCCGACGACGAGCAGGCGCGCCTTCGGCAGGCGCCGGCGGATCCTCGGCAGGATCTCCCGTGCAAAGAACTCCACGGCATCCGTGTTGGGCAGCCAGTCCATGGCGCCCGAGAAGACCATCAGGTGGGGCTCGGCCTCCGTCCTGGCCGGCTCGAACCAATCGAGATCCACACCGTTCGGAATGGTCCAGACCGGCCTGCCGAGCGTAAGGCGTTCGAGGTGGGCCTTGTCCACCTCGGACATCGCGAGGCAGCCATCGAAGGCCGGATAGGTCCGGCGCTCGGCTGCGCGGACCTTGCGGGCCTGCCATCGGATGAGCGCTTGCTTCCATGCCCGGGGCTCGACCTCCGCCATGCGAGCGAGCAACAGGCTGTCCACGTTGTGCGCGTTCACAAGACGTGGCGGCGTCTGGAGGGCCAGGACCGCGTGAGCGATCTGGGTGTGATCGCAGTGCACCAGGTCGAACCGCTCCGCCTCGAGGACCCGGTGCAGATTCTCCGTGAAGCGCGGGTGACGGTAAGCCGCCCAGGTGTAGGGCAGGGGATCGATCGGGCTCCGCAGCGCCCGCCAGGCCCGCCGGGCTGGGGCGCCCCGGGGCGGGACATCCGTCAGCCGAAGCGCGACCTGAGGAAGCTGCTCCTGCAGCGCCGCGGCAGCCAGCGCCTCCTCTCGGGTCTCGACGGCCGTGACCAGCGTCACGCGGTGGACCTGGCTGATGTGCTTCAGGAGGTGAAACGTCCGGATGCGGCCCCCGGAGTTCAATGGAAATGGCAACCGGACGGTGACGACGGCGACCTTCAAGGCCCGACCTCAGGCTCTACCGCTCGACCGGCCGCGAGAGAGCGCCGCGACCTCCCACACGTGGAACCGGCGACCGCGGCACGCGTCCACGACCCCCGCGAGACCGGCCCCCGCCACCAGCACCACGTAGAACGGCACCGACAGCAGGCGGCCGGCGTGCCGCTCGTGACGCTCGTGACGCGTCAGGATCCACCCGCTCAGCGCCAGTCCGTAGAACGCACCCTGCAGAGCAAGCAAGATCGCGAAGACGGCATGGGCTGCCGACAGGAAGGCGCTCGAGAGCAGGATCAGCGCCATCGGGATCAGCACGAGCCAGCGCAGGAACTTGCGGGAGAGAAACTGCCAGCCCCGCAAGCCCCGAAGCATGTGGCGCAGCCGCCACATGCCGAGCAGCCCCTGGGCGCAGATGCGTCGACGCCGCCCGAACTCTTCACCCGGCGAGCCCGCGGCGGGCTCCACCGAGCGCGCCGCCGGCTCGTACCGGAGCCAGTACCCGGCATGGCCGATCTGAAGGGGGAGCTCGAGATCGTTGGCGGTGGCCGCGTCCACGGGTCTGAACAGCGCCCGCCGGACCGCGAACACGGAGCCCACGCAGACGAGCACCGACCCGATGCGGCTCTCCAGGTACTTGACCACGGCCTCGTAGCCCCAGTAGGCTCGCGCACCCCGGCCGATGGACGAGTCGGCGACCTCCTCCATCTCACCGGTGACGCAGCCGACGCGCGGATCGCCGAAGTGGCGGGTCATGCGGCGGAGGGCGGCGCGATCGATGGAGGAGTTCGCATCGGTGAAGAAGAGAAGCTCGCCGGTGGCGCGCCGCGCGAGCTCGTTGAGGGCGGTGTTCTTCCCCGCCCGCTCATCGAGACGCAGGAACCGCAGGCGTGGATCCTGGATCTCTCGCACCAGGTCGTCCGTGCGGTCGGTGGAGGCGTCGGAGGCGACCAGGACCTCGAGTCGGTCCCGCGGGTAGTCCCAGTCGAGGGTCTGACGAAGCTTCCAGCTGATGTCCCGCTCCTCGTTCCGGGCGGCGAGCAGGACCGAGACGCTCGGCAGCTCGCCATCACGAACGACGGGCCGAACGCGCCGGACCAGGCCGAGGACCGCGAGGAGGATCGGGTAGCCCAGGTAGACGTAGGCCAGCCACCCCACGCCGAGCCAGAACAGTCCGGTCATTGCGCGCCGCGGCCGAACAGGACGATCTTGGCGGTGTCCACCAGGATGCGCAGATCGAACCACAGCGACAGGTGCTTGATGTAGAACAGGTCGTGTCGCATCTTCTCGGTGACCTGCTCGAGGCTCACCGAGTAGCCGTACCGCACCTGGGCCCACCCGGTCAGGCCCGGCCGTATCACGTGGCGCAGCGAGTAGTAGGGAATGTGCTCGGTCATGGTCTTGACGTTCCGGAGCATCTCGGGCCGGGGCCCCACCAGCTCCATGTCGCCCTTGATGATGTTCCAGAACTGCGGGAGCTCGTCCAGGCGCAGCTTGCGGATCCACCGGCCGGTGCGCGTCACCCGGGCGGCGTCGTCACGTTGCCAGACGGAGTGGACGTCACCCTCTGTCTGGTTGCGCATCGTCCGGAACTTGATGAGATGGAAGGGGCGCCCCCCGCGGCCGGCCCGCTCGTCCAGGAAGAAGATCGGGCTACCCGAGCCGAGCCTGATCGCCAGGGCGATCAGAAGCATCAGCGGGGCAGTGACGATGAGGCCAAATGCCGCGACGGCGAGGCTGATCACGCGCCGAGCCGCCAGGAGAAGGCGAGACTTGCGGAACGCCCCGGAGAAGATCAGGAAGGACGGCGTCAGCGTCTCGATGGCGAGCTTTCCGGTCAGGTTCTCGTAAGTCTCCAGCCCGTCCTCCACGACTACCCCGTGGGCCTCTGCCTCGAGGAGCTGGCGCATGGGCAGGCGGCCCCGCCGTTCGGCCAGGGCCACGACGATACGGTCAGGGCGGATGTCCTCGATAACCTTGTCGAGACGCTCCAGAGGCCCGACCATGGGGTAGGCGAGCGGAGCGTCGCCGCCCGCTCCGGCCTCGCTCGCCACCGCCACGATGGTGTAGCGATAGTGTGGCTGCGCTTCGATCTCCTGGATGAGGGTGCGCGCCAGAGGGCCGGTTCCCAGGATCAGCACCCGATCGGCAAACGCGCGCCGGCGCATGATGCTGTAGCCGGCCGCGCGCAAGGGAACGAGCAGGCCCACGATGATGAGGAGGCTCGAGAGCAGGGGCCCCTGAGAGATCCGCATCTCGCGAAAGAGCGTGTAGAAGGCCGCGAGCAGGATGAGCGCGACGCCGAAGGACTGGAGCAGGCGGGAGGCGAACTCGCCGAAGGTGCGGACGATGCGCAGATCGTACAGATCGTTGTAGTAGAAGGCGACGATGCAGCAGAACGCGGGCACCGTCCCCTGAAGGATAAGGACGAGCACGTCCCACTCGGTCAGAAGGGGCCGGCCCCAGGCGATGATCATCCCGCAGACCGCCGCGAAGAGGAGAGCCCCCTCCGTCAGGGCCAGGATCACTCGGCGCCTCCTTCCGTACCGCGGCCCGGGCGGCTGCGCCGCCACGCGCGCTTCGGCCTCGCCAGCGGCCGATAGTAGTGCCGGGCGTAGAAGCGGGCCAGGCCCTGGTCGTCTCCATTGAAGACGAAGCCGAGCATCTTGGTCGGGTCGACCACGTTGAGCGCTTCCTCCAGCAGGCGCCGGGAGGTCCGGTGGGCGCCGACGACCAGGATGATCCCGTCCACCGAGCGGGTGATGACGCGGGAGTCCTGGAACCCCACCAGGGGAGGCGTGTCGAGGATCACGTAGTCGTAGGCCGCCCGCGCCTCGTCGACCAGATCGACCAGGCGCGCCGACTTGAGGATCTCGTACGGGCTCGGCGGGGCCTGGCCGGCCAGCACAACGTGCAGGTTGAACGGCGCCCGAGACTGGGTGACCTGGGCCAGGGAGAGGCTCGGGTTCAGGATCGCGTGCACCAGCCCGGTACTGCTGGGCACGCCCATCCCGAGCTGCTGGCCGATGGACGGGCGGCGGAGATCAGCTTCCATCAGGAGCACCCGCGCCTCGGGCGCCTGCGCGAGCGCCCCGGCCAGGTTGATGGCGGTCGTGGTCTTGCCGTCGCCGCCGCCGGCACTCGAGACTGCGACGACCGTCAGGTTGTCCGCCCGATGCCGCTGCTCGACGAGGTACCGCAGGGCCCGGTACTGCTCGGCCTCGAAGGCGGTAGGGGCAACCAGGCTGACCAGATGGTCGTCGACTCCCTCGCCGATCTCGGCGGGGGCGCCCGGTGCCTGCGGCTTCCAGAACGCCGCCGCGGCAGGCGGCTCGGGAGCCACCGCGCTCGGCTCGGCGGGTTCGACGGGCGGCGCCATCGGGGTCGGCGGGGCCGCCGGGTGCGCCGCCTCGGGCCGCCCCCGCGCGGCGAGGGCCCGGTCGCGCTGGGCCTGATCGAGCGCCTTGAGAAACTTGCTCATCGATCCACCAATCCTCGCAGCGAGCGCGTGAGGTCCGAGAGGTAGGAGGTCGTGGTGACCACCGCGCCGGATACCGCCTCGAAGTCCGACACCGCCAGGGCGCCGACGCCGGTCACGAGCGCCGTCGCCACGCCCGCGAGGGCCCATCGCGTCCGCGTCATGCGGAGCGACGGCCGGGCTCGACGCGCATTCCGCCGGGGCCGCAGGCCGGCCTCGAGGTACTGGATGGCCTCGCCCACGATCTCGGGACCGATGCGCCGCGTCTGGTCCGCGTAGCCGATGAGCAGGGAGTGGTCGCAGATGGTGTTGATGATGCGCGGGATCCCGCCCGCGTACTCGGCGATCCGCGTGAGGGCTTCGGCGGTGAAAAGGTTGGGATCGTCGCATCCGGCCAGCCGGAGCCGAGTCCGGATGTAGTTCCGCGTTCCCATCCGCGTCAGCGGGGGGATGGTCGCGCGCATGGCGATGCGCTGGCCGAGCTGGCGCATCTCGGGCAGCTCGAGCTTCATCTTGAGCTCGGGCTGGCCCACCAGTAGAATCTGCAGGAGCTTCTCCGTGGTCGTCTCGAAGTTCGAGAGGAGCCGGATCTGCTCGAGGGTCTGCGGGTAGAGGTTCTGCGCTTCGTCGAGGATGAGCACGGTGTTCTGGCCGGTCCGGTGGCGCTCGACCAGGAAGTTCTGGAGCGTGACCAGGCGCTGCGCGTGCGATTCTCCCGGCTTGTCGATCTCGAACTCTTCCAGCATGTACTCCAGTATGGCCGTGAAGGGAAGCAGCGAGTTTGACACGTATGCTACCGCGGTATTGGCGTCGAGCTCCCGTCGAAGCGCCCGGAGCAGGGTCGTCTTGCCGGTGCCCACCTCCGCGGTGAGGAGCATGAAGCCCTTGCGCTCCTGGATCGCATAGACGAGCTGCGCCAGGGCCTCGCGGTGACCGGAGGTGAGAAAGAGGAAGTCCGGATCCGGCGTCGGACCGAACGGCTCCCGGGACAGCCCGTAGAAGCCTAGATAGATCGCCATCGCTTCAGCTCCGACCCGCTTCCCGGGCGGGGGAGAGGAGATTGGTCAGCGACTCGTTGCCGGTGCCCAGGACATAGGCACCGCCGCCGGTCAGGACGAGGGCGATCAGGAGGGCGGCGGTCGCCAGCCGGAGCCGGCGGCGGCGGCGCCGCGCGTCGAGCTCGGTCACGATGCGGGGAATCGCGACCAGCACCGGCACCGTGCTGAAGCCGCGCAGGTCGTCCACGCCGTGGAACGAGGTGTCGAGGAGCTCGGCCAGCACGACCGCGCCGACCGCGAGAGCCACCGACAGCGCGGCGACGACCGCCAGCAGCCGCGGCCGGTTCGGGGCGGTGGGCGCGTAGGAGGCGACGGCCGGCTCCACGAGCCGGAACTGCTCGCCTTTCTGGCGCTGCTCCATGGTCTCGGCGATCTGCGCCTCTCCGTAGCGCTTCAGCAGGGTGAGGTAGAGCTCCTTCGTGCTCTCGTAGTCGCGCGTCACGTCCGTGAACTCCTGCTCCCGTCTCGGCGCGTTGTCGAGCCGCACCTGAAGTGCGGCGATGCCGCTCCGGAGCCGCGCCTCCTCCGTCTTGAGGAGGGCGAGCTCGGTCTCGGTGGACTTGAGCGCCTCCTGCAGCCGCAGCGCCTGCGGGGTGGGCGGCACCTCCTCCACCGGCTGCCTGGCCGGCTTTGGCTCGGCCAGCTGCTTCTCCAGGGTGGCGATCTCGTGCTTCAGCCGGATGATGTCGGGCCAGAGATCGGTGTACTTGACGCGGAGCTCGGTGAGCTCTCCCTTGAGCCGCTGCAGGCGGACCTCGTCGGGTTCGATCCCGGCCTCGGTGCGGAGCTGAGAGAGCTGGATCTGGAGGTTCTCCCGGCGCTCGGCAAGGCGCACCTGGTTGTCGCTGTTCAGGCGGAGCTGGGAGTTCATCGTCTCCAGGCGGGCCAGATTCCCCTGGGCCTGCTGGGGCAGCTCGCCCACGTAACGGGCCTTGAGCGCGCTCAGGTTCCGCTCCTGCTCGTCGAGGCGGGTCTTGGCCTCGGCGAGCTGGACGCGGACGAACTCGGTGGTGGCGCTCGCGTGCTGCTCGCGGGCCTTCAGGTTCTCCTCGACGTACGAGGAGGCCAGCGTGTTGGTGGCGAGGGCGACCGTCTCCGGGTTGCCGCCCCGGTAGGAGATGGCGAAGGCGATCGTCTGGCGGCGCGGCCCTCCGGTCGTGCTCTCCCGCAGCTCGAGCTTGACGTCGCCGCGCATGCGCCCGATGGCCGCCTCCATGTGCGGCCCCTCCAGCTCCCCCTGCCGGAGCTCCGAATACAGGTCCAGACGCTTGATGAGGGGCTCGAGTCGCGAGCGGCTCAGGACCTCCTGGCTCATCGTCGTCAGGCGGGCCTCCAGCTCCCCCGTGACCGTCGGTCGCACGAACTCCTCCGGCACCTGTTGCCGCTCGATCAGGACGGTCGCGGTGGAGCGATACACGTTAGGCAGGGAGAGGACGAGGGCGGCCCCCGCGGTGAGGGGTAGCGCGAACAGCGTGATGCCCAGCCACTTGTGCCGGCTCCAGGCGGCCCGGAGCCGGTCCACTCCGATCCCGCCGCCGCCTTCTCCCTCCTCCAGCATCGAGCTCGCTCGCCGGCTCACGGGCGGTGCGCCCCCCGCCGTTCTCGATCGAGTCCCGCGTCCTTGATCTTGTACAGCAGGGCCCGATAGCTGATCTCCAGGAGCTTCGCGGCGCGCACCCGGTTCCAGCGGGTCTGCTCGAGCGCCTGCAGGATGGCTTCCCGCTCGGCCATCTGCGCGGCCCGCCGGCCGATGTCCTTGAGCGAGGCCGGGGCGGCCTTGGCCGCGCGCAGAGGGCCGCCCTCCTGGGTGCCGGCCATGGGGCTGGGCAGGAACGCGCCGCGCAGGAGGGGATCACCCAGCACGATCATCCGCTTGACCATGTTCTCCAGCTCGCGGACGTTGCCCGGAAAGCTGTGCTGCAGCAGCCGCGCCATGGTCTCTGGCGGGGGCGTGAAACGCTCGCGACGGAAGAGCCTCGAATAGCGCTGGATGAAATACTCGACCAGGATCGGGATCTCGCTGGGGCGCTCACGAAGCGGTGGGACCACGACCTGGATGACGTTGAGGCGGTAGTAGAGATCTTCCCGAAAACGACCGCCGGCCACCGCCTGCTCCAGGTTCTGGTTGCTGGCCGCGACCACGCGGACGTCCACGTTGACGGTGGACCGCCCGCCGACCCGTGAGAAGCTGCCGTCCTGCAGAACGTGGAGGAGCTTACCCTGCAGGGCCGGATGCAGGTCGCCGATCTCGTCGAGAAAGATGGTGCCCCGGTCCGCGGCCTCGAACTTCCCGATCTTCAGCTGGTGCGCGCCGGTGAAGGCGCCTCGCTCGTGCCCGAACAGCTCGCTCTCCAGGAGCTCGCGCGGGACCGCGGCACAGTTGACCTTGACGAAGGGCCCGTGCTGGCGGGAGGAAGCGTGATGGATCGCGCGCGCGACGATGTCCTTTCCGGTGCCGGTCTCTCCCGCGATCAGGACCGTCACGTCCGCGCACGCCGCCTGCTCGATGATCTCGCGGACCTCGCGCATCTTGGGGCTCTGCCACAGCCCGACCTCCTGCTGGAGGCGCCCATCGGCATCCTCCTCGGTCGAGCGCGACCGGGTCGGACGCTTGAAGAGGGCCTGCTTGAGAGCGCTCTCGAGATCCTCCGCAGTGAAAGGCTTGTGCAGCACGTGGTCCACGCCCAATTCCCCCGAGATCGTGGCCTCGCACCCGTTCGACCCGGAAACGAGCCCGACCACGGCTCCCGGCGTCCCGCCTTCCCTCGACAGGCGCCCCACCAGTTCTGTGCCTTCGGAATCGAGATCGACAAGCGTCAGGACGAAGTGTCTGGTCCCGAGCTCGGTAAGCGTGTCCACGCCGGATGCCACGACCGCCGGCTCGTGCCCGAACTCCTTCAGCCAGGCAGCCACGCGGCGTTGCACGTCCTCGTCCGCCGTGACCACGAGCACGAGTCTGGTCTTCATCGCGTCGTCTTCCTGCCGCATGTGTCGCCTCGGAGACCCGCTCGCGTACCCGGTATGAGCAGACGCGTCAAGCTGCCCGCCGAGGGGGCTGTGGTAAAGTCCTGTGCCCATGTCCACGCGTGTGTGCACCGGGCGGCGGAACACAAAGCAAGGTCAGTGCCATGGGGCGGTTCACATAGGATGGATAACGTATTGATATTCTTGACGAGAGACAATCTATGATTCGGAACTCGCCTTCACTCTGTAGGAAATAATCTACCCCCTATCACATTCTTTCTGCGCTCTTTCTGAGCTACGCGACAAGACGACCAGAAAATGTCTGGAATATCAGTAGGTTACTGAGGATTTATGCCGGCCGCAAGCTTTGCGTAGATTCTAAAGTGGATATGCAAAGTGTCACAGTTGATCCAAGCTGCAGTAATCATCGGTGCCGCGCGCCCATGAGCCGGCGGCGAGCGCGAATGCAACTTCCGAAGCCGTGCTGGCGCTCCAGGCCCTTGCTCCTTCCCTCGGAACTCTGAGCGCGGCGCGGAGTCGTGTCATTCAGAGTAAAACTTACATCAACCTTGTAACTTCTACGCGTCTCCGCGCGCCGAACGTCACGCTGTCACGGGCCGGACAGTCAACGGCGCGCTTCCGACTGGGGTGCATTGCCTATTAGGAGGTCTCGCCGTCCTCGGCCCTCTGGAGGATCTGATCGACCGCCTGGGTCACGTGCCCGGCCAGGTCGTTGACGGCTGCGATCATTTCGGCCCGTTCCGTCTCCAGCACGTCGGCCTTGTGGCGAAGGCGAGCCACTTCCTCTCGAAGCATCGCGTTCTCGGTTTCAAGGGTCTGGCATCGGCCCTGGAGACGGTCGGAGCTCTCCAGCGTCTCGAGGCACACCCGGAAGAGACGTTGCCCGTCCTCAAGCCATCGCGCCAACCCGGGAGCAGACTGCTCAGTCATGGCTTCGCTGGCCCCTTTCAGCCTACAAGTGGTCGGAGCACCGATGGTCCGCTGGAGTGAGTGCCGGGATCGAGAGAGATCCCTGGGGACGAAGCTCGGCGTGAAATCGAGGACCTCGACGATTCGCGCGTACGCGATCCGGGCGGCGCGGTGGGCCTCCTGGACGACCTCGGCACTGTCGGCTCCGAAGAGATCAAGACTGCGGTCCTCCGCGGGCACGATACTGCTGCTGATGTACCGGATCCGCTTTCCCTTCAACTTGAGTTGTAGGCAGGCTGACGCCACATCCCGCTGATGGAGACGAAACTCGTCCGGCGACGTAGCGGGCCATGCGCCGATGCCTCCTTCGACGCGCACCCGGATCTTAGCCGAGTTGCGGAAGCTCGACAAGACAGCGGGCTCGGTCAGGGGGTCTGCGGAGACCGGCGCCGGGCTTCCCAGGCCTCGGTCAGCCGCGTGCGGGCGTGAGCGAACAAGTTCCCATCGCTGGTCGCATTGCTGGGAAACCCCGCGAGCCCGAGGCTCAGCGTCGGCATCACGTCGGGTCCTCCTGGCACGACCCGAAACGCATGGCGCTCCACGCGGCCGCGCAGGCGCTCCATGATGAGGGCTGCATCGCTGTCGGGAGTGTGCACGAGGAGCACCGCGATGATGTCATCGATCATTCCAACCAGATCGGTCGATCGCAGGAGCTCCACCACCCGCTGCGCCACCGCGTTGAGGAGCTCTGCCCGCGAGGGGCCGGAGTGATCCGGACGGAGCAGGCACAGGGAGAGGAAGTCCTGGTAGCGAGTGGCGCGCTGAACCTCCCACGCGAACAGGCGGTAAAACTCTTCCTCGTTGTAGATCCGGAGCGCCCCTTCCGGCTGGTCGGTCATCCGGGCTGTCTTCTACACATTTCGGTCGAGGTACCGGGAGTCTATCATGCTTTCAGACGCGGATGATCTCACGGTAGCGCCTCAGGGCGGCACCGCCCGCGACCGCCCCCACGGTCAGGAGGAGGACGTCGGTGAGAGCGGGGTGATGAGACCTTTCGACGAGCTGCGCGGCCTCGAGGACCGCGCTGACCGAGAAGGTGATGGTCGACCCCCGC
>CAYYRT010000409.1:0-3972 GCA_964474055.1 uncultured Acidimicrobiaceae bacterium | reverse complement strand
TGCTGGCCTTCGTCAGGAACGCCTTCGCGTCGAACCGTGCAGTCGGTTTACGCCCCATGACGCACCCTCCGTCGATCCCCTGTTGCCGCCCCGCACCATCCGCCCGCAGGGTCGGCTAATACGGACGTCCAGCTCGATGGGCAGGCCCCTGGATCCTCGGCCAGTCGCTCAGCGTCGTTGGTGTCCTCGTCACCCGCCAAGCTGCTATCGATGCGCTGGCGGAATAGATCTCGTAGGGGGAACTGGCGGTCGTGTCCGGTGCGAGGATCAGTGGAAGGCCGTCCCGTCAGCGTGTTCAGGCCGAGGCGTTCGTCCGACTCCAGCGGCAGTGACAGCCCCGCATCGGAGGTCAACGCGGTGCTCCGGACCTCGAGGTGAAGTTGAGGGTCAACCGGGAGGTGAACCGGGCCAGATGTCACGACCCATTCGATGGTGGCCTCCGTGCCAGCCGCGTGTCATGCGGACGCTGACCGAAGTATAGCCCACTGGGGTCAGGCCGCAGAGCAATAAAACTTACGCGAAACGACCAGCGGCGGTTAGCATTTCAGGGCCCGCAACCACCGATATCGCACCTTCACACACGATGACCGGATCACAGCCAGGGTGTTATGCGACGATCACGCCCCCGGGTACTGACGCGGGACCAAAAGACCTTCGCGACAACCGGCTCAACACTGCACGCGGGATTGGAAGTCCTCTGCCCGTCCTTCTGTGTCTGGGAAGCGCACGGAAATCCCCATCCGGAAGACTGGGTCAAGGTGCAGGACCTAGCCCGGATGGGACGTTCTCTAGACTACTGGCTCACTCTCATCAGCGGGTCCAAGGTTCGAGTCCTTGACGGCCGACCAATGACGGGCTCCTCGGCGATGGCCGGGGTCCCGGTTGGTTGCGGTTACCTCTTGACCGCCACGCCGAGCAGGACCGAGTGAGGGAAGACGAAGCCATCGTGGCGCTGGTAGGCCTTGGCGTTCTCCCGGGTGGTCGCCTCGATCTGCGTCTGGAGCTGCCGCGGGAGCGCCGCCATGTTGCCCCAGGCCCACAAGCCCCGTAGGACCGGATCCAGGGTCGGCGTGCGCCAGAACACGTCGTGCCGCGACAGCTGGAAGGCCCCGAGGCCGGCCTCGGCGAGCATGGTCTCGTAGATGGCCCGATCAGTGACGCCGAACAGGGGGCCCTGGGGCAGCGCCTCCATGTTGTGATGGGCCTGGACGGCGGCGAAGAACACGCCGAAGCCGGTCTGCTCCTCGGGCGCGCCCCAGACGGTGAACGCGAACCGGCCACGGGGCTTGAGCACGCGCGACACTTCTTTGAAGACGACCACCGGGCGGGCCAGATGATGCACGACGCAGTTGGCCACACTCGCCTCGAAGCTCTCCCCGTCGAACGGCAGCTTCTCGACATCGGCCTCGTGGAAGGTGAGCGCCGGGTGCCGGCGACGCGCGACCTCGACCATCGGCCGGGAGAAGTCGACCCCCGTGATCCTCGCCCCGGCGCCGGCGAAGACGGCGCTGGCGTCACCGGGTCCCGAGCCCACGTCGAGCACCCCGATGCCGGCGCCGATGGCGGCGGCCTTCATGAGGTGCGGGAGGGCCTGGCTCGTGAGCCCGTGGAACGTGTCGGCATAGCTCTCGGCGCACCGGCTCCAGGTGTCCTTCTCGTACCGGGTCACGACGTGGGCAGGTGTGGTATCGTCCATGGCGCTCTCTCCTTCGCACGAGGGGTTTGCAGGAGTCATCCATTGCCGACAGGATCGAGCAGCGGGAGTCAGCCGCGCGTCACCCGGGGCGTCAATCGAGCGTCTATTCCGCGTCGATCTCCCGTGACCGGCCGGCCGCTCAGGCTGGGCCTGCTGGGTCGGTTCAGCGTGGAGGCGGAAGGTCGGCCCGTGGAGGTGCCCGGCAAGAAGGCGCAAGGACTCCTCGCGTACCTGGCCCTGCCGTCCGGCCGCCGCCACTCCCGCGAGCACCTGGCGGGCTTGCTCTGGGGCGACATGCTGGAGGAGCGCGCCCGTCACAACCTGCGGCAGTGCGTCTCGGCGGTGCGCCGGATCCTCGGCGAGGGCGTGATCGCGGCCGACGGTGACGCCCTCTACCTCGACCCGCGTGTCGTCGAGGTGGATGTGGCAGCGCTCGAGAACGGCGACTGGAAGCCCACCGGGCCGACCGGCCCGGGCGAGCTCCTCGAGGGGCTGAGCCTCGGCGAGGATCCCTTCGATGAGTGGCTGGCCGACCAGCGCGCCCGGCTGACGCGGTTGACGTGCGATCGGCTCGGGGCTGCCGCCACTGCGCGGGCCGAGGAGGGCGCGGTGGACGAGGCCATGGAGCTGGCCCGGCGTCTGCTGGCCCTCGATCCGGCGAGCGAGGAAGGGCACCGGCTCCTCATCGAGCTCTATGGGCGGTGCGGCCGCCGTCCGGCCGCCATCCGGCAGTACCAGACCTGTGTCGCGGCGCTGCAACGCCACCTGGGAGTCGCTCCGAGCGCCGAGACGATGCGGCTCTACGAATCGCTTCGCCACCCCCGATCGGACGAGCCGGCCGAGGCACGCGCGGCGGCCGCCGTTGGCGCGCCCGACCCCCATTCGCTTCCGGACCGGCCGTCGATCGTGGTGTTGGAGTTCACGAGCCTCGAGGACAGCGCCGGCCAGGAGTACTTCGGCATCGGAATCGCCGAGGACATCACGACGGCACTGTCCCGGTTCGGGTCGCTGCTCGTGATCTCGCCGGTCACCACCTACGCGCTCCGCGGGCAGGATCAGGAGCCCCGCCGGGTCGGCCGAGAGCTCGGCGTGCACTACGTCGTCCGGGGCACGGTGCGGCGGCGGGGCGAGCGGGTCCGGGTGACGGTCCACCTCGGGGATTCACTGACCGGCGCCGAGGTCTGGGCGCATCAGCACGACGGCGACCTCGGCGAGATCTTCCGGGTCCAGGACGAGATCGTCCAGATGCTGGTGGCGACGCTGGTGGGTCGAGTGGAGGCGGATTCGCTGGACCACGCGCGGCGGAAAGCCCCCGAGAGCCTAGCCGCGTACGATTGCTTCCTGCGAGGCAAGGACTACCATCACCGGTTCACGCTCGAGGACAACACGCGCGCCATCGAGATGTTCGAGCGCGCGGTGGTCCTCGACCCCGCGTACGCGCTGGCATACGCGTGGTTGGCCTGCGCGATTTTTCAGCGGACGTTCTTCGATCAGGATCAAGCGCTGTTTACGCGCTGCTTCGAGCAGGTCCAGAAGGCGTACATGCTCGACGATGGAGAGAGTGAAGTGCACCGGATCCTCGGCGCCTTCCATCTCGTGTGGCGGGAGTTCGACAAGGCCGAGTTCCATCTCGAGCGTGCCCTCACACTCAACCCGAACGATGATCGAATCGTGTGTCAGATGGGCGAACTGGCCACCTTTCTGGGTCGGCCGGAGGAGGGCGAGCAGTGGGTGCGGCGCGCCATGCGTCTCAACCCCTACTACATGCCTCGGTACTGGCTCCGTCTCGCGCGGGCCCTCTACCACCAGGGCCGCTTCGAGGAAGCGCTGGATGCGCTCCAGCGGGAGCCCATTCCGGTTCCCCACCAGCTGACGTACCTGGCCGCGATTCTGGCCTGTCTCGGCCGGGACGAGGCCGCGCGTGGGGTGATCCGGGAGCTCCAGACGCAGGAAGGGGCGCTGACGGTCGGTGATCTCACACGAGCGCTTCCGTACCGGCGGCCGGAGGACCGCGATGACGTGGCGGCCGCACTGCGCCTCGCCGGGCTTCCGGCCTGAGCGCGAAGGCGCCCTCTTAATCAGCGGGCAAGCCCGTACCCCTAAGGGGGTGACTTCAGAGTCCCCGCTTGAGCGACTCGGACTCTACTCGGACCGAGTGGCTCGTCAGGATACTTCTCGAAACGTCGCCTCGGCGAATCGTGGGTGCCCCCAACACCGTGCATCACCACGGATAGCGGCGAATCACGCATCAGGGGAAGGGGATGCGGGCGGGTCTG
>CAYYRT010000408.1:0-10778 GCA_964474055.1 uncultured Acidimicrobiaceae bacterium | reverse complement strand
GTGTTGGAGTTTCGCAGGTAGACGAAACCGTCCGACTGGCGGTACAGGCCCGGGGTGTCCACCCCGTCACAGTTCCAGTCACCGACGAAGGGGTAGTCACCCGGATTCCCATAGAAGAAACTCCCGACCGAGGCGTTCTGTCCACGCAGATACCAGATTCCGGTGGCCGGGTCGACCAAACCGACACGGTCGGTGATGGGATCGGTGTCGATGGCTTCTGCGGTGAATCCACTCGTGTCGGGCGTCTGGGCCTCTGCCAGAGGTGACGCCCCCAAAAGCGATGCCAGCAGAGAAAGGGACAAAAGGACATTTCCGAACATCGTGCACTCCCAGCGCTTATCGATTAGGCCCGATGAATCAGACCCCCACTCGCGGCAAAGTAACTGCTTTGGGAGGGCTACGCAAATAAAAATGTGACGCAGGGTGGGCAATCACCATCGAGCGTGTTCAAACCGGCCCTACGGCAAGGAGCTAGACGTACCCGATCCAAGACCGAAGGGTCACCGCCCCCTGCCGCTATCGCTTCGCAGGTTCAGTCTGAAACAGTCCCTTCCAGGTGGCCAAGGAATGTTCGTGGACGACACCCAATTGCCCGGGAATGGCTGGGAGTTCGAGAATCTGGGCCATGGCGAGACGATGACATCCGCCACCACCGAACACGGGTGTGTTGTCACGCCCGATGTGGAAATAGACCCCGCCTCGCTCCCGGAAGCTGTTGGGATCGATCTCCTGGCGCCGCTTGAGTCGGTTCTCGTGCCCGACCTTTTCGAACATGGCGTCGAGCCGACGATACCGCTCCACCACATCATCGAGGCTCCTGCATCCATCCTTCGAGCCTCTTCGCTCGATCTCCGCAACGATTACGTCAATGATGCCGGTGGCTTCCCAGCTGAGCCCGTCGACCCAATGCTCCCGGCACGCCCGGATCTTCGGTTCCTCGACGAGCGGGAGGGTTTCGATATCCCAGTCGCCACCAACCACCTGGCCGGTATACCCGCGGTTGTACGAGGAGGTGAAGGAGGTACAGCTCAGGGGATCAACCCATATCAACTGACTCCATCGGGGAGCCTGCAACCCGTATCGAGTCAGGTTCCTGGCGTCACGCCACACGCTTCGACGCAGGTACCACAAACGTGACGGCTTTGGTCGAGCAACGCTCATCGATGCCGCAAGATACAGGTCAATGGGAGTGGTCCTTGTTCGGCTGCCAGTTCGAGCCTGCCTTGACCCGTTTTGCCCTCCGGCGTAGCGTCGCCGCCGTGACCGCGTCATTGGCTATCTGTTGACTCCAGCGCATCCGGCTGCGGATGGAGTGACCGAACCCAGACCCGAACCTGCGAGGCCGACCGCCCCGGACCCGAAGTTGCTTGCTGAAGTGGCGCGGGCGGCCGGGGGCATCGTGGGCTGGCCGTCCGGAACCGAAGTCGAATGGGAGGTCGGGGAACGGGTCGACCGTCGGCGCTCATCGCTTTTCCTGATTCGGGCGGTCGATCCTCCGGGCACACCGGTTGACGCCTACTACAAGGTCCTTCACCTGCCTATCAGGGATCCAGCACGCTTGCACCGGTGGGAGAAGGAGGCCGCTGAAGGGCTGTCACGGACTCGGATGCTCGACCAGGAGTTGGCACGCCTCGTCGCCGGCCATCCGATCACCTTTTCCCAGACACTGGTGGTCGAGCCGTCATCGCTGACACATGTGACTCTGGGAGTGGAGGGCGAGGCGTTCGGCAAAGCGTGGAGGCACACCGTCACTCGGGCACGACGGCAACGGATCCTGGAGAACCTCAGGCTGATCGGCCGGGCGGCGGCCCTGATCGAGCAGTGTTCTCCGGAGCCAGTGGAGGTCGACGATTCGGATGTGCAGCGGTCCATCGACAAGCGGCTGACGCGAATGCGCCGTGCCCTCGCCGAACCGACGCTTACCGCTCTGGCGAGACGGATGGAGGAACTGGATCCCGTGACCCTGAACAAACCCGGGGGGCTCATCTATGTCCACGGTGACTTCAGCTCGAGTAACGTCCTGATCCGACAGGGCGGAATAGGCCTGATCGACTTCAGTTGGACGCCGGAGCTCCGTGGCTACGATGTCGCACGTTTTGCCTTCCGTGTCGAGTACGACACCGTCACATCGCACTCCTGGGCGGATGCCTCGGTTAGCGCTCTGCTGGAGGGTTATGGTGATCCGGATCTGAGGCAGAGTCCCAACTGGCTGGCGTTGAGGGTCCCATGGCTGCTGAAGATCGTTGAGTTGGGAAGAGAGACCCGTTTCGATCGTTACAGCGTCCGGGCGCGTCGTGCCATGAAAGAGATCGAATCGATTCTGTGACGACGTCGCGGCTAGTAACCGCTGAGCATTCCCATCTTTCTCGCGTACTGGAGGGACCGCGAGAACAACCACAGACCCAATCCGAACACCACGATGTTGAAGGCGACCAGGGCTATGACAGCAGTGCCCAATGGGATGGAAAAGGTGCCGGGGTCGTCCATGAGCACGGCACGGGCCGAGTTGATCACATAGGTATGCGGGAGCAGGTAGCTCGCCCATCGAAGGTAGGCCGGAAGTTGATCCACCGAGAACACCGCTCCTGCCAGTAGGGACGCCGCCAACCCGTAGAGGGTCAATATCGGTTGTGACCGCTTGGCCAGGAGCATGAGGCTGGAGGACAGGATCCCGATGGCGGTGCTGGCCAGCACACCCAGGATGATGAGCGTCCCGAATGCAGGTAGCCCTCCCATGGTGTAATTGGCGCCCAGCGCCAGGCCGAGGAGGAAGATGAGGATGGCGCTGATGAAGCTGTCTACCACCCTCCAGATGTTCATGGCGAAGGGGAGGAAGCTCCAGGGAACCGGCTCCACCAGCAGGGTTTCGAAGGTCCCGCGATTCTGGGCTCGCTGCAGCGAGCCCCCGAACCCGCTGAGAGCGCCCTGGAGGATGGTCGAGACGAAGAGCCCGATGGTTGCAAATGTGAAGTAGTCGGCGCCCACCTCGGGCGCTTCGCCGACCAGGTCTCCGATGAAGAAGTAGATCAGGACTGGCACCACCACGCCCAGCTTGTGGAGGATCAAGGACATCGGGTAGCTGATGTCCTCGATGAAGTCCATCCTGAGGAATGCGGCGGTGATTGATGACGGTTTGACTCTCGGAGGTCGTCGGGTGTTGGTCATGAGTCGTCTTCGTCTGGTTCGTTCCGTCGGTACATCTCGGCGAGGAGGTCGCGGAGCGGCGTCTGCACCTCTCTGATGTGAGTCACCTGGTCGATTAGAGGGCTCAGGGAGGCGAGCACACTTCCCACTGTGATCTCCGGCGCGAGGACGCAATTGACCCGGATCCCATCGAGTTGAACCGTCTCGGCCAGGCCCGGATTCTCGATCTCCTTGGCTGCCCTCTGTGCTGCGTCGGGTGTGGTGAACTCGATCTCGATGCTGGGCCGGTCGAGTTGTGCTCTCAGAGTGTCGAGGTCGCCGTCGTATTTCATCTGACCTCGGTCGAGGAGGATCGCGTGCGAATGGAGAGCCTCGATCTCCTCGAGCCGGTGCGAGCTGATCATGGCGGCCAGGCCCTGCGTCTCGACGATGTCGATGATCAGGTTGAGCAGTTCGTGCGATGCGACCGGGTCGACCGAACCTGTGGGCTCATCGAGGATCAAGACTCTGGGGTCGTGGAGCAATGCTCGGGCCAATTGCAGTCTCGCCCGCATCCCGGCCGACAGTGCGAACACCGTCGACTCGGCAGCGTGGGCCAACCCGACCCGGGAAAGCGCCAGTCGGATCCGCTCTCTCAAATCCTCACCCTTCAGACCCTGGAGCTGGCCGTGGAAGTAGAGGTTTTCGGCACAGGAGAGACGCATGATCAAGCTCCTGTCCTCGGCGGGCATCCATCCGACGAGATGCCGTACGGTCACCGACTCCCGGTCGCAGTCGTAGCCCATCACCCTCGCCTCCCCGGCTGTAGAGGTGGTGAGGCCGATGAGGATGCGAAAGGTCGTGGTCTTGCCCGCGCCATTGGGACCTACGACCGCACAGATCTTCCCCGGGCCGACGTCGAAGCTGACCCTGTCCAGAGCCACGACATCCTCTTTGATGTTGGTCCGGACCAGCAGCTTCATCCATCCAGGCGACGGGTGATAGACCTTGGACAGTTGTGTGACCCGGACACTGGCGGCGTCGGTCATGGCTTCGCTCACCGACTGGTCCCCCTCAACTGCTCGCTCGTTCCCCTCTGAAGCCACACAGGCTAGTACGGGACCGGACTCTCACAACACCGATCGCTGCCATCCGACCGCTCTCTGTGGTCGACAATCCCCATGGGCGGCTAGTCTCTGATCATGGGCAGTGGGAGTTCGGCGGGGTGGAGACGCGTGCTGCTCGCCGTGGTCCTGGTCATTGCTCTTTCGGGCGGTGTTGCCATTGGGAGCATGATGGCAGGAGGGGAGGGTGAGACCGCAGGGAACACGACTGAGGTGAGCTCGAACCCGGGTAGCGGAGCCTCGACCTCGACCTCACAGATTGGTGCCGGCTCGCCGCCCACGTTGGATCCACCTGATCGCACCGGTGCCTGCTCCGATCTCGAGCCGGGTGAGCCCTTCCTCGAGACCGACTCGGCCGCAATGATCGATCTTGGGGAGAGCAACGGCGTCCGGGTCGAGGGGGTCGTCTACCCAAGACCCACCTACGAAGGGAATCCCTGGAGCCAATGGGGGCAGGGTCTGGTCCTCCAAGACGGTCGGTTCTTCTCCGCCATCGGCGATCACATCGGACCGGACGGAAACTCGTACATCTTCGAATACGATCCGGCATCGAGCAGCCTGACCAGGGTTGGTGATCTCTTGTCCTACGTCGACCACGAGGCGGGCTCTTGGGGATACGGCAAGGTCCACGGGCAGATGGTGGGCGGGCCCTGTGGCGAGATCTATTTCTCGAGTTACTGGGGAAGCTCTCGGGAGATCCGCTTCGATAGCTCTTACCGGGGTGACCTGTTGTTCCGAATCGATCCCGGGTTGCGCACCATCGATCCGCTCTCGGTCCCGGTCGACCAACACGGTCAGGCCTCGCTGGCTGGTTGGGCCGAGGGAGGGTTGCTCTACGGCGAGGCGATCGACCCCGTGCTGATGAATGAGGACATCGAGCAGGGACCGTTCTTCGTGTTCGACATGGTGAGCGAAGAGATGGTCTTCCAAGGCCCGGACAGCCCTCACGTCGGCTTTCGCAACCTCATCGTGGACGCAGAAGGTCGGGCCTACTACTCGATCGGCGGGGGGCAGCTTGCGGTCTATGACCCCTCGTCGAACGAAATCTCGACCCACCCGCACGACATGCCGGCTGATTGGCTACGGGCCTCGACGGCACCGGCGCCGGATGGGCGGATTGCGGCCGTGACCGATGAGCCCTACACCTTCTTCGTCCTCCACCCATCAGGCGAGATTCAGACCCTGGCGCCTGCTCGTGGGTACACGGCCAGCATGGTCATGGATCCCGACGGTGAGCATTTCTATTACATCCCGGACGCCCATGGGGGCAGCGCCGAGTCGGGCACTCCCCTCGTCCGGGTCGACATCGGAACCGGTGAGGAAGAGGTAGTCGTCGAGCTGAACCTCATGGCCGAACAGCACCTCGGCTTGACTCTCGGCGGTAGCTACAGCGTCGCCTTCGACGCGTCGGGAAAGAAGCTGTTCGTTGGTCTCAATGCAGGACTAGGGGTTGATGACGTTTTCGGTGAAGTGGTGCTTCTCGCCGTGCATCTGCCGTGAACAGATGTCTCACACTGGCACTGGTCTCAGCCCTTGTCGCATGCGCTCCCTCGGATGAGTCGGGAATGCCCTCAGGGTCAGAGACGACGGTGGGCTCGAACAGCGTCTCCACCACACAGCTCTCCTCCGGTAGTGGAGGGTCGCTGACCGAAGGCGACGGTGCGACCTGCTGGTCCGCTCCGGCCGCCAGCGGAAGTGATGGCATCTCGTTCTCTGATCAGACGGAGGCGATGGGGTTGATCCAGCCGCTGCTGGGCATGCACGGTCACGCCGCCGTGTGGGGCGACTTTGACGGAGATCACCATCTCGACCTCTTCATGGGGTCATTCGCCGACCGGGAAACTGAGGTGTATCAGGTCCGTGGGGCCCAGGGCCCATCGCCGGACCGATTGCTGTTCTCCTCATCCGGAGCCTTCGTCGCGGCAGACAGCCTCCCCGACATGTTCACCCGAACCTCCGGAGGGGCGGTAGCGGATCTCGACCGGGACGGCGATCTCGACCTTGTTGTCGCCCGAAATTACGACGAAGACACCGCCGGAGCCCCGCCGAGCCAGATATTGCGCAACGATGAGGGGGTCCTTGTTCCGTTGGAAGACACGGGACTTCCCACCGAGTTCGGGGGACGGTCGGTGGGGGTTCTCGACTACGACGGCGACGGTCTACACGACCTCTTCATCGCCGAGGACCGATTCTCGGACGGGAGCAGTGTTCTGCTGCGAAACCTGGGTGGTCTCCGTTTTGAGGACACCACCTCCACAGCCGGACTGCCATCAGATGTGCACGGTCTCGGGGTGGCGGTGGCCGACCTCACCGGAGATGGCCTACAGGACATCTTCGTGGCCGGGTCCAACCGGCTCTTTGTTGCCGACGGTGGCGGGACATTCCGCGAGACTGATGCTTCTGTGTTCGCATGGCAGTTCTTCGGCGAGGAGGATGATGTGGCTGGGGTTTCGGTCGCCGACTTGAACCGGGATGGCCTGCTCGATCTCCTTGTCGGTCATCACTTCAACAGCACCGTGGACGACGGGACCAGGGTTCCGGTGCGGCTCTACCTCAACCGGGGCGTCGACGCGGCGGGCAACCCGAGCTTCGAAGACGTGACCGAGGCCGCCGGGCTCATCGGTCTGCCGACGAAAGCGCCACATGTCGAGATCAACGACTTCGACAACGATGGATGGCCGGACTTGTTCACCACTGCTTCCACCGCGAACGGGATGCGGCCGGCCATCTTCCGTCACGAGGGGCTGGAGGGAGATATTCCCCGGTTCAGCACACCTGAAGGGCTGGGAAACCCCCAGTATTGGGTGGCGGGACCCTCAGCCGATGTCGACCGCGACGGTCGTCTCGATCTATTCCTCGTCGAGTGGGAGCCATCATTGCCTTCGCTCCTTCTTCGCAACGAAACGGGCTCCGGTCACTGGCTCGAGGTCTCGGTGGGGGCGGAGCAAGGCTTTGGTGTCGGATGGAGGGTGGAGGTCTACCGGACGGGTGGTGTGGGCGAAATCAGATCGTTGCTCGGCGCTCGAGAGATAACCGTGACCCAGGGCTACTCGGCGGGCGTGGCACCGACGGCTCATTTCGGGCTCGGCGATGAGACCTCTGTCGACATTCGACTTGTCCCACCAGGTGGAATCGCACCATCCGTCGTCTACAACGTGACGTCGGACCAACATCTCCGCTTCCCGGGTGGATGCCCCTGACCCTTCATTCCTAGACTCAAACCGTGGAAGATCTCCTTGGCCTGCTAGAGCTCCTCAAGACGGATCATTTCCTTGCGGGGCTACGATTCGGGTTGGTGGCGCTCGTAGTCGGCTGGGCGTTGCGCCTGGCGTCAGGACGGGACAAGCCACCGCTTCCCATTGCCGGCATCCTGATCGCCGTGGCGATCACCGGCTCGTTGATGCGGGTCGAGGAGACAGTCAGCGCCGAGTTGCCCGCCCTGGGGGTCATCCTCGCCGGGGCCGTTCTGGCTCGAATCCCCGGAGTCCCGGTATGGGCCCAGCCCATCCTGGTCGTGCCCGGCGCGATCTGGTTCGCCCAGACGACACCGGTCACCGAGCTGATGTGGGTTCGAGCCCTGATCATGGTGATGATCCCGGCCGTGGGCTTCTTGATCAACGATTTCGAGAAGCGTCATTCGGGCATGGGCCTCGGCGTGGTTTTCTACACGATGGCTGTTATTGGAATGTTCCTCGCCGTCCCCGACACCGAATGGGCGGTGGCCCTGGTTGCCGTGTCGGTCCCCATCGCCTTCCTTGCCTGGCCCAAGGTTGGTGCCTCTTTGGGTCAGGAGGGTGCCTACCTCGCGGTGGCCGTGTTTCTCTGGGTGACAGCCCAGGGTGGGGCCGCCCGCCCGCCCTCCATTCTTGGCTCCGCAGCGTGTTTCGGTTTCCTCATACTGGAGCCGGTCATCGTTGCTTTAAAACCGAGCGCAGTCAGGTTGACCACATGGTTCAATCACACTGCGGCGGGCGCAGTGATCGCCTCGCTGCCGCAGTTCTTGGTGGTGGTGCTCTGCTCCCGGGTCGCGGCACGATTCTCGATCTTTCCTCCGGCGATCGCCATCATCGTCTTCGTGTATGCAGCAACCATCGTGATCGCACTCGTCGCCGCCGAACGCGCTCTGCGCGCCGACGACGAGGACCACGAGGACTACGAGGATGACCACGAAGACGAGCTGTCACCGGGTGATCTCTTCTAGTGCCTCCGGTTGCACGTTGGCCGCACAGCCTCGTCTCTTCGTCATAGGACGCCCTGCTCGCTAGATTTCCGATGAGTCCTGGGGAGGGGAACGGGAGACGATGACAACCGAGAATTCGAACCCGCGGGATTGGAAGAACCTCTCCATCGTCATCCTCGCCGTCGTGGTGACGATCTTGCTGGGGACGATCATTGGATTTGCGGTGTCTGGCGGGTTGTCCGACGACCCCGGTGAGGCTACCGGCACGACGACGACCACAACCACGGTCCCGGGAACCACGACCACGCCGACCGGTTCGACCACGACTCAGCCTTCGACCACGACTCAGCCTTCGACCACGACTCAGCCTTCGACTTCCTCCACCACCGCGTCGCCACTCCCGGACCCTGAAGGTCAGTTGACCATCCCGGCGACCGAGGACACCTTCATCGATATCGACCAGCCGACCGAGACCAACGGGGACGACGAAGTTCTCGAGCTGGAAAACGACCCACCCGAGATCAAACAGGTCTTGGTCCGGTTCGATATCCCGGGTATCCCGGACGATGTGACACTGAGCGAGGCGACATTGCGCTTCACCGTGGTGCTCCCAAACACAGAGCCGATGTCGGTGCACCAGGTCTTGGGCACTTGGAGTGAGGCGGACACGAATGCGTCAAACGCCCCGCTCCTCGGAGACCTCGTGGCGACCATCGAGTCGGCACCCAGCGGAGCCGTGTTCGTGGAGGCCGATGTGAGCGATGTCATCACCGGCCCAGGACCGATCAGCTTCTATCTGATTCTCAACGCCGGCCCTGCCGAGGCAGACTTTGCGGCGCGGGAGAGTGGCGCGAGTGCGCCGGCTCTCATCCTGCGCTGGGATTCGTGACCCGGCTCTGAACCGCGACTATCGGGCAGAGCCAGGATGGACCCGGATTCTTCCCTGAACACGGGGTCGAGACGAACCGTGGTTCACGTGCTCCCCTTTGATTTGGCGAGAGGAGCGCAGCGATATGCCCGGGCTCTGGTCGACCGGCTTGATTCGGCTGGGGAGCAACATCTGATCCTCACCCTGTTCTCGTCGAATCCGGTCCTGCTACGCGCTGACGTCCGACTCGAAGTTCCACAGGGATCTCTGCGGCGATTGGGACTCGATCCAAGGGTGGTGTTTCGGCTGAGACGGGCCTTGAGGGAGCTGGCCCCCGACGCGGTGGTGGCCCATGGAGGGGAGCCGGCCAAGTATGCAGCCCTGGCCGCCTCTCGACGTACTCCCATCGTCTACCTGACCATTGGCAGCGCACATCCGAATCTTCGGCGCCCTTTGAGCAGGGCGCTACATCGGATGTACACCCGACGTGCCGAGGTTGTGGTGGCGGTCTCGAGCGACGTTGCCGCCGAGGCCCGGGAGCTGCACGGGGTCCCGGATCAGCGAGTGGTGGTGATCCCCAACGGGCGGGACGCCGGTGTTTTCCGGCCCAGGGAGTCGCGGCGGGAGGGCCCGGCGAGGCTGATCTTTGTTGGCCATCTGGACTCGGGAAAACGGCCCGAACGGTTCATCGAGCTGGTGGCCGCCCTCCGCCGACGTGACGTCGAGGTCGAGGCGCAGATGGTGGGCGAAGGCCCACTTGCCGGGGAGATCCGCCCGGCCGCCGCCGCCGCCGGGGTGGCAATGCTGGGAAAACGTGATGACGTGCCCGAGTTGATGGCCGACAGCGACATCCTCGTCCTGACCAGCCGTCCTCCGGAGGGGATGCCTGGTGTGTTGATCGAGGCCGGGCTCAGCGGTCTTGTGTCCGTAAGCACACGCATCCCGGGATCGAGTGATGTCATCGACGATGGGGTGACCGGGTTGCTGGTCGATGTCGACGACCTCGCTGCCATGGTCGACGCCGTGCAGCGTCTCGCCACCAATGACGGAATGCGGTCAGAGATGGGACAACGGGCCCGGGCCCACTGCCTGGAACGGTTTACTCTCGAGGCAACGACCGACAGTTGGCACGCTGTGTTGAACGGTCTCACCGACCCAACTCGCACGACGAGTTGACGGCCGGTCCTCTCGATCAATGACGATACTGCCGGACCGGAGGTCGGAGAGAAGTATGGACCGGAAGTCGGGATCCCGCAGATGACGTCTCATGCTGCCGGGCGGGAAAGCCACATCTTCAAGGTGGCCCATCTCACGACCGTGGACCTGAGTCTCCGGTTCTTGATCCAGCCCCAGCTTCTCGCCGTCATCGACGCCGGTGGCGAGGCGGTCGGAGTCAGCGCCCCCGGGCCCTGGGTGGAGGAGTTGGAACGAGACGGCATCCGGCATGTGGCACTCACCGCCTCGACCCGAGGGATGAGCCTCG
>CAYYRT010000407.1:0-96932 GCA_964474055.1 uncultured Acidimicrobiaceae bacterium | reverse complement strand
AGACGGGTCGCATGCTGGTCGAGGCACGCATCGCCGAGGCCCTGGCGCGCCTTACCCCGCTTGCCCGCGGCGGGTACGAGGAAACGCCGGGGCTGGTGCGGTTCAACGGGGTGGCGCTATGGTCCCTGACCCTGGGCACGCCCCGGCTCCAGCAGTTCTTCCAGGCGCGGTTCGGGCGAGCGCTGCCCATCAGCGCCTTCGGGCAGACGGGACTGCACGGACGCATGGGCTTCGACCACCGCAATGCCCTGGATGTGGCCGTGCACCCGGACAGCCCGGAGGGCCGGGCGCTGATGGGGCACCTCCGGGAGCAGGGCATTCCGTTCATCGCCGCGTGGGGCGCGATCCCAGGCTCCGCCTCGGGCGCGCACATCCACGTCGGGCAGCCCTCGCCGAGAATCTCGGCTCGGCGGTAGGCCATCAGGAGAATTCTGGGTAAGATCGGCTCCTCTCAGAGGAGAAGATTACCCAGGCTCCAGGTGTCTTGGGTCCAAGAAGTAAAGGAAACTTAGACACTTGATAGCTACTCCTTCACTGGCACGCGGATTGAAGTCTGTCGTCCCCGGATGGTTTTTCTCTCGCGCATGTTCGTCGCAGGATCGCTCTTGAAGAACTGAGGCAAAAGCTACGACCAGGCAGCACCGGCAGCGACAATCGTGAAAGTCCAGCGTAGACAGGTGAAGCGACCTGGCCAGTACTAGGAAACGGTTTGCAGGATAGAGCCGGCAGTTGGTCCGCAAATAGCTGTAAAGGCGCTGATCTCAGCACTCGAGTTGTGGGCATGGGTGTTGCTTGGTCTACGCGCGAAGCGAATCTAGCAGCACGAACGGAGAGGAGATTGATGCCCATGTTCAAAGTCTTCAGCGTCGTGGCAATCGCCCTGGTGGGGCTTTTTGCGAGCGTCGGCCCGGCGCCTGCGGTAGCGATTTATTCGGATGGGGTGCTGGGTGATACATTCGGGACCCTTTTGTGCGGCGGCGGCGCCTGTGTCAACGTGGCCCCGCAGCCGGGTCCTTGGGCGCCGCCGGTTGTTGGTGGGCGGCAGTGGGTGTCGGACGCCAACACGGGCGGCACCGTCCCCGGCCCGGCCGACGCTGCCGGCCTGGCTCCCGGCCAGGAGTCGCTCCAGTTCACGTACAGCTTCAGCGTGCTGGCGACTCCGTCGATCCTGAATCTCAGCATCTGGGCGGATGACACGGCCGGCGTCAGCATCGATGGCGCTCCGTGGCTCATCGATCCCAGCGCCGGACCCTATCCGGCTTGCTCCACCGCCGCCATCGGCTGTCAGGTGGGCACCGAGGGTCTGATCTCGCAGCTCCTGGGAGTCGGTGATCACGTCATCACCTTCGATGTGTTCCAGGCCGGTGGTAGCGGAACGCCCTTCGGTCTGATGTTCGAGGGCGATCTCACGCCGGTCCCCGAGCCCGCGACGATTCTCCTGCTCGGTTCGGCCCTCGCTGCCGCGGGTATCGCCTCTCGCCGCCGCCTGGCTCAGAAGAAGGGTCAGCAGCAGCAGCTGTAGAGCCCGCACCCTTTCCGGATTCGCTTCCAATCGCCGCTAGTCACCCAGTGACTAGCGGCGATGTCTTGTCCGGGCGCATAACAGCTTCTCGTTGACCGAAGGCGACTTTGGTTTGGCGGCAAGGCCAGCACTGCGAACGTCTACGCGGGGAACAAGATGCCTGGGCAGATCAACCTGACGCCCCGGAGCAACTTCACCACCTTCCTCGATTGGGAAATCTCACACTGCCGAAGCAGTGGTGAGGGTGAAGTGATGCGCGCCATGAGCACAAAGGCCCGACGGGGCGCAGGGATGCTGTGGCGGCGTGGGAGGATCTTGGTGAGTTCAGTGCTACGTCGACGGGCAGCGCGTCCGGCGCGGCTGGCGTGACCGTCGTGCTAGGGTTCTCCCCTATGACACTGAAGCAGCTGGTCCGCGCCGCCTTCCGCTCCGTCGGGCTTGAGATCACCCGCCTTACGCCCTCGCCCCTAAGCACCGAGGCGAAGCTCTTCAACGCGCTCCTAGAACTCAAACATCGGCTGGCGGACGGCGAGACCGGGCGGTTCCTGAAGTTCTGCGCTGATCATCTCCACCAGAGCCGCGCGCAGCTCCTCCAAGACCTTTTTGTGCAGTATCGACTTGGAGAAAAGCGGGAAGGATTCTTTGTCGAGTTTGGCGCGACCGACGGCCGCACGAAAAACAACACCTATGCCCTCGAGCACATCTGGGGCTGGACCGGCATCCTGGCGGAGCCTGCGAGAACCTGGCACCAGGCCCTTAGGTCGAATCGCGCTCGGTGTGTGATCGACGAGCGCTGTGTCTGGCACGCGACCGGAGAACATCTCGCGTTCAACGAGGTCCCGGCTGCCCCGGCGCTTTCAACGATCTCGTCGTATTCCGGTGCTGACTTCCACGGGGCCCGACGGGGGAAGCGCGAGTCCTATGAGGTCGAGACTGTCTCCTTGAACGATCTGCTCACGCAGCACGGCGCCCCGCACCATATCGACTACCTCTCCATCGACACTGAAGGCTCCGAACTCGCCATCCTCCAGGCATTCACCTTCGGTGCGTGGGACATCGGGATCATCACTGTCGAGCACAACTACACGGCGATCCGGGGCGCACTCCACACCCTCCTAACCGAGCAGGGTTACACGCGCTGGTTCACCGAATTCTCGACCTGTGACGATTGGTACGCTCGTTAGACGGCGAGTTCGATCGGGTGGCCATGAGCCTGAGCGGCCACAAGACACGCGCCGTGTTCGACCGCTACCACATCGTGAGCCTGGCCGAGCTGGTGGGCTTCTTGCCGTTGGCGAGGGCGTGATCCAAGACGGAAGGTGCGGGGCTTCCGCAGGTTCAACGGGCGTCCGAAGGTCTGCTCGAAACGGCGAGCGAGGGCGACTCGCCGGGTCTTGGCCAGGAGGCGCAATCGACGATGGGCTAGCTACCGCAGCTCGGCGAGAGTCTTGCGGGCCTCGTCCTTGCCCTCGAAGGTGGCCGGGGAGCTGACCGCAAGCTGGAGGGCCTTGCGGGCCGCCTCCTTGTCGCCGGTCTGGTAGTACGCCATCCCGAGGTGGTACTGCACCTGCGGATTGTTTCCGAGCTGCGCGGCGCTCTCCTTCAGGAGGCTGAGGGCGCGCTGATACACCCCGCGCTTGTAGAGGATCCAGCCGAGCGTATCCGAGATGCGGGGGTCGTCGGGCGCCGTCTCCTTCGCGATCTGGGCGAGCTGTAGCGCCTTCTCCTGGTCGCCGCCGTGTTCGGAGTAGAGCCAGGCGAGGTTGTTGGCCGCCGTCGCGAAGCGCGGGTTGATGGCGAGCACCTTCTCGTACGCCTCGCGAGCCTTTCCCACGTCTCCCTTGAGCTCGTGGACGATGCCGCTGATCATGGGCGGGGCCGGGTTCTTCGGGTTCGCCAGCGCGGCCTGGTCGAGCTTGGCAATGGCCTGATCGTACTGCCCGGTCCGCACGTAGAGGTTGCCGAGCGCCATGTAGGGGCCGATGTCGCGGGGGTCGAGCTCGATCGCCTTCGAGAGCGCCTGCTCGGCCTGCGCGGTGTCGCGCTTGGCGAGGTAGAGCTCACCCAGCAGGGCCATGTGCCGGGCCGAGGTGGGCGCCGACGGGATCTGCTTCTTCACCCGCTCGATCGCGGCATCCACCTGCTTCTCGCCCACGAGAACCGCCACCAGGTGGTTCAGCGGATCGGGATAGGCGGGCGCCAGCGCCAGGGACTTCTCGAACTGCTGGACCGCCTCGGCCCGCTTGCCCTGAGCGACGAGACTGACGCCCAGGATGTCGGGCCCGCGGGGATCCTGCGGAGCCTCGGCGATGATCTTCCGGGCCACCTCGGCCGCCTGCGTGACCTTCCTCTGGCTCAGGTACGCCGCGCTCAGAAGCACGTGGGCGCTCACCAGGCGGGGCTGGGTCTTGAGCAGCCGCTCGAGATCGTCAACCGCCGGCTGCACGGCCCCGGTCTGGAGGTTGATCCGGGCCAGCGCCAGGATGGGCTCCGTGTAGTTCGGGGAGATCGTGACCGCCTCCTGCAGCTCCGCCTTGGCCTGCTGCACGTCACCCGCCTGGATCAGGGCGAGGCCGAAGTAGAATCGGGCCGCCGCGAACCGCGGCTCGGCTCTGAGCACCGTGCGGAACTCATGGATCGCGCCGGCGGCGTCGCGCCGGGCGAGCTTGAGGCGCCCCAGGAGCAGGCGGCCGTCCACGTCATTCGCGCTCTTCTTCAGGACCACGTCGAGCGCCTTCTGCGCGTCGTCCAGGCGTCCCTCGGCGAGGGCGATCTCCGCCTGCCGGCGCCAGGCGGGCAGATAGTCCGGCGCTTTCGTGTTGATCTCGCCCAGGTGCTGCTTGGCCTCGGCCAGCTTCCCGACCGAGAGGAAGAAGTCGGCCAGCCGCAGCTGGGTGGCGGACCCCGGCGGAGAGAGCGCCGCGGCCGTCTTGAGCTCGCGCTCGGCGTCCGCCATGGCCCCGCGCTGCGCGAAGAACGCGGCGAGCTGGAGGTGCACGTCCACCGAGTTGGGCTCCCGGGCCAGCGCGGTCTGGAAGGCTCGCTCGGCTCGCGCCGCATCGTTCTTCCGGGTATAGAGGTTGGCGAGCGCCAGGTGGAAGCGAGCCTGCCCGTCGAACTCGGCGCGCAGGGCCTCGAGCCGCCCGATCACCTCGTCGATCTCCGCCGGGGTGGTCGCGGCTCCGGAGGACAGGATGAGGGCATCGAGGTTCTTCGGCTCTCGCTGCAGTACCCGGTCGGTGGCGGCGCGAGCGTCCTCCCGCTTGCCGGCCAGCAGGTAGATCGTGGTCAGCTTCAGGCTCACGTCCGTGTTGTCGGGCTCCAGCTCCTGGGACCGCATCAGGTAGCGGAACGCCTGGTTGACCTGTCCGAGCTGGTAGTGCGCCAGCGCGAGCTGCCGGATGCCCTGCGGGTTGCTGGACTCGATGCGCAGCGCGTTGCGGTACTCGATGATCGCCTCCCGGTACTGTTCCTGCTTGAAATAGCGATCGCCGCGCTCGAGATACCGCGCCTTCTTGGCTTCCGGCGAACGGGAACACGCCGCCGTCAAGGCCAGGATCGCCACCAGCAGAGCTCCAGCAACCCTCATGCTCCGAGACATCGACACTCCTCTCGTCGTCCGTTATCCGGGAAGATACTCACGGAGGATCGGGTGCAGGCTCTGGATGTACCGCACCAGGCCGTCCGTCGTCTCCTGAACGGTGCCCTGAACCGGGGCGGAGATCCGCACCAGGGCTCCGTCGGTCCGATTCTTGAGCACCGCGCTGCGAACCATCTCGATCTTGGCGTCCAGCTCTCCCGCGACGACCGTGCCCTGCGCCTGGAACCAGTAGATCACGACCTGCATCCGCCGGTCCTTCTGGATCAGGAAGTGATTCACGACGATCGGCGCCGCGCCGGCCACGGGGATGGTCAGGCGCCTGGTCTCGACCGGCTCCCAGCCGCCGCCGGGCAGGCAATTCTTGGGAGAGTGGATGTCGGCCCCCCGCCGTTGCGACTGCCAGTAGGCCACATACAGCCAGGCCATGTGTCCCCGCTGGTCCACGTAGCGCCGGAGGACGTAGTCGGACATCCGCAGCATGCCCACCGTCGCGGCATCCAGCAGGGTGTCGTCACGCCCCCGCCACTCCCCGATGGCTTCGGGGAAGCTATCGAAGGACTTCCGCAGCGGCACACCTTCGCCGGCGGACCGGAAGTGGAGCGCGAAGAACGCCACCACCAGGAGCGCGACCGAGATGCCGACCCGGGACCACCGACTCATGCCGGGCGCCTCCGCGTGACGAGGCGGATCAGGCCGAAGGTGGCCAGGAGGCACAGGAACGCGAAGGCGTAGATCACCAGGCCGGCGAACTCGTGGAAGAAGCCCGACGCATACTCGACCCCGATGTACTGGCCGATGAGGCCGGTCAGGACCACACGGGCCGCATTCGCGATGATCGTGATGGGCAGGGTGGCGGCCATGAAGACGAGCGTCGTCCAGACGCCGGGCAGGAAGAGCACGGCCCAGGCAACCGCGCCCGCGAGGAGCGAGATCAGCGAGCGGATGCCGCTGCAGGCTTCGGTGACGCCCAGGCTGAGCTGGGCCAGGTGGATCACGTTGCCGTCCAGCAGCACCGGCACGCCCAGGGTATCGAGCGTCCATGTGGCCTGGCGGGCCGCGAGGCTCTGGAGGGGGAAGGTGATCGCGTAGAAGATCACGCCGGGCAGGGGCACCATGAAGAGCAGGAACGCGAGCGGGAGGAGGACCGCGCGGAAGATGGCGGTGCCCAGGTGGAAGAGCACCAGCCCGGCCAGCACGATGACGAGCGAGCTGCGCATCAGGAAGTTGTCGGCGCCGAGGTCTCCGGCGAGCAGGACTGCCATGCCGCCCAGGATGATCGGAATGCCGAGCAGGCTGCCCGTCCGCGGCAGCTTCGCCAGGGTGGCCCTCTGGCGCCAGACCAGGTACAGGGTGAACAGGGGGACCAGGAAGCCGTGGCTGTAGTTGGGATCGTCCCACCACTGGGTCACGAGGGCCTGGAGGATCTTCCAGTAGATGGCGAGCAGGACGGCGCCCAGGATCAGGGAGACGGGAGCGAGCTCCAGTCCCGAGATGCCTGCTCTGGCTTGACTGCCCGGTCCGGTCTGCGTTCTGGACATGCCGGGAGGTACCTAACTACCCTAAACGCATAGCGTTATTCTTGCAAGCCCGCTAGCGCTCCCAGCGGCTCGGGGTCCCAAGCGTCTCCCGCAGCGTGTCGTCAATGAACTGCGCCCACTCTCGACTACTGCCACCCACTCCGTCGTTGAAACACAGGAACTTCAGTCCGCCCTTCCGCGCGGCCCGGATCTCCTCCCGGCGCGCCTCAGGCTGCGCAAGCGCCGGGCCACGCGCGACGATCATGTCGTTTCTCTCGAAGCTGAACAGTGCCTTTCCTCGCGTGTATGCGAGATAGTGGTAGGCGACATTGACGCAGAATCCCCGGCCGTGGCGAAAGCGCGACTCCGCGAGGATTCTGATCTCTTCACGAAACGTGTCGTGAAACAGGGGCCAGAGAGAACGTTGAAAGGGCTGTGCCATATGAGCCACCATGTTCAACGGTGCCCGTCTCTGAATGATTCTCCGCAAGATCAGCGGCACCCAGGGGTTCCGCGTCTCGAAGTGCGGCCGGTAGCGCAGCGGGAGCCGCCGCATGACGGCCCGCGCGGTGTTCCCCAGCATCTGATGGTAGATCGGGGACTTTCGATCGCGCGACGCACCAATCAGATCCCGGGTCAGCCTCACGATCGATCGGCCCTCCGCGTCGAAGAAGTTATCTGCGGCACAATCCCCCGCCAGCAGCATGTCGTCATTGAAGTAGAGGTAATGCTCGGACAGGTCCGGGATCCGCCAGAGGAAGGACTCGATCAGGTCCGAGCTGAAGACCGGCAGAGGAAAGCCTTGCGGAAAGATATCTCTACTACCGAGAATTCTGAGGTCGGGTGCATCGGTGCGAAGCCACGCCGGCGGAGTGCCATCGATGACCAGGTGAACGCGTCGGATGAACGGCGCAAAGCGCTCCAGACTCCGGAGGCTATAGCGCAGCTCTCCGTGATCGGTGTGTCGAATCTCCGCCGTATTCTCGGGATCAGGATGGCGAAGAGGCCGTGACTCCAATTCCGCGAAGTGGTTGTACGGCTCGCGCCAGCTCGGGTCCAGGAAGTTGGCCCACGTATACACGGCATCTATTGCCATGTCATCATTCTAACGAACGACTCGCGTGACCTAGGGGATTTTCGTTTGCCCGGATTCGAGATGCCGAACAGTCTGCCCAGGGTGATTGTCGTGATCCTCAACTGGAACAGCCTGACGGATACGTTGGAGTGTCTGGACTCGGTTCACCACATCGAGTACCCCCACCTCGACACCCTCGTTGTCGACAACGGCTCGGATGCAGTCGAGGCTCAGAGCATCGAACGGTGTGCCGGCGTGAGTCGAGTCATCAGGAACCCTGTCAACCTCGGGTATACGGGAGGGTGCAATGTAGGCATTCGCGCCGCGCTCGAGATGGGCGCAGACTATGTGTGGCTGCTGAACAACGATGCCATCGCCGGGCCCGCCAGTCTCGGGAAGCTGGTCGAAGTCGGACAGGCCCACGCGCATATCGGGCTGCTGAGCCCGGTGATCTACCACTATGACGCGCGCGACAGCGTGCAGATCACCGGGACCAGAGTCGACTTCAACCTTGAGGAGCAGCGGATACTCAGGTCCTTGGATGAAGGGGATATCGGCCCCCGCGGCGAGGGCTTTGCCCTCGCGGGAACTGCCCTGCTCATCAAGCGGGCCGTCTTGGAGAAGCTTGGGGAATTCGACGAGCGCTTCTTTGCATACGTGGAGGATACGGACTATAGCATCGCCGCAATGGCTGCGGGTTTCACTACCGCTCTGGTGCGAGACGCCGCGGTATATCACAAGTACGGCCGTTCGCTGGGCGGCAGACAGTCGCCCGAACGCGACTATCTCTACACGCGGAACATGTATCTCTTCTGGTCGAAGCACCTAACAGGGCGATGGCGGCGAGGCACGTATCCAGCACGCTACGTTGCATGGGTTCTTTCACGCGTCGTTGACGCACGGTACAGGGGCCAGTACGAGAGCGCGGATTACATCCTGGCAGGAGGTTGGGATGCGCTGCGCGGCCGATGGGGCTCATGGGAGAGGAGAGGTAAGGTTCCGGGGTGGATCGAAAGAGGACCGGCGCGATGGATTCTGGCATGGCACCCCTACCTCTGGATCGCGCTGCTCCGGGGCGACTTCCGGGGTATCGCAGGAGAGGTACTGACACGGATGCGCCGGAGGCTACAGTAGGCCAGTAGTCATCCGTCCCTCAGGAGCTTGTTGTACAACCTCACCACGTGTCCCGAGCTATCGTCTCGGGAGAAGTTCCTCTTGACCTGGGCGCGAGCGGCCTGTCCCAGACGGTATGCCCGGGCATCATCCCGGAGAAGGGATAGTACCTGAGTTGCAAGGTGATCGTCATCGGCGTGCCGATGGAGCAGGCCTGTCTCATCGTCGAGCACCAGCTCCGGTATTGCGCCTACGGCGGTAGCGACGACCGGTCGGCCATGTGCCATCGCCTCAAGCACGGAAAGCCCAAACCCTTCGAAGTGAGTCGCGAGGACGACCACATCAAAGGCGGGCAGCAAGCGTGGCACGTCGTAGCGGAAACCGGTGAACGTGACACTCGCGGTGATACCGAGTGCGTCGATGAGGCTGCGCAGGGCCTCGTAGGTCCGGAAGGCGCCCGGGTCCGTCAAGTGGTCCCCGACCACGACGAAATGCGTGTTCGGGGCGGCTGCCATGATGCGTCCGGCCGCGCGGAGGAACGTGTCGTAGTCCTTCTGCGGCGCTAGACGCGCGACCATCCCGACGACCTTCGCTCCCGGTGGAACGCCCAACTCGGCACGAACCGCTGAAACCGCACCCGGAGCCGGAGCGTCCGCGACCTCGATGCCGTCGTAGATGATGGAACCGCGGCCGGGGGCAACGCGAAACGCGAAATGACTCCTCACGTGCCGAGACACGAAGACGAAGTGCGTCACCAGGCGAAGCATATGGCGAAGGCGGTTTGGAAGCTGAGCGTGGGGATTCCGGACATGACAGACCACCGGGATCCGGGCGAGCCGGGCCGCGAGGACGGCACTGTACGTGGCCAGGAGATCGGAACCGTGGACAAGGGCCACTCCAGAATCTCGGAAAGCTCGAGCCAGCCGTAGGGACGAGGCCCAGTACGGCAGCGGGTTACGGAGACTGAGCTCAGAGACGCGGTAGGGAATCACCTCGAAGTCGTTGGTCAGGAACATGCGGCTTGTCGAGGAGGGGTGGTGGGCGCAGAAGGCCAGGTGAGAGAACCCAGAGTGCTTCAGTGCCTGACCGAGGCGCAGCGTGGCGATCTCCGTGCCACCCAGGTTCGGCCAGCAAAGGATGTGGGCGATCCTTCTCTTCGTAGGAGCGAAGTCCGTCATGTGAGGCGGAAGAATTCCCGCCACCGAACCTTCACGAAGCCAACGAAGAACCAGAGACCGACCTCATGCGTGAATGCGCCCGACATGTTCCCACGCAGAGCGTGCGCGATCCAGCCCCAGAGGTTGGCGATCGCCTGGCGGTAAAGGTGCGCAGGCACACCCAGGATTCGGCCGAGACGGGTTCTCTCCAAAACCTCGTCATGCATGATCGAAGAGAAGTGGCCATGCCGCTGGTGCCAGCGACGATGATACCGGCGCTGCATGCGATCGGCCGCGATATCCGAGGTCACCGTGAGATTCGGGGCGTAGAGCCCCTGGCCGCCGCCGCGCCACAGGCGCAGCAGCAGCTCGTGGTCCTCGGTGGCCACCTCGCGCCCCACGGCCTGCACGTGCGGCGCGAACAGTCCGATCCGGTCGAAGGTCTCCCGTCGGTACGCGCTGTTGGCGCCGATCAAGCAGAGGCGCCGCCCGGCATTGACGTGAAACGGGACGTCGCCATAGTCAACGAGGGCCAGCGGCCCCCAGTGCTCGGGGGTCAGCCAGCCCGGCCACACCCCAGGCCAGTTCGGCAGCACCTTCCCACCCACGCAGGCGGCCTCCGGATGGTCCGCGAGCAGCCGCGCGATGGTCGTGATCCAGTCTCGGGCCACGCGCACGTCGTCGTCGGTGAAGGCGATCAGCGGCGCGCGGGCCGCCAGAATGCCGGCGTTCCGCGCGTGGGAGAGACCCTGCTTCGGCTCGAACAGGTACCGGAAGTTGGCCGCCTTTCCGAGAAACGCCTGGACGATCTCGCGTGTGCCGTCGCTGGAGTTGTTGTCCACCACGACGACCTCGTAGCGGCCGGGGTCGGTGTCCTGGTCCAGCAGGCTGGCCAGCGCGCGCGGTAGCACCTCGGCGCGATTATAGGTGCTGAGCACGACGGAGACTTCCGGCCGGGCGGCGGCGGGCGGCACAGGCACCACTCAGGGCGCGATCGCAGCGTCCCCGTCAGCCGCCGCGAAGGGGCTGGTGGTCCACTCGAGCCGCGGACGAACGACCCCGGGCAGGGTACCTTCCCAGCCGCCGCGAGCTGCGTCGTCATCCAGGCTGTCCACAACCTGGAAGGCCACCAGATCGCGTCCGAAGAAGTGGTCCTTGACCGGATCGGGGGAGAAGACGCGGCCGCTCACGAGCAACGTACCCTCGGCCAGATAGTTGCCTGGGATCCACGCGGTGCTGACCAGACGCCCCATGGGCCGGGGGCGGGTCCGCCACTCCGGGTCCAGCCCGAGGGTGGAGAAGACGCACAACCCGGATTCATTGAAGAGCTCGTAGCGCGGCGCGAGGCAATAGCCGGGCTTCAGCACGTCGTAGGTCATCTCGATGCCCACCGGGTGGCGAATGTCGGCTGCCGTGATCGTGGCCCCCTCGGAGTCACGGACCCGGATGGAGCGCAGCCGCACCACCTCGTCGCCCGGCGCGCTCGCGGGATCGGGCCACGTCCGTGCCGCGGTGGCCTTGAGACTGCTCAGGAGGTAGGAGCTGCTCACCTGGGCGGCCGGCCCGTCCTGCTGGATGGCCCCGCCCGTGATGAGGATCGCCCGCTGGCAGAGCCGGGTGATGGCCGACATGTTGTGGGAGACGAAGAGCACGGTGCGCCCGTGCTGGCGCACGTCCTCCATCTTGTTGAGGCACTTGCGCTGGAACGCCGCGTCGCCGACCGCGAGCACCTCGTCCACGATCAGGATCTCCGGCTCGAGATGCGCCGCGACGCCGAAGGCCAGGCGGACGTACATCCCGCTCGAGTAGCGCTTCACCGGGGTGTCGGCGAACTTCTCGATCTCCGAGAAGGCGAGGATCTCGTCCAGCTTCCGGTCGATCTCCGCCTTCCTCATGCCCAGGAAGGTGCCGCTCAGGTAGACGTTCTCCCGCCCGGTCAGCTCCGGGTGGAACCCCGTGCCGACCTCGAGGAGGGAGCCCACGCGGCCGTGGATCTCGACGCGCCCCGTGGTGGGCTCGGTGATCCGGGAGAGAATCTTCAGCAGCGTGCTCTTGCCCGCGCCGTTGGGGCCGATGATGCCGACGATCTCGCCGCGGCCCACCTCGAAGGACACGTTGCGGAGGGCCCAGATCAGGTCGCGCTGGTCCGCGCCGCGAGCGCCCGCCACCCGGCGCCCGAGGGCCCGGAACGGCGCGCGGAGCGCATTGGCCAGAGCCTCCCGGAGCATCTGATTGCTGACGGGTCGCCCGAGCCGGTACTGCTTGCCCAGGTTCTGTACGCGGACGGCGATATCGGCCATGAGGGCGGCTCAGATGACGTCGGCGAAGGTGCGCTCGAACCGGCGGAAGAAGAACGTGCCGGAAACCAGGATGGCCAGCGCGGCCACGGTGGAGCTGATCAGCATGGGCCCCGGGGCGGCCCCGCTGCCCAGCAGCGCCCAGCGGAAGCCCTCGACGACACCCACCATGGGGTTCAGCGCGTAGAGCGGGCGCCAGTGCTCGGCCAGCAGGCTGGACGGGTAGGCGATCGGCGTCGCGAAGAGCCAGATCTGCACCAGGAACGGCACCACGTGCTGGATGTCGCGATACCGCACATTGAGCGCGGAGAGCCAGAGGCTGATGCCCACCGCGGTGATCAGCGTGAGCAGGAGCAGCGCGGGCACCCACAGGAGCGCAGCCGGCCGCGGCAGGAAGCCGAACCAGGCCATCATGGCGAGCAGCACCAGGAAGGCCAGGGCGAAATCGAGGAGGCCGCCGAGCACGCGCCCGGTCGGCACCAGGAGCCGCGGGAAGTAGACCTTGGTGATCAGACTGCCGCTCGCCACGAGGCTGCCGGCGCCCTGGGTGAGCCCGTTCGCGAAGAACGTCCACGGCACCAGTGCGGCGAACGCGAACAGCGGGTAGGGGATGCCGTCCGACGGGATCTTGGCGAGGCGGCCGAAGAACAGGGAGAAGACGACCATGGTCATGAACGGCTGGATGATCGCCCAGGCCACCCCGATCAGCGTCTGCCGGTAGCGCACCGTGATGTCCCGCCAGACCAGGAAGTACAGGACATCGCGAAACTCCCAGAGCTCGCGCAGCTTGATCGGCACCCAGCCCCGAGAAGGCTCGATGACCGTGACGGAGTCGCCTAGCGCGCTGCGCGTTCGAGACAAAGCTCCTTCAGTATACGGCCCCGAGGCGATTCCTCCCAACTGACCCTGGGCCCCAAATGGCGTGACCCGGCAACCCTTTGCGCAGTGTTACCTCGAGTGCACATTCCGCAGCTAACGCACGGCGTGCCCGGCGTCTTCTGCTACCTTGGAGGCAACGGAGGAGCGCACGATGAAATGGCTGGTCACCGGCGGGGCCGGGTTCATCGGCTGCAACGTGGTGAGGCGGCTGCTGGCCGGCTCCCACGAGGTCGTGGTGCTGGACGACCTCTCGCGCCGCGGGACCAAGGAGAACCTGGCGTGGCTGCAGTCCCTCGGGCAGCTCTCCTTCGTCCGGCAGGACATCCGGGACGCCGCGGGGGTCCAGCAGGCCCTCGCGACCCACCGGGACGCCCAGGTGGTGCTGCACCTGGCCGGCCAGGTCGCGGTCACGACCTCGGTCACCGACCCCCGGACGGACTTCGAGATCAACGCGGGTGGCACCTTCAACCTGCTCGAGGCGGTCCGACGGTCGGCGCCCGAGGCGGTGTTCCTCTATGCCTCCACCAACAAGGTGTACGGGAACATGGAGCACGAAGCGGTGGAGCTGCGCGATGGGCGCTACGCCTACAAGCACCTCAAGCAGGGGGTCGGTGAGACGGCCCCGCTCGACTTCCACTCCCCGTACGGCTGCTCCAAGGGCGCGGCCGACCAGTACGTGCGGGACTACGCGCGCATCTATGGCCTGCGCACGGTGGTGTTCCGGCAGTCCTGCATCTACGGCGAGCGGCAGTTCGGCATCGAGGACCAGGGGTGGGTCGCGTGGTTCACCATCGCCGCGCTCCTCGGCCGCCGCTTCACGATCTTCGGCGACGGCCGCCAGGTGCGGGACGTGCTCTTCGTGGACGATCTAGCCGCGTGCTATGCGCAGGCCGTGGAGGCGATCGACCGGACCACCGGGCAGGTCTACAACATCGGCGGCGGCCCCGATAACCAGCTCTCGCTGCTCGAGCTGGTGGACCTGCTGGGCGCCCGGACCGGCCGCAAGCTCGATCCGCCGTTCGCCGACTGGCGGCCCGGCGACCAGAAGGTGTTCGTCTGCGACGTGAGCAAGGCCCGCAAGGAGTTCGGCTGGGCCCCGAAGGTCTCCGCCGCGGACGGGGTGGAGCGGCTGGCCGGATGGGTCGAACGCGAGAAACGCATGCTTCAGGTCGTCCTGGGGTAGCCCGGACCGACGCTGATGCGAGAGCGCCCTCGATGCGAACGCCGGCGGCAGTAGCGCACTTCCGCGACGCCCTCACCCTGCCGAGCCGGGTGGCCTATCTTTCCTGGCGCCTGCTCCGGCTGCGCACGAGGCTGGAGGTCCGCCTGAAGCGGGGCGAGCGCATCCTGCTCCGTCCCATCCCGGCCGAAGACTACGGGGCGGCACGCGGCGTGTTCGTCGCCCTGGACTATGACCCTCCACGCAAATCATCTCGGCCGGTGCGGCGGATCGTGGATCTGGGCGCGAACATCGGCTGCTCCTGCCTGTTCTGGCTCCGGCAGTATCCGGATTGTCGGATCGAAGCGTTCGAGCCGCATCCCGTGCACCTGGAGATGCTGCGGGAGAATCTTCGGCGAAATCGCCTTCAGGATCGCGTGCGCGTGTACGAAGCCGCAGCCGGCGTCCGTGAGAGCAGCATGTTTCTCAGCGACCAGGGGATGAGCTCGCGGATATCTCCTGACCACCGGCCCGGCCACCACCAGGTCCCGGTGGTGGACTTCTTCGACACTGCTGGTCGCGGCGCCATCGACCTGCTGAAGATTGATGTCGAGGGCAGCGAGTACGCGCTGCTTGCCGACGCGCGCTTCCCCGCACTCCAGGCACACACCCTGGTGCTGGAGTGGCATCCGACCGGCCAGTATCCGAACGAGAGCGGTCGGGCGTGGTGCTGGCAGCGGCTGACCGAAGCCGGCTATACCGTGGAGGAGCACAAGGGCTTGCTCTGGGGATGGCGCGACTAGCGCGACCCCGTGCCCCTGTCAGGAGCTATCAGGGGCCACGCCGCGCGTAGATCTGGTAGTAAGCGTCGGCACACGTGTGATCAAACCCGGCGAGCACCTTCTCGATGTGCGCCCTCAGCTGAGAGCCGGCAGTACTCCACAAGCCCCGGTCGCTCCTCTCGAAGCGGTCGCGCTCGTGGCTTGTCAGCGCACGTACCAGCTCTTGCACGGGAAGGCTTAAGCTGCGGGCCGTGCTGGCCAGAGCAGGGCTGCGGCGACGCTTTGTCCTTCGTAGCCCGCCGGTATCGCCACTCCCAGCAGGTCCAGCAGGGTCGGCGCCAGGTCCTGCGTCCGGATCTCCCCGACCTCCCCGCGGCCGAAATGCGGATTGCGCCCGATGAGGAGCCCTTGGGCGACATGGTCGCCGGTCCGGTCGGCGACAAGGGACCCGGTGAGCGTCCCGATCGCCGGCGAGCGCAGCGCAGTGATCGGGGCGTCATGCCGCCATTCGACGAAGAGGTCGGGCAGTCTCTCCAGGCGCGGCCCCGCGTAGAGGTCGCTGGTGCGGCGCACCCATTCAACCGCCGGCCTGCCCGTCTCGGGGTTCTCGAGCTCCAGCAGCCGCGCGATCAGCTCCTCGCACAGGGCCTCGTATTCCGCCCCGGGGGCGACCGCGCCAAAGGGCTCCCGGCCCTTGAGGTTGATCCGCACCGCACCGGTCATGTTGTTCGAGGGTACCGCCCAGGCGCGCATGCCGGGCTTCCAGAGGTTGGGAACCGGGTGCGTGAGGCCCCAGAGGGCGCCCAGTGGCCCAGGAAGCCATGTCCGCAGCGTCTGCCGGAGGCTGCGCGGCAGGAAGCGCCGGAGGCCCCACACAACGCCACGAACGCCGCGGTTGGCATAGGAATCGCGCCCGGGAAAGCCCGGCGCCTCGGGCCGCGCGCCGAGGCCCAGCCGCTCGAGAACCGCGTCGAGCAGGTGGGAGCCGGAATAGTACGGGCCCATGCCGTGGCTCAGCAGGACGAGCACGGGCACGTCAGGCCCGAGGTCGTCGAGGATGTCGCCGAGGCCGGCGTCGATGGCGCGGTAGACGTCCCGGACCGCCGATTGGAGCGGTGCCGGAGCGGACGCGTCGTGCCGCGGATGAGAGGGATCCGTGAAATGCCAGAACTGATGCCCGGCGCAGTGCGTCTCGGAGAAGACGCCCACGAAGAAGTCCCAGTCCTCCCGGCTCAGGAAGTGGCGGAGCAGCGTGGTCTTCCGCTGGACGCCGGCGATCAATCGGGCTCGCAGGTCCTCGTAGTCGCCCAGCGACCGATTCTCGGCGTCGCAGTGGTGGACCGGATGATCGCCGAAGCGGGCAACCACGTCGTCCATCAGGCCCGGCGGTGTCGAGGACCGGCGCCACGACCACGCATCGTGGGCGCCCCAGTTCGTGAGCTGCAGGCCGTTCAGGCCGTCCAGGGGTCGGGCGAAGGGGACGTCGATCACGGCGACCCGCTTGCCGGCCCGGCTCATGTGGGTCCAGAAGGGCGGGCTGGGCAGCCGATCCGCATACATCGGGTTCTCGATCTCGTAGCTGCCCGGCTTCATCGCCTGGAAGGACATCATCCCGTGGGTGGCCGGCGACGAGCTGATGAGGAGGGTCGGCCAGGTCCCGCCCTCGAGAACCGCGGGCGGCGTCGTGATCGGAGCGACCAAGCCGGACTGGAGGAGCCGGGCGAAGGTGGGCAGATGCCCCTCGGCGGCGAGCCTCTGCAGCAGGCGGCCATCGGCCGCGTCGAGCCCGATCACCACCAGCCTGGGTACTCTCATCTCCCGCCCCCCGTGATGTTCCTGCGCGGCTCGAGATGCTAACCTGGCGCTAGCATAGTTCAACCCGGGCCTGCGACGGGAGCCAAATGAACCTCGCCTCGCACACGCGGATCGCCTTCCGGGCCTTGCGCGTGAACAAGCTGCGCAGCGCGCTCACCATGCTGGGCATCGTGATCGGCGTCGCCGCCGTGATCACCATGGTGGCGGTCGGTGCCGGCGCCCGGGCGCGCGTGGCGGAGCAGATCCAGAGCATGGGCTCGACCCTGATCCTCGTGTGGGCCCGCTCCGCGACCGTCAGCGGGGTGCGGCTCGGCGCGCGGACGCAGCCTACGGTCACCGAAGGGGACGCCTGGGCGATCCAGCGCGAGGTTCCGTCGGTCGAGGCCGCCGCCCCGTTTTCTTCCACCCGGGTCTTGACCCTTCACCGAAACCAGAACTGGACGCGGTCCTGCTCGCCGCGACACCGGAATTCCTCGATGTCCGCGAGTGGGGTGTCGCATCGGGCCGGACGATCACTCGGGACGAGTACGATGCCGCCGCCAAGGTGGCCCTGATCGGCTCGACCGTGGCCGCCCACCTCTTCGGCGAGGACGATCCCGTCGGCCAGGTGATCCGCGTCCAACGAGTGCCGCTCAGGGTCGTCGGTGTGCTCGATCGCAAAGGCCAGAGCACCTGGGGCCAGGACCAGGACGACGTCATCCTGGTTCCCCTGGCCACCGGACGGCGCAGTATCCTCGGACCCAACCGCGCCCGCGGCCGTGCGGTCGAGTCGATCTCCGTCAAGGTTCGCGACGCCGGGCTCATGAAGGCCGCGGAGGAGGAGATCCGCCGGGTGCTGCGCCAGCGTCACCGGCTCCAACCCGCGCAAGAGGATGACTTCGTCGTCCGAAACCTCGCGGAAGCGCTCGCGGCTCAGGAAGGGTCCTCCCGGGTGCTCGCCACGCTGCTCGCGGCGATCGCCGGCCTGTCGCTGATCGCCGGCGGCGTCGGCATCATGAACATCATGCTGGTGTCGGTCACCGAGCGGACCCGCGAGATCGGGATCCGGGTTGCGGTGGGAGCCCGGCCTCGCGACATCCAGGCGCAGTTCCTCCTCGAGGCGCTCGCCCTGTCGACCCTGGGCGGCGTCGCCGGGATCGTCGTCGGGGTACTGGGTGCGCACACCACCGCCCACTTCGCGCAATGGCGGATCATCATCGAGCCGCAGGCGATTGTCCTCGCTGCTACCTTCGCGGTGGCCGTGGGGGTCTTCTTCGGCCTCTATCCAGCCCGGAAGGCGGCCAAGCTCGACCCGATCGCAGTCCTCCGGTACGAATAGGAGGAGCAAGGTGGCTCACCGTGCGATGGATTCAGATGAGCGCACAGCCTAAGCGCCTGCTGAGCCGGGGGGGGGACTGAGATATCGTTGAGGCGCGCATGCTCACGCTGGCATGGCCCGCATGTGCGCCTACTCCGTAGGCGCGACGAGGCGCTACGGCCCCCATCCAGGTTTGAGAGCGAGCCGGCCCGAGTAGTCTATGCGCTGCAGAAAGATGGCACTTCGTTGCTCGGCAAAGTACTCATCCACAGCCCGCCGCGCTCCTTCCCAGTGGCCATAGTCGTCTACGATGAGGACGCCTCCGGGCACGAGCCGGGGATAGAGGTGCACGAGTTCGTGGTACGTGGAGCTGTACCAATCCGTATCGAGCCGCAACAGCGCGATGCGGTCAGGAGCAGCCTCGGGCAATGTCTCCTCTACTGCCCCTTTCACATAGAATACCCGGTCCGACGGGTACCGCGTGTTCGCGAGAACTCCCTTGACCTCTTCCAGTGGACTCTTCGCCCAGACCCACGAGGCCTCGGGATCGCTTGCGGCCAGGAGGGCAGAAGCGGGCTCACCTCGGTAGGAGCGGTCGATATCCTCGGGTGGCGTCATACCTTCGAACGTATCGAACAGGTACAGCGAGCGCGACACGTCGCCAAGTCGGATCAGCGTTCGGGCAACTGCCATCATGCTCCCACCCTTCCAGACTCCGCATTCCACCATCGCCCCCGAGATACGGCTGCGAACCACGTATTCGACGGCCCGGACGAGCGTGTAAATCTTCTCTGCGCTCGTCATTGTGAACGGACTCACGGCTCGGACCGTGTCGATATCTTCTGCCGAGAAGTCGGGCGGATACGTCCGTCCTGCCGTTGCCATAGGAACGTAGCCCGTGAGGTTACCGCGCAGCAGCTCTCGTCCCACTCTGAGGACGTTCTTCACTCGGGCGATTGATGACATAGATTCCCTACTCTAGTCTCTTCGGTGGCTTGGGACAGGCGCAGCCGATTGCGAGTACATCGTGGATACCGGCGAACAGGTGACCGCCGCCGCGCCCTTATCCGTGGCACGTTGAGTGAACTGCTGGGCGTGCGCGCTCTCTCTACGCATCATATCGGCAATACAAGCCAGTCTCCAATCACACGATCATAGCGTGCAGGATCAAACAGACCATTGGCCCCTTCGGGATACCAGGCCATTTCGCCAAAGACAGTCTGACCCTTAACCGAATAGAGATCTATGCGGACGAAGACCATCCCCAACGAGAGTTTTCGTGCGATGTCCAGCATCTGGTCCAGATTCCGCGGGCGTGGAATGGTCTCAGGACACCGCGGATGGACGTAGGTGAAAGGATATGGCTGCCAGTTGAGGTCAAACATGTCGCGCGTATGATGCGTGAACCGATCGCTGTCAACCTGAATCATGCGGGGTGTCCCGTTGAAGCAGTAGATCTTGTAGTCTTTGGGGGGCGAGGCGTCTTCGCTCTGAAGGAATCGCTCGGCGATGATCCGCGCCCGGATGTTCTTGTATGGCCACTCACGTGCGGTCCAATAGTGATTTCGCCGCATCCAGCTGCGAAGCTGTGTGCGGGCTGCCGGTACATCGAGAACAGACTTGTCTCGACAGAACAGGTTCATCGCCCACCCCCAGGTGACCTTCAGCACGAAGGACGTGGGCAGGGCCCGGAAGTCGACGTCGTCTGGCTGATCCCACACTCCGTACAACTCGTTCAGGATCTCCCCTCCGGCCCGCTCCTTCACGTAGTCGCGAACCGCATACTTGTCCGCGCATTGCGTCAGGGTGGGTGATCGGTTGTTGATCATGAGCCAACACAGCTTTTCACTAAAGGTGGTTGGGTTCGCGAGATCAAGCGGGCGCCCGAAGCGGCGGCGAAAGTTCCGGCGGATGACTACGTGGTCGGGAATCCGATCGCTGACCATGCGCCGGGCCCGTCGCAGTGAGCCCCGGATAAACCAGTCGATGGTAGCTCGCGCTGTGATGGCGGTGCTCCCCTCCGTCAGCAGCTCGATCCTCCTGGAACATCATTGCCTTGCTTGGCATCGGCCAGATAGATGGCCAGCCGTGTTCCTCTGATCCACACTACCTCTCGTTCCACGGATATGTCCGCGAGGGCTTTCATGACTCCAACGCCCCGAATCGGATCGTAATCGTCCCACACCACGATCCCGTCGTTTCGAACCATCTGGAGCGCAGCGTGAGAATCGTTCAAGACTGCTTCGTATGCATGGCTCGCATCCACGAAGACGAGATCCATGTGGCCATAGAACGGGCTGAAGTCAAACTCGCGGCTGTCGCCGAAGTGTTGCGTGATTCTTGATCGTGTCTGCAGGTCACCCTTGAATCGGGTTCCGATCAGTGCTGAGTCACGCTTCCGGAAGCAGCCTCCCTCCAGCATGTGCTCCGGCGATAGGTCGAGGGTATGTACAACGCTGGACGGCGCGCAGGCCGCGAGTAGACGTGTTGTGCCTCCCCGATAGGTATCTATCTCAAAGAGGAACACCGGTCTACGTGCTGCTACGATCCGAGCCAAGGCTCTCTGCTCAGGTTCGGGCAACTCGACTTTGTCGGGCGCGTCAGGCCTCCAGTCCTTTGCGAGCCGCGTGCCTGCGCCGCAGATCTCGTCAAGACTGCGCTGAGGCAGAAGTTTCGTAGGGGGTGAATTGCGGAACGGGGTCAAGCGGTCTCCTCCAACCGAATCCACGTTCCGGTCGGCCTCGCCTTCCCCCAGGAGCCGATAGCGCTCGTAGGCCGCCACCTGCCTTGCTAGATACTTGAGGAAGTGGACAGGATGACGCAAGAGCGCAACGCCGACCGCCGACCCTACGCGGGCAATCCGTCGAATCACCATAGTCATACCCGATTCGATCCTATCGTGAACCTACCGTCCCGGCATCGCCTATCGCAGGATCGGCTCGTAGGCCCCTTGCGGAAGCTTGACTCTTGCCAAGGCGCGTGCCACGCTGATGGCGATCGATCAACATTACGTAGTGTAACCATCACTACCCACATTGACTTCGAACGACTTCGAAGGTCACCGGAACGCAATGGACTGTCGGCTCGTCTCCCGTCTCGATACCCGTCCCCGCACAGAGTGCCATGCCCGGCCTAGCTATTGAAGACCGGAGAGAGGCAAGCACCGACACCGTCGTTATCGTCTACGGTATTGATAACCGCTTTGCCTTGCCGATGGCCGCCTCGGTGGCATCCGCACTCGAGCACCTAGCTCCGGACCGCCGCTTGGAGGTCTGTGTGATCGACGGGGGAGTGAGCGGGAGGAACCGCTCACGCGTCGTCAGGTCGTTCGAAGGCAGGCCCTGCAGCTTCCGCTGGATCAAGCCTCCTCACCGAAGGCTTCTCGCCCTTGTTGTTGGTGGAGATGTCACTGTTGCCACCTACTACCGCGTTCTTATCCCGGAGCTCCTGCCGCCCTCGTACCACAAGGCCATCTACCTCGACGCTGACGTCATCGTTCAGGCCGACCTCGGGAAGCTCTGGGATACACCTTTTGGCGGTCGGCATCTGCTTGCGGTCCAGGACCAGGGGATCTGGCTAATCTCCGGTCCCTTCGGGTTGAAGAGCTACAAAAGTCTTGGAATTCCCGAGGACGCAAAGTTCTTTAACACCGGCGTTCTGGTCCTGGACCTGGACAAGTGGAGACAGGATCGGATTGCGGAGAAGATATTCGACCGCGTCAGACACCATCCGTTTGATGGGATCGGTCATGATCAAGACGGAGTGAATGCGGTCCTCTGGAATGACTGGACCGAACTCGACCCACGCTGGAACCAGATGCCGCAGCTCCTTCAACTGAAGGTTGCCGAAGAGAGCCGCTTTGATCGAGACACGTTCCATAGAGTTCTGGAGGATCCGTACATCATCCACTATGCCTACGCCTCCGCCAAACCTTGGCGGTTCGGCTGCAAGCATCCAGCAACCTCCAAGTTCTTCGTCTATCTCGACAAGACTGCCTACCGCGGATTCCGACCCACCCAATGGCACACCCGCCTTGATCTTTGGCGCCACTTCATCCGAAGCCGGTTCCGGAAAGTGCGGAACAGAGTAGCCGTACTCTGGACCGCACCGCGACCTGGCGCCTGACGCACCGCCTGGTGTGAGCTTCCCCGTCAAGTAGACACTGCGAGGGCAGACGCCGGGCCGTGCGGCCGGCGCGTAGCTACTTCGAACTAGACTTGTAGAATGGCTCCGTAATGAGAGACCCACTCGCGAGACGCTGCTCAGGAAGGCGGACTCTTATGAAGAGTTGGTCCATCCCCAGAACCATCACCGGTCTCGTGTTCCTCCTAGTGGTGGCCGGCTGCCCCGGAGTAGTTGTTGGCGCCGCCAAACCGCCAACTCTCCCTACCCAGAGCGTCAGCCCGGTCCCTCCCGACAACCTGGGAGGACGCGTCATCCCAGTACGAGCTGGCACAGACCTTCAAGCGGCACTCAATGCCGCGAAGCCGAACGACACGCTCGAGCTCGAGGCTGGGGCAACATGGATCGGAAACTTTGTCTTGCCCCGTCGCTCGGACGCGGCCTGGGTGACGATCCGAAGCAGCGCCGCTGCCGATGCCCTTCCACCGAGCGGAGTCCGGGTGTCACCCCGCGATGCCGGGGCAATGCCTAAGATCCTTACCCCTAACTCCAACCCAGCGCTCACCGCCAAAGATGGAACCCACGGATGGAGATTCGTCGGCCTGGAGATCAGTGTCGTGCCGACCTGGAACAAGGTCGTCTACCAGCTCTTGTCGATAGGCTGGGGTTCGGCTCCGTGGGGCCGGCGTGTGGCGACTGACGTGGTGGCGTCCCGCTTCATCGTCGAGCGTTGCTACATACACGGCTCACCAGCACAGAAGGTACAGAAGGGCGTCTTCGCCAACGGGTCCGATATCCGAATCGCGGACTCCTGGATCGATGAGATCCACAACAGTGGCTTCGACTCGCAAGCGATTCTCTCCTACGACGGCGCGGGCCCTTACTTGATCGAGAACAATAACTTGCAGGCCTCCTCCGAGAACATCATGTTCGGCGGGTCTGATCCGAGCGGGCCCGAGTACCTCCCGTCCGACATCGTCATCCGTGGAAACCACATCATCAAGCCACTCCGATGGAAAGTCGATGATCCCAGTTACGACGGACGCCGTTGGGTGATAAAACCCCTGATAGAACTCAAGATCGCTCAACGAGTACTGATCGAGGGCAACATACTCGAGAACTCGTGGAGCTGGCCGGCGTTCGTAGCCGATGCGGGCGGTTCCGCGACATGGATGCATGTGCAGGATGTAACGTTTCGCTACAATCGCATTCTAACGTCGGTCGCACCATGGCAGAGCTGGTCGGCGGGGGCGCCTGTGCGGAGACTGGCTATCCTCCACAACCTAAGCGACACGGCTTTCGATCCTGGAAAAGGCAACGCGTACACCCGCGGCGCCGTCGGCAATTTTCTATCCAACCGGAAGTTTCCCATCGAGGATCTTTGGATAGAGCACAACACACTCCCGAAGGCGACCCGCGGAATTACGATCAGTGGACACAGCTATATGCCCCGCTTGACTATCAAGAACAACGCCTTTCCTTTTGGTCCAATCATAGAAGGCCACTGGGTCTGGAGAGATTCCAAGAACCCGAACCCCTATTGGGCAGTGGACCCGATCGCTCCGGATCGCGAGATCAAGAGCAATGCCCTCATTGGCCCCCCGCCGAAAGCCCATCGCTACGACGACGCTGAGTTCCGGCGGTGGCCTGGATTGGAAGCAGCCGGGATGAATCCCGACGGTACCCTCCGCGAGTCAAGCCCTCTGAAGGGAGCTGCGACAGACGGAACTGACATAGGAGTTGACTTCGCAGCGCTCAACCGCGCGACCACGGGCGCGCGAACGGCCCGCCACCCCTAGAAGCACGTCGCCCCTATTGGCTCCCCTTCCAGCGCCTTATAGAGCCGAGCAACCGGCCTAGCCGCTTAGGGCTGTCGTCGCCTTGCCGCGAGAAACGCATATCGTCCTATGTCGTCCAGCGTGAAGAGGCGAAGACTGAAAGCCTCCAGCCCAGCACGTCTGACGGCTGCCAAGAGAGCAGATCTATAGTGATGAGCGTCATCAAGGACTACCGTTCCGGTCTCACTTACTAGCCCGCAAACACGGTCAACAGTGGCCTTTCGGACGGCAGTGCCTCCCAGGTCATGCAGGATCAGATCGAACTGGTGCTCCGGCATGAAACTGCCCCAGGTCGTCATCGCGCCCATCCGCAATCCGCGTTCAGCTAGAACCCGTTCTGTCCTCTCCAGCCAAGCGGGGTTGTCATCTACCGAGCACACGTACGGTTCCGGCCGCACATTCATTGCGTACTGTCGGAAGACACAAGAGCTATAGCCGGAGCCGAGATCCAAGATCGAGGACGGCTGTAGTGCCCGGCATAGAACCAAGAGGGTCGCTGACAGTTCCAATGAGATCGCTTGGTCCTTCATCCAGATGTCGTCACCAACGTACGCGGACCACGATGGGCGCAGTTCCCTCATTGCCTCAGCGACATCGTCACGCATGCTCCGGAGTGGCGGAAACCTGTTGTTCAACCTGCGGAGGTCCCGCACCGCTATTAGCCAGTGGCACACCCGTCGAGCCACTTTCTCCGCGCGCGTCATGCTCTTCACGTCCCTCGGTATCATAGGTCGGTGCTCCTCGAGTGCGCCCAGGCAGCATGTGACTTGGCTACTTGGCTATCATCCCTGATGAACTGGACAGCGGGTCGCCGTCCACGTGTTCGGAGGTCTCTGACGCGAACGGATCTGGCTCAAGCGAGGTTCAGGGCACCACCTGCGCCTCGCAAGAGCGTTCATGTCAACGGGGCGCGGAGTCGTCCGTGCGAACGCCGGCGCGACGAAGTTCCTCGAAGCTGACCCCGATATCGCTGCCGTCAGTCGCGGCTCCCTTCAGGGGTGTGTTGCGGTTTAGCACTCCATCGCCCTCTAGCCCGGCTGCCTTCGCGCTGGGGAGGAGTGAGAACATGCGAGCGCTGAACTCCCACGGTTCATCCGAACGCTCGCGGCGGCCATCGTCGATTCGCCCAAGGTCAACCAGCGCGTTTCTTGCGATCAGTGCACCCGGCAGCCACCGCGCTACTGTCCGTAGCGTTCGAGGGAACTTGATGCCGTAAGCGCCAAAGCCGATCAGATTGTTCGTGAACTGGAAGCGGATAGTCGCTGGAGGCTGCGTGGCGTCGAAGTCGAAGGCGAAATGGCGAGTTGGCAAGGCTGTATTGTGGTCGATGAGAACATCCTCAAGCGGGACACGATGGATGGCCATCGTGAAGAACGTTCGGTCGATTGAGAGCCACAGATTGTTCACGACCGCGACCCGGTGCATGGGCCGGCTCGGGTATCCATTGTCCATGCTCTGGCCACCGAAGGCCCCCATGGCATTCCGGACGATGTTGTTTCGGAACATGACGTCCTGAACCACTGACCACGGCGCGGCGCCCGCGTTGCGAGGCGTCAGCACAACGGCGGCCCCGCCTTGAGATTCCGGCCACACGTTTTCAAGCACATTCCCCTCGATCAGCACGCGCTGGGCGTTCTTGAGCTCGAGCAGGTTCTTCACGGTCCACTGGATCCCGGCGAACTCCGGGGAGTCGCGGCGCCAGCGGAGCGGCTTGAAGAGGTGATTGTGGCGGATCTCGATGTCCGACGGCACCAGACCCGGAATGCTCGGGTCGCCCCCGCCGAACATGATGTTCTCGCCGGCGCCCTCCAGGTAGTTGTTCACGATCTTGAAGGGGCCGGGGCCGTTGAAGCCGAGGATGGCCTGGGAGTCATGGCCGGCCACGTGGATCTCCGAGATATGCGAGTCGATCACCGCCGACGCGGCGCTGTTCAGGAGGACCCCGCGGAAGACATCGGCGGTGGCGTGACCGTGCACGTAGCACCGGTCCAGGATGAGGTCCGAGGGCGTCTCGGTGAGGGTGGACTGGGTCCCGCCGAAGGCGACGATCTGCCGGATGTACCGGACGTTGTCGGCCAGGGTGAACTCGATGCCGATGAAGCGATAGCCGCGGGCGCCCGGTGCCACCTGGATGACCGGCACGCGGTTGGGCGTGACGAGCCTCGGCATGGCGGGGGCGAAGGCCGGGGTGACCCGGGTGCCGGGGGGAGGAAGCTCGGCATCGGCGCTCGACGAGCGGATGACGATCCACCCCGGTCCGATCTTTCTCGGCAGCGTGAAATTGCCACGGAATACCGCCCCCGCCTGCAGGGTGATCAAGTCGCCCCGCTGGGCGGCTTGGAGGGCCGCCTGGAAGTCGCCGCCCGCCTTGACGGCGATCGTCCGCCCGGTGGGCGCGACGTGGGCGGTGTCCAGCAAGACCCGAGGAGGCTCCGGGGGAATGGGCCGGGCCACCGTGGCGGATGACGCCAGCGCGGCCACCCCGAACAGCCCCGCGAGGACGGCGGCGCCGACCGTCAGCCGAGAAGCCGGGCGCACTGGCTCAGGTAGTACGCCGCGAGCTGGTCCCGCTGCAGATAGCGGTCGAAGAAGTCGCGGCTGCTGGTGACGAGAGCGCGGCGCTCCGCTTCGTGCTCGAGATAGTAGACGCATAGCTCCTCGAGATCCGAGTAGTCCGGCTTGCAGTAAGCGAGGTGACGGCGATCCTCCAGGGGGACATGGAGGCGGGAGCGGTGCGGGGGCCCGATGACGCAGCAGCCGATGGCGAGGTAGTCAATGAGCCGGAAGGTGATGGGCGAATAGCTCGGCAGATCGATGCAGATCCGGGCGCGCGCGACCTCCCGGAGAAACGAGCCGTACGGAACCTTGGTCTGCCCCCCGAGGAACTTGAATGCCCGGCTGGCGCTCAGGATCTCGAGGGCCTGGCGGCGGAATTCGAAGGAGAGGCCGAATCGGCCGTGCACGTCATGGAGCGGGGGAGCAGTGTCCCGCAGAGCCCGCAGGTGAGGGAGGAAGGCGTAGATGGTTGGGTGGTTGTTCAGGTACCCGCCCGGGACCAGCCGGGGCCGGTCCCCGTACCCATCGAGGGCCCACTGCATCTTGAACTGCAGATCGGCGTTGTCGTACGCCTCCTCGTTCAGCTCCAGGTAGTCCGACACCTCCGCGTTGATCCGGAACGTACGCTGCCGATGGCTCAGCCGGAAGGAGATGACGCCCTTGTAAGGCTGCGGCACCTCCCCCGGAACGACCGCGACGAAGCGTCCCAGGGCGGCGCGGAGCGGCTCCCCCCATTGATGGAAGGGCTCCCAGCCATAGGTGCTCGGCCAGGTGATCGAGGTCTCCCGCAGCCACGCTTCGTCCAGCGGCCACGTCAGGAGGTCCGGCCGAGGGGTCGGGGCGGCTCGCCAGCGCCAGTAGGCGTCCAGCGCTCGGCCCTGCCAGTACCGACGGTCCAGCAGGGCACGGGGGTTCATGTGGCGGCCCGTCGGGTCAAAGCCCGTTGCCGCATGACCTCGACCATCTTGGAAGTGACTGCCTCCCAAGTGAAGTCGGTGTCAGCCCGTTTCCTTGCTGCATCGCCGAGCCTCGTGGCCTGGGCCCGGTCCCCCAGCAGGAGCAGCAGGCGCGCGGCCAGTGCCTCCACGTCGTCCTGGGGCACCAGGTAGCCCGTCTCGCCGTCCCGGACCATCTCGGGAATTGCGCCGGTCCGCGTGGCCACGCAGGGCAGGCCGAAGAGCATGGCCTCCAGGATCACGATGCCGAAGGGCTCGTAGCGGGTGGGGAAGCAGAACACGTCAGCGGAGCGATAGGCCCCGATCAACCGGGCCCATTCCTGGGGATCCTCCTTCCGGAGGAACCCGAGGTTGGTGACACCCGGCTCCTGCAGGGAGAGCGCTCGTGGGCCGATCACGACGAGGTGCGCCTCCGGGATCCGGGCCCGGACCTTCGCGAAGGCCTGGAGCAGGAGGTCGCCGCCCTTCCGCTCGAACTCCCGGCCGATGAACAGCACGGTGGGTGCCCCGGTGGGCTGCGCGATGCGCGAGCGGTCCGGGATGCGGGCCAGATCGAGATTCGGGCCCGCGTACATGGTCACAACCCGCTCGGCCGGGAGGCCCACCTGGCGGATGAACGCCTGCCGCACCGCCTCGCTGAAGGTGAAGACGGTGGCGGCGCGCTCGTATGCCTGCTGCTCCCGGCCGATGACCGCGGCCACCTCACGCTCCGTGAGCGCCCCGGCCCAGGAATGCGACGACTCCGCGGCGATGCGCATGCAGGAATCCATGTACATGAAGTACGGGGCCAGGGCGTCCCCCGTGGGCGTGAAGGTCGAGCCGTACTGAAGGACGGCGTCCACCGCCTGCCCGCGGGCGGCCCGTCCGGCTCGCGCGGACCGCATGGCGAACGGGATCCGGCCCGTGCGGAACTTGACCCCCCAGCGGCGCCGCCCGGGGGCGAACGACACGGCGGCCGCCACCGCCCGGCGGAGGCCGTAGAGCTCGGCGTCGCCGGTGAGCACGGTGTGCCGGGAGGCCCGGAGCGCCGTCACGACGCTGCGCACGGTGCCGGAGCCGGAGTTGATGCTCTCCGGGCTCCCTTCGGAGAGGACGAGGATCTTCATCCCGCCTGCGCGCGGGCCCGCCTCGTCACGAGCGGGGAGACGAGATCGAGCAGCTCGCCGGCCCGCCCGCTCCAGGCGAACTCGTCGCGGAGCTGCTGCTGGAGCGTCGGGAGGAGGGCGTCGTACCGGGCCCTGTCCTCCAGAACACGCAGCACGTGCGCCGCGAGCTCCTCGGCCGTCGCGCCCACCAGCAGCTTCTCCCGGATGGCCGCGGGCAGGAACTCCACGGCCATGGGCGTGGCCGTCAGGTAGGTACCGTTGACGATCGCCTCGAGGACCTTGTTCTTGAAGCCGCCGCCCGAGACGAGCGGCGCCACGTAGAGCGCGCTCCGGGCGATCTCGACACCCATGTCCTCCACCGCGCCGAGCACCGAGACACGCTCACCGGCCCGCGCGCACAGCTCCGGCGTCGGGTTGCGCCCGGCGACGATGAACCGTACGTCCGGTCGGTGCTTCGCGACCAGCGGCAAGACCTTGTCGATGAACCAGAGCGCGGCCTCGTAGTTCGGGGGGAAGTTCATGTTTCCGCTGAAGATCAACCGGGCCGGCTCCTTCGCCACCCCGGTGGGCGGGGCCGGCACGTCCACCCCGTTGAGCAGGACCCGCGTCCGGTCCGGCACCCCGGCAATGGCATCGAGGCAGCGCTTGTCCACCGGGGAAACCACCAGGCTCCGGCTCGAGCGCCGCGTGTAGTACCGCTCCTGCGCGAGGTGCGCCATGAGGTCCCGGGCATTGCGAAGCATGGCGCGGGGTCGGCGCGGATCACGGAGATAGGGGCTCCTGACGCCGTGGAGGACGAAGGAGTCCACCCAGTCGATGATCACGGGCAGGTCCCGCATGAGCGGCGGCACCGTGAACAGGAGCGTCCGGTCGCTCACGAGGCAGACGTCGATCTCGCGCTCCCGGAGGAACGACCGAAGGCTCTCCACCACGGGGGCCCGCCGTCGGCGCAGGAAGCGCTGGATCAGGCCCGGGTGGGTGAGCGCGTTGACGGCGCGGCCCAGGGAGGACGGCACCGCATAGTCGAGCTCCACGAACCCGGTGATCATGCGCTCCTGGCGGAGCTCTTCGAGGTATCGCCGCCGGCCGGCCAGCTCGTCCGGGGGGTGGCGGTTGATCGCGAAGTGGACCTGGTGCCCGTGGCGGAGCAGCTCGCGCGAGAGGTTGAACCACCGGAGATTGCCGCCGTGACGCATCCGCGATCGGTGGTCCAGCTCGATCAGCCAGAGGAAGCGGAGCGTCATGCCCGACGGGCGAGTCCTCGCGTGAGGTCGATCACGATCCGGTCGGCCGGGGGCGCGGCCAGCGCCTGCCGGGCCTGCTCGTCGTCGTTGCCGACCACGAGGACCTCCGCGTGGTCCAGCAAAGCCGCCACGTCGTCGCACATCAGCGAGGCGATGTGGGGGATCTCCTCCTCGATGAAGCGCCGATTGGCGCCGGCCAGCCGGGCGATGGACACGTTCCGGTCCAGGATCCGCACGTCGCAGCCCTTGCCGATCAGGGCCTCGACGAGCAGCACCATGGGGCTCTCCCGCAGGTCGTCGGTGCCCGCCTTGAAGGCCAGGCCGAGGATGCCGATGCGGCGGCGCCGCGTCGCGAGCACGCGGCTCACGCCCTGCTGGATCTGCCGGTCGTTGGACGGCAGGATCTCCGACAGCACGGGCACCGGCAGGTCGGCGCTGCGCGCCGCGTGCAGGAGGGCGCGCACGTCCTTGGGCAGGCACGAGCCCCCGAACGCGAAGCCGGGCCGCAGGTAGGCCTCGGACACGTTCAGCTTGCGATCCATCAGGAAGATGCGCATGACCTCCTGCGGATCGGCGCCGAGGGTCTCGCAGAGGTCGCCGATCTCGTTCGCGAAGGTGACCTTGAGCGCGTGGAACGCGTTGGAGACGTACTTGGCCATCTCGGCGGATCGCACCGAGGCGTGCACGAACGGCGCCTCCACGCCCGCGTACACCTCCCGGAGCACGTCGGCCGTGGCCGGGCTCTCGCAGCCCACCAGGGTCAGCGGGGGCTGGGCGAAGTCCCGGAGCGAGGTGCCCTCGCGCATGAACTCCGGGTTGACGGCCACGCTCAGCCCGGGCAGGGGCGCCGGCCCGCCCTGGAGCGCCGGGAGCAGGACCGCCTCGGTCGTTCCGGGCAGCACGGTGCTGCGCAGGACCACCGTGTAGGGCCGCGCGGTCCGCCGCAGCTCGCGGCCGATGGTCTCGGCCACCCGCTGGATCGCGGAGACGTCGAGCTGGCCGCTGTCGCGGCTCGGCGTGCCAACGCAGATCAGCCCCAGGTCGGACCCGGACACGGCCTCCTCGGCAGAGGTCGTGGCGCGAAGCCGGCGCGCGCCCACCACCTCGCGGAGCAGGTCTCCGAGGCCCGGCTCGACCAGCGGCGACGCGCCCGCGTTGACCATGGACACCTTCTCGCCGTTGATGTCCGCGCCGAGCACCTGGTGCCCGGCCCGGGCCAGGCAGGCGGCGGTGACGCAGCCGACGTACCCGAGGCCGAAGACGCTAATGCGCATGGGTCGAGACGATCTCCTCGCAGAGAGCTTCGAACTCGCGGCCGATCCGCTCCCACGAGTGGCGCGCCTCCACCAGGCGGCGGCCCGCGTCGCCCAGCGCCCGCCGGCGGTCCGGATCCTCGAGCAACCCGACGACCGCGCGGGCGAACTCGGCGGGGTCATCGGCCCGGACGTAGTGCTCTCCGGGCACGATCGGCAGCCCCTCCGCCCCGACCGTCGTGGCGACCACCGCCTTGCCCATCGCCAGCGCCTCGAAGATCTTGAGCCGGGTCCCGCCGCCGATCCGCAGGGGCACGACGTAGACGGCCGCCTCCGCGACGTGCGGACGGACGTCGGCGACCGTGCCGGTCACCTCCACCCCCGCGGCCTTGCCGGCGTCCTTCAGGCGAGCGCTCGGATTGCGCCCGACCACCGCCAGGGTGACGCCCGGGATCCGCCGCCGGACCTCGGGCAGCATGGTGGCCATGAAGTGCAGGATGGCGTCCTCGTTCGGGTACCAGTCCATCGCGCCCGTGAAGACCAGCGTGGCGGGCTTCTCCACGGTCCCGTTGGGGTGGAAGTAGGTCGTGTCCACCCCGGTGGGGATCGCGCGGATGTCGGCATCGCGGGCACCGGCCCCGAGCAGCGCGCGGTCGGCCTCGGAGACGGCGACGGTGAGCGCCGCGCGCCGGCAGGCCCGCGCTTCGTAGCGGCGCATCTTCCGCCACTCGATGCCGAGCAGGGCCCGGCGAAGGGTGCCGCGCTCGACGTCGTGGAGCCGCTTCCAGATCAGATACTCGACGTTGTGCTCGAAGAGGAGGATGGGCGCCCGCCCACCGGCCGGCACGTTCGGCATGGCGACGAGGAAATCGGCCACGCACACGTCCACGCCCGCGGCCAGGGCCTCCCGGACATGGGCCTGAAGCGCGGGGACCCGGCACTTCCACAGGTCGACCGGGTAGGGCGAGAGCCAGGACCGGGCCAGGGCCGCCGCGAAGCGGGGTGTCCCCGCCTTCGGAATCGCGTGGGGCACCGAGACGATGCGCTCGCACGCCGTCAGCCGGGCCGCGAGCCCCTCGGTGTCGTCCGCGGGCCCGTGCGTGGTCAGCACGGTCACGCGGTGCCGGCGCGCGAGCTCGGCGATGGTATTGAAGCTCCGCAGGCGCCCGCCCATGTCGAGCGGCCAGAGCCCGCCGACCTTGACCCAGAGAATCCGCATGGGGTCAGGCACCGGCGGGCAGCGCCTCCGGCTCCTCGCCATCCAGGTAGACCCGCTGCCAGAGCTCGAGGTTCAGCAGGAGCCAGAGCCGATCGGCGTGGTTGACCGCGCCGCTCTCGTGCTCGGCCACCAGCCGCTCCAGCGCCGAGCGCTCGAAGAGGCCGCGGGCCAGCGCGCGCGGCCCCACGACGGTGGACCGGATCGAGGCCGCGAGCTGCTCCCGCGCCCAGCGGCCGAACGGCACCGGGAAGCCCAGCTTGCGGCGGCGCACGATCTCGCGCGGCACCCGGTCCCGCAGCGCCTCGCGCAGCACCGCCTTCGTGGTGAGGCCGCGCACCTTGAAGCGATCCGGCGTCCGCACGACGTGCTCGACCAGCTCGTGGTCGAGAAACGGGACACGGCTCTCGATGGACGCGGCCATGCTCATCTGGTCCTGCTTCATCAGGAGCTCGACCAGGTAGGTCTGGAGGTCCGCGTGGCTCATGCGGTGCACGGTGGAGCCGGGGGTGCCCTCGAAGAGCCGCATCTGCTCCTGGTAGGGATCCACCCGGTCCACGAGGTCCTGGTCCAGCACCAGGCTCCGGCGGAGGGCGGCGGGGAAGACGGCGAAGTTCTCGTAGAACACCGCCCGCACGCCGGGATCGAGGGCCAGGAAGCTCCGCCCGGCATACCGGCGCAGGCGCTGCGGCAGCCGCGGGATCGCGCGCTGGATGCCCCGGCGGAGGCCTCGCGGCGTCATGCGCCAGTAGGGGCGTCCGAGGCGCTCGTTCCACGCGGTGAGGCGGTACCACGCGTAGCCCATGAAGAGCTCGTCGGAGCCTTCACCGGTCAGGACCACCTTGACGTGGGGCCGCGCCAGGCGCGACACGAAGTGCAGCGCGATGCTGGACGGGAACGCGATCGGTTCGTCCTCGTGCCAGATCAGCCGCGGGAGGGCGCCCAGGAAGTCGTCCGGCGTGACCACCACCTCGTGGTGCCGGGCGCCCACCGCCCGCGCGGCCAGCCGCGCGTAGGGCAGCTCGTTGCTCGCCTCGTCGTCGAAGCCCACCGCGAAGGTGCGAATGCGGTCCGCGGCCATCGGCGCCATGAGCGCGGCCAGGCCGGTCGAGTCGAGACCCCCAGACAGGAACAGGCCGAGCGGGACATCGCTCATGAGATGGCTGCGCACCGCGGACTCGAGCCGTCCGGCCAGCTCCCGGGACCGCTCCTGGAATCCCGCCGGGGAGCTGTCGGTCTCGACGGGGAGCTGCCAGTAGCGCCGGCGTCGTGGCCCACCGGCCCGCGACCACGCGAGCGTGTAGCCCGGCGGCAGCTTCCGGACGCCCTCGAAGAACGTCTCCTCGCCCGCCAGGAAGCGGGTCGCCAGGAACTCGGGGAGCGCGGCGGCGTTCAGCCGCGGCCGGCCCGGCCGCGCGGCGAGGATGGCCTTGATCTCGGAGCCGAAGAGCAGCTCCTCGTCCGTCACCGTGTAGTAGAGCGGCTTGATGCCGAGACGATCGCGCGCGAGGAGGAGGCACTCGCGGGTCCGGTCCCACAGGGCGAACGCGAACATGCCCTGGAGGCGCTCGACGCAGCGCTCGCCTTCCTCCTCGTACAGGTGCAGGATGGTCTCGGTGTCGCTCCGGGTGCGGTAGCGGTGGCCGGCGCTCTCGAGTCCCGGCCGGAGCGCGGCGTGATTGTAGATCTCGCCGTTGTAGGTGATCCAGACCGCGTCGTGCTCGCCCGACATCGGCTGGTGTCCGCCCGCCACGTCCACGATGGAGAGGCGGCGGTGCGCCAGGCCGACCGGCCCGTCGATCCAGATTCCTTCGCCGTCCGGCCCGCGATGGCGAAGGACGTCGCGCATCCGCTTGAGACGGGCCTCGTCCACGGTCTCCCGCGGGTCGAAGCGCACGATGCCGGCGATGCCGCACATCAGACGAACTCCTCGATGCCGAGGTCGCGTCCGATCTGCTTCAGGTCGAAGTTGATCGCCATCTCTTCCGACTTGCTCGCGGCCGGGCGGTACCCGGGCACGCTGAAGGATCCGAAGTGCCCCTCCGCGGCCCAGCGCTCGCTGATGCCGCGCACCCGGCCTCCGTGGTGGCGCTTCCAGTACATGATGCCCACCCCATGATCATAGCTGTACCGGCGCCGGCGGCCGCGCTCCTGCTCGTCGCGGCAGCTCGGGTGGCTCCAGATGCAGCGCCACCAGCCGCACCCGGCGCGGAACTGGCTCTCGCTGGCCCCGCGCGTCGTGCAGCCGAGGAGCTCCCAGTAGCGGTAGCTCCGCGGCCTGAGGAGGCCCCGGAGGCCGCCATGGGAGAAGACCGCGGCCATCTCGCCGTCCTGCAGGCGCTCGAAGATCCGGACCGCCCGCTCGAGCTTCGGCCGCCGCATCAGCAGATCCGCGTGCCAGAAGGCCAGGCGGTCGGCCCAGAGGAAAGCGAACTCCAGCGGGACGTGGACCCAGAGCGTGGGGAGCTTGAGGTCGGCATTGAAGTCGATCGGGATGGCCTCGGGGACGAGCGGCGGGCAGCCCACCCCATTGCTCGGGTCCCATCCCACCACCGGCGTCCAGCCCATCGCCCGGATCAGCTTCTGCTGTGCGAGACACCAGGGATCGCTCAGGTTCCAGCAGAGCCAGAGCTTCTCGCGGCCCTCGACGGCCTTCCTCCACCTCTCGGCCGCCGCGTGCACCTGATCCATCGTGCGATCGAACGCGTCCCAGTTCCCGGTGCCGGCCCGGCCCTGGGTGGCCGCGAAGTCCCAGACGGAGGTCATGGCGTCGGCCGCTCGAGCGACGGCCCGTCCAGGAACAGGCGGGCGCGATCGCCATCCAGCGAGAGCCCGGTCAGCACGCCGTCGCGGACGATGGGCGCGATGGACGACGGGTCGATGCCGCAGTCCGTCGGCAGCAGGATGGTGACGAGCCGGACGGGGAGCGCCGCGACGAGCGAGTAGACCAGCATCGGCGCCGGCATCTGGACCCCGTAGACCGGAGCGATCCAGCCCCGGCGCGGCTCGAGATCCCCCTCGGCCACCGTGGCCTTCACCGTGACGGTCGAGAATGCGCGGATCAACAGACCCTCCGCGCCGGGCATGCCCGCCCGGACCCACTGGTCCCCGGTGACGGCGACCGGCATGGGGGCGAGCTGGAATCGCAGATCAAGGTGATGCTCGCCGGCGCCGCCCAGATCGTCCACGACCACGCAGAACCCCGGCGCCCGGGTGAGGATCACGCCGCGGCGGTGGCGCACCGAGCCGGGAAGGTCCTCGTAGGCGCGATGCGCGCCCTCGGCGAAGTGCAGCGAAGCGTCGTTGGCTCCGAAGCGGAGCAGCCGCGCGCGGGGCCTGGCGTGCCAGCCGAAGGGGCCGCGCGGCACGGCCTGGCCCCGGCCATCCACCTCGATCGTGCTGTGCGCGGCGGTCGCGCGGAAGTGCGCGCGGTCGCCGCCGGTGGCGGTGTAGCCCAGGGTGCCGGGGTCCACCACGTACGGGCGTCCCCGGAACGAGCACTGCAGGGCCAGCAGGTCCGCGTGCCCGTGCCCGCTGCTGTTCGGACAGCCGAGCGGACCGACGTCGAGGATCACCTGGTCGGCGTCCGGCCGCCAGTGCTCCCGCAGGACCGCGTAACCGCCATGCGGAAGAACCTGGGACGGCGCGGAGCGCGGCGGGTGGGGCGACAGCCGCGCCATGGCCGCGGCAGCCGACGGGCCCAGGAGCCAGAGCGTCTCCGCCTGGAGGCCCTCCGAAGCCCAGGCGTAGTCGGGCCGCTCGAAGACCACCGCGGCGGTCGAGAACACCCCGCGGGCGTCATCGGCCGCCCGCAGGTCGAGCGGCAGGAGCCAGCCGCCGTCGGCGTCGCCGATCCGGGGCATGGACCTGTCGGGGCCGAGCAATGCCAGCAAGGCGTCCAGCAGCCGCCCGATTCGCTCCCGGACGGCACCGGACACCTCCAGGCCGTTGTGCTCGGACAGCGCGATGAACTGGAGGTAGATCTCCGCCGTGTAGCGCTGATAGCAGGTGGACTGCTCGAAGTACACGCCGTCGGGGAGGATCTGGCGCAGCGCCTCACGCTCCAGGATGCTCCGGCCCAGGTCGCGCCACCGTGCGGCGCGGGGCAGGCCGGGAAAGATCCCCCCCGCATGGAAGAGGCCGAGCGCTTCGCCGGTCAGGTGCGTGTTCGGCGAGAAGTAGTGCGAGAGATACCGCTCGACGTGGCTTGCGTGCGCGCTGAGCGACGCCAGCATGCGCTCGCGCAGCCCCGCGGGCCAGACCGGGGCGTCATGGAGGAGGTGCAGCACCCACGACCAGGACATCAGGCGGAAGGCCACCTCGAGGCTGCTGGCCCAGTTGATACCCATGCCGCGGGGGTTCCGGTCGAGCCACGCCGTGACCTGCGCGGCGCACGCCATCGCGAACCGGTCGTCGCCGGTCAGGCGATGGGCCTGGGCCAGCCGGACCAGCCACTGGTGACGGCTCAGCTCCCAGATCACCTTGCTGTCGCCCACGACGTCGGCGTCCAACGGATCGATCAGGCTCCAGTGCCGGAGCGGCGCTCGGCGGCCGCTCACCGGATCCAGATGCCAGTCGATCGGGTCGCCGAAGTCGAGGGCACGATGGCCGAGCAGGTCGAAGCGATTGCCCAGGAGCGACTCGGCGGCCTCCAGCACCCGACGCCGGCTTCCGGGCACCAGACGATCGAGCGCGGGGATGGTCGCCGGGTCCAGGGCGCCGGGGAAGAAGCGGTGCGACGGGAGCTCGGCGGCGACCCGCTGCTCCGGGCGGGACCCGGGCCGCAGGCCCGGCGCGTGGCGGTCGGCCAGCTTGGAGATCTCCTGGCGGGCTCGACCGTAGACCTCGGCCGGCCCCATCTGGAGCAGGCGGCGGGCGTTCATGGCGGGGTCACCGGCGCGCGCCCTTGACGCCGCGGTGGGGTGGCGCAGGAGCCCGCCGTGCCATCGCCGCCCACCAGCTCCGCGTAGATCTGCCAGAGGCTCTGGGCCGGAGTCACCGCGCCCGCCGAGGCCTCGCGGCCGGCCGCCGGCACCGCGAGCACGTCCGTCAGCTTGGCCAGCAGATCCCGGCTGTCGCCCTTCCGGAACAGGACGACCCCGGGCGGGCGGAAGGCGGTGTCGCTGGCGACCACGGGAACGCCCAGATCGAGGCCTTCGCGAACCGTGATGGCGTCCCCGTCGGCGAAGGTGGACCGGACGACCACGTCGGCTTGCTGCAGGAAGCCCAGGCACCGCTCGTGCGAGATCTCGCCGAGGCAGAGCGCATGCTCACCCAGGCCGCCCGCCGCGAGGAGCGGATTCGTCTTGAGTCCGACCTGCCAGCCGACGAAGATCGCGCGCAGTCGCGGGAAGAGCGCGATGAGCGCCGGCAGTGTCTCGATGACCGTCGGCAGGCCCTGCTCCGGGTCGCGATCGCCCCCGCCGACCACCATCAGCACCGGACGGAAGCCGTCGATGCGCGCGCGGTCCTCCGGCGCGAGCGCCGCGGAGTCCGGCACTCCGAGGAACGCGGGGATGACCGCGAGGTCCGGGCCGCCGATGCCGAGGCCCTCCATGGCTCGGCCGATGTCGCGGTTGACGCCGATCACCTTCGCGAAGGAGCGAAGGATTGCCCTGGCCAGCGCGCGCGCGAGCCGTCCGAGCGTCGCGACGTAGCCGGGGAACAGCCCGGAGTGGATGGTCAGGATCGTGCGCGTGCCCTTCAGGCGAGCGCCGAGGGCCGCGGCGGCGATCATGAGCCAGCTCTTCCAGCTATGCCCGTTGGTGTGCAGGTGCAGGACGGAGGAGCGCCCGGGCATGGTCAGGAGGAGGCGCATCAGCGCGAAGGGCGTCGTGGCGCCGCGGTACTCATCGCTCGGAGGAGCGTGCCGGTTGAGGTTCAGCACCTCGACCTCGACGCCCCGGTCCCGGAGGAACCGAGCGAGCTGCTTGACGTGAATGGGCTCGCCCGCGTACGGCGGCGGATAGAAGCCGGCCAGCACGACCCGGGCCCGGCTCATGACCGGGCCACCGCGCCGACTCCGACCGACGGCTGCGGATCCACGCCGAGCGCGTGCAGGTAGAGCGCCTCGAGACGCTGGAGCATCCGGTCCATGCCGAACTCGCCGACCGCGCGGAGCCGCGCCGCCGCGCCGAGCCGGGCCGCGAGCGATGGATCCGAGACCAGCGAGAGCACGGCGGCGGCCAGCGCGGCAGGGGTGCCCGGCGCCACGAGCAACCCCGAGTGGCCGTGCTGGACCAGGGCGGGGGTCCCGCCGGCGGTGGTGGCGACGACCGGCAACCCGGTCGCCATGGCCTCGAGCACCACGTTGGACGAGGCCTCGCTGAGGGAAGGGTGCACGAAGATCCGGCACTGGCGGAGGGCGGCCTCGGGCTCTCGGGTGGCGCCGGGCAGGCGCACGGTGTCCGACAGGCCCAGCGCCTGGATGCGGCGCTCGAGCTCGGCCCGGAGCGGGCCCTCGCCCCAGACCACGAAGCGGACGCGCGGGGCGGAGCGCTTCACCTCGGCGGCGGCCTCCACCAGCTCGCGCACGCCCTTGTAGCCGCGCAGGCTGGCGAGGGACCCGACCTGCAGCGTCTCCGCGACGGGCGGAGCGCTCGCGGGGGCGAAGCGCGCCACGTCCACGCCGTTGTGGATGACGGTCAAGCGGCCGGCGCGCGCCGCCCGGCTCCCGCTCAGCCGATCCGCGACCGCCGACGAGTTCACCGTGATATGGGTGGCCAGGCGGAGCATCCCGCCGTGGATGCGGTGCTGGTGCCTGGGCCGCAGCTCGCCCAGGTCCCGCTGGCTCGCGATGATGACGGGCACGCGCGCGATCCGGGCCGCGGGGAGCGCGAGCAGGTTGCCGTAGAAGTCGAAGGAATGGACCAGGTCGATGCGCAGGGTCTTCATCCGCCGCGCGAGGCCGAGGATCGTCGCCATGAACCGGGGCGACGAGAACGAGGTGCCGTTGCAGCTCCACGGCTCGATCCCGGCCCCCGTCAGGCGGGCCCGCAGCGGGCCCTCGGCCCGGATGCAGGCGACCTCGAGGCGCCAGCGCGAGCGATCGAGACCGCACGCGACCTCGACGAACTGCCCCTCGGTCCCGCCGAGGTTGAGCGTGTCGCCCATGAGCAGCACGCCGTGCGGAGGATGCGTCATGCGGCCGCCCCGAAGAGCCGCTGCACCGAATGGTCGAGCACGACCAGGGCCCAGAGGCGGTCGCAATAGTCGCGCCGGCCGGTCTGCTCGAAGCGCTCCTGCAGCGTCCGGAGGCCCTGCGCCTGGATGCCGATGGCGGCCAGGCGACTTCCGTCGCCCAGGCGGTCGCGGAAGAAGCCCCGGATGCTTCCCGAGAACCAGGACTCCAGCGGGACGCCGAAGCCCTGCTTGGGGCGGGTGAGCAGCTCCGCCGGGATCCGACCGCGGAGCGCGCGCTTGAGCAGGTACTTCTTCACCCCTCCGCGCATCCGCATCGCCGGCGGCAGGCCGCAGGCGTACTCGGCCAGATGGTGGTCCAGCAGCGGCACCCGCGCCTCGAGAGAGTTGGCCATGCTCATCCGGTCGACCTTGGTCAGGATGTCGCCGGGCAGGTAGCTCTTGAGGTCCAGGTCCTGGAGGCGGGACAGGGGATCGAGCTCCGGATCCACCATGGCGACGAGCGGGCTGACCGGGACCCCGCGCGCGGGTCCGATCAGCTCGGTGAGCGGGCCGTCGGGAAACAGCGAGAGCGTGTCGAGGTACCGGCGCACGCGGGGCAGGGAGAGGTTGCGTAGCGTGTTCTTGCCGCGCCCGACCGGCAACACCGCGCTGAGAGCCCGGAGTGGTCCGCCGAGATGGAGGTCTCCGAGGAGCCCGAGCCGCCGCCGGCTGTGGTCCACCTGGTAGCGCTCGTAGCCGGCGAACAGCTCGTCCCCACCGTCCCCCGACAGGACCACCTTGACGTGCTCCCGGGCCAGGCGGGAGACGAGATACGTCGGAATCGCGGAGGAGTCGGCGAAGGGCTCGTCGAAGCCGCCCAGGATCTCGTCGAGAACCTTCAGGTCGTTCGGCTCCACCATGAGCTCGTGGTGGTCGGTACCGCACCATTCGGCGGCCTGGCGGGCGTGGGGCAGCTCGTTGTAGCGGTCCTCGCGGAAGCCCACCGAGAAGGTCTTGATCGGCCGGCTCGACGCGCGCGCCATGATGGACACGACCGCGCTCGAATCGAGCCCGCCGCTGAGGAACGCCCCGACCGGCACGTCGCTCACCATGTGCGATCGGACCGCGTCCTCCAGCCCGGCCCAGAGGCGCTCGGCCGCCTCGCCCTCGTCGGGCTCGCCCCCGCTCTCACGAAGGAACGGGGTGGCGTGCCAGTAGCGCTTCGGCTCTCTCGGCCGGCCGTCCTCGACGAGCAGCGTGTGGCCCGGCGCCAGCTTGACCACGCCCTGCAGGATGGACTGGGGATCCGGCACGTAGCCGTGCTGCAGATAGGCGAGGAGCGCCTCGTCGGCGAGCCGGCGCGGCAGCCACGGGCTCTGGAGCAGCGCCTTCAGCTCGGATCCGAAGAGCAGCCCCTGCGGCGTGACGGCGTAGTAGAGCGGCTTGATGCCGAACCGGTCGCGGGCCAGGAAGAGCGTGCGCCGCGGCGCGTCCCAGATCGCAAAGGCGAACATCCCGCGCAGGTGCTCGACGCAGCGCTCGCCGTGCTCCTCGTAGAGGTGGAGCAGCACCTCGGTGTCGGACGAGGTCGCGAAGCGATGGCCGCGGCTCCGGAGGTCGGCCGCGAGCAGCCGGTAGTTGTAGATCTCGCCGTTGTAGACGACCCAGATCGTGCCGTCCTCGTTGGCCATGGGCTGGTCGCCGCCGGCGAGGTCGATGATGCTGAGGCGGCGCATGCCCATCCCGAGCGGCCCGGACCGGTGCGTACCTCCGCCGTCCGGGCCGCGATGCATGAGAACCCGTCCCATCCGCTCGAGGAGCTCGGCCTCGACCGGACGACCCGGGTCACTGCTGAGCGCGCCGTAGATACCACACACGTCGAGGGCTCTCCGTGGGAACGGCGACCTTCTGCGTCCGGTTGCCGGCCACCACCACCTGCCTGAGACAGACCGCGAATCCCGCCACGTAGTACAGGTACCAGAGGTACACGACCGGCGCGAAGAAGCTGCCCACCGCGTAGGCGATCAGCCCGGTCTGGATCCCCACCGCCATCACCCAGACATCGCGATACGCACGGACCCCCTCGTACAGCTTCACGATCCGCCCCATGTGCCGGATGACCGTCACGATGAACAGCACGTAGAGGATGAGCGCCGGCAGCCCGACCTCGTTGAAGAGCTGGAGGTAGGCATTGTGCTGGGCCAGCTCCATGACCGAGACGATGTGGAAGTTGTACATGCCGATGCCGAACAGCCACCGCTGCGGATTGAACCCGGCCACCGCGAGGGCGCGCCACATAAGGGCCCAGCGCAGCTCCGAGCTCTGCGCCGCGGAAGGATTGTTCGACGCGTCGAAGATCGTGAAGATCCGCTCCCAGAAGCTCCCGGGGGCCAGGATCACGAGGGCCACGCCCGCGACCACTCCGACCACGATGAACGCGGGGTACCTCCGCCGGAACCGGAAGAGGAGCACGGCGGACAGCCCGGCCAGCGTCATGAAGCCCGCGCGCGAGTAGGTGGCGACGACGGCCATCGCCAGCAGCCCGCTGCACGCGCCGTAGAGCATCTTCTGTCCCGGGGTGGATCGGCTCAGCGTGAGGGCGATCGCGATGGGCAGGAGGATGTTCAGCGCGAGGGCCAGGTCATTCGGGTTGCCGAAGATCCCGCCCACGAACCCGACGGCCCGGTACCCGTGGGCCAGGTTCCGGCCGGCGGCGAACTCGTACAGCGTACCGAGCGCGATGAAGGTGGCGCAGAGCGTGGTCACCTCGAGGAGGCGGATCAAACGCTCGTAGGACGTGACCACGTTGATCATCAGGATGAAGATCAGCAGGCACTTGAGGAAGTTGTTCTTGAAGCCGCCGAAGCTGGCGGCCGGATCCAGGCCGAGCGGAATGGCGAGCAGCATCAGGCCCGTGATTCCCAGCAGCAGCTTCAGCTCCCGCGGGAGCACGGAGATGGGCCGCCGCGCCGTGAGCTGGTCCACGAAGAAGGCGGCCAGCGTGACCAGCGCGACGATGCGGACGATCGGGAAGGTGCCGATGGGCAGCCACTCGTTCGGGCGGAGGTAGAGCAGGGCCGTGAAGAGCAGGAGCCCGCCGTAGGCGAATGCCTGGCGGCCGCTGCCCGGGAAGCGCAGGCGCCTGCTGCGCATGCTCAGCTCTTCACCCCGCGCACGCAGATGGGCTCGTCCGCGACGTGCACGAGGTTGAAGCCGGCCTCCCGGAACCAGCGGAACACCTCCGGATAGCGGTGCTTCCACTGGTACCGCGGCGTGTACCAGTCGAAGGTGTCGAGCCAGCGCCAGCGCCAGTGGGGATGCCCGATGGTCGGCAGCAGCACCTCGAGGGCGCGCCCCACCACCGGGAGGCGGTGCAGGTAGTAGATCGGGATCGCCGCGGTCGAGCCCCAGTACACGACCGGCCGCGGCAGCCGCGTGGTGACCACGCGCAGGGCGTCGGACGTGTAGCGCATGAGCCCGCCCGCCTGGTACACGTACACCGCCAGCTGGCCGCCCTTCTTGACGAGCGCCGCCACCCGCCGGAAGGCCGCCGCGGTGTCCGGGGTGTGGTGGAGCACGCCGATCGAGTACGCCACGTCGAACGTCTCGTCGCGGAAGGGCAGGGCGAAGATGTCGGCCTGCACCAGGTGCGCGGTGGGATAGGCGCGCAGGTTCTGGGCCGCCGCGTCCACCGCGCGGGTGAGGTCCACCCCGACCACCTCGGCGCCCCACCGGGCCATGACCTCCGCGTAGCGGCCGGCGCCCGCCCCGGCGTCCAGGACCAGGCGGCCGCGCAGGTCCTCGGGGCCGAGCCCGGTCTTCCGCCGGAAGCCGTCCTCGGACTCCGTCCTGCCGTTCAGGGAGTCGATCTGGACGGTCCGGAAGCGATGCCACTCGTCGCCGAAGCTCTCGGCGTAGGCGTCCTGGGCGGTGAACCGCGGGATGCCGGCGGCCACGGGGTAGGCGGCCCGGCACGGAGCGCAGGCGAGCGTGCCGGTGACGATCTCGCCGTGGGTGACCTGATCGGCCCGGAGGGCCAGATCCCCCTTGCAGGTGGGGCAGACCAGGAGCTCGAGGAGCCTCGCCTTCATGGCCGGCTCACGAGACCCGGCGCCACGCCACGCCGCGATGGCCGGCCAGGAAGCGCACGAACCCCACCAGGAAGGCCAGGTGCATGGCCGACAGGTAGTAGGCGACCAGTGCGAAGCGGACGCCCTGCACGCGCCGGCGGAAGGCCCAGCCGAGGAGGGCCCAGGCGTAGAACACGAGCTGCGCGGCGAACAGGGCGCGGTACAGGCCCCGCTCCCACAGCAGGGCGCTGCTGATCAGCATGCCCAGCAGCAGGAAGGGGAGGACCCAGCGCAGGAGCTTGTGCGAGAAGAAGGCGAACGCGGTCATCGGGTCGAGCGGGCCCCGCAGGAGCTGGCCGAGCGCCCGGAAGCTGCCGGTCGCGATGCGGACCCGGCGGGTGAACTCGCCCGCGACGGTCGCGGGCGCGAAGTCGGTGCCGACGGCGTCCGGGTCGTAGAGCACGCGAAAGCCCGCGCGGCGGGTGTTGACGGGCACCAGGAGGTCCTCCACGAGCGTGTCCGCCGGGAGGGGCACGAAGCACTCCCGCCGGAGCGCGTAGATGGCCCCGCTCGCGGTGAGGGTCACCCCGAGCCGCGACTCGAGCAGGCGCAGCATGGACTCGTAGCGCCAGTAGACGCCTTCCGTCTGCTGCGACTCGGCGCTGGCCTCGAACCGGAGCGCGCCGCACACGGCGCCCACGCGCGGGTCGGCGAAGTGGCGTACCAGGGTCCTGACCGCGGCGGGGGCGAAGAGGGTGGCGGCGTCGGAGAAGACCAGGATCGCGTGGCGGGCCCGGCCGACCGCCTGGTTGACCGCGCTCGCCTTCCCGGACCGGACCGGCAGGTAGAGCGCCTCGATGGGCCCGCCCGCCGCCGCCTCGAGGATCGCGTTGGTGCCGTCGGTGGAGCCGTCCGAAACGAAGACGACCTGGAGGCGGTCCGGCGGATAGTCGAGCGCGCGCAGGTTGGCGAGCTTGTCGGGCAGGCGGCGCTCCTCGTTGTGGGCCGGGACGATCAGCGAGACGGGCGGCAGCGCGGCCGGAGCGGTCACGGCCGGCCGCCGGTCGCGCGGCGCCCGCAGATCCCGCCAGGCCTGGACGAGCGAGGACGCCGCGAGCAGGAAGACGGGGTAGAGCAGATACGTGTGGGCGGCAAGGAGAGAACAGGCCCAGAACAGGACTTCCACGGAGCTCACGGCGGGACCGGGGCTACTGGGCCCCGCGCCCGAAGAGCATGATCTTGACCGTGTCCACGAGGATCCGCAGGTCGAGCCAGAAGGACATGTGCTTGATGTAGAACAGGTCGTACCGCATCTTCTCGGTGACCTGCTCGAGGCTGACCGAATAGCCGAAGCGGGTCTGGGCCCAGCCGGTGAGGCCGGGACGGACCGAATGCCGGAGCGAGTAGTAGGGGATCCGCTCGCTCATGGGCTGCACGTTGGCCAGGATCTCGGGGCGGGGACCGACCAGGTCCATGTCGCCCTGGACCACGTTCCAGAACTGCGGCAGCTCGTCGAGGCGGAGCTTGCGAATGAAGCGGCCGACCCGGGTGATCCGGGAGTGGTCGTCGCGCGCCCACACCGACGCGCCCGCCGTCTCGCCCGCCGGGACCGGATGCATCGTGCGGAACTTCAGCAGGTTGAAGGGCCGGCCCCCGAGCCCCGCGCGCTCGTCCACGTAGAGCACCGGGCCACGGGAATCGAGCTTGATCGCCGCCGCGATCAGCGCCATCAGCGGCGAGGCCGCCAGCAGGCCCACGGTGGCGGCCACCACGCTCACGACGCGCCGGCCCGCGAGCTGCAGGCGGGACTTGCGGAAGGCCCCCGAGAAGATGAGGAAGGACGGCGTCAGCGACTCGATCGGCAGCTTGCCGGTGAACGATTCGTAGGTCCGCAGGCCGTCCTCGACGAGGATGCCGCGCGCCCCGCACTCGAGCAGCTGGTTCACCGGCATCCGGCCCCGCCGCTCCTTGAGGGCGACGATGATGCGGTCCGGCTTCACTTCCTCGATGATCTTGTCGAGCCGCTCGAGCGGTCCCAGCACCGGGTAGGGCAGTGCGCCCTCCGCAGTGCCGGCCCCGTCATCGGCGACGCCCGCGATGGCGTAGCGGAAGTTCGGGCGGGCCTCGATCTCGTGCAGGAGCCGCCGGGCGAGCGGACCGGTCCCGAGGATCAGGACCCGGTCGGCAAAGGCGCGGTGGCGCATGAAGAAGTAGCCGACGGCCCGCAGCGGCACCAGCAGGCCGGCGCTCACCAGCAGGCTCGAGAAGAACGGGCCTCCCGCGATCTGGGTGGCGGGGAGCAGGGTGTAGAAGGCGGCCAGGAGGATGAGCGCCACCCCGAAGGACTGCAGGAGCCGGGAGGCGAAGAGGCTGAAGCTGCGCACGACCTGGAGGTCGTAGAGGTCGTTGTAGTAGAAGGCGACGATGCAGCAGAGGGAGACCGCCGCCGACTGCCAGACCGCCTGGCCCACGTCGATCCAGTCCACGATCAGCAGCTGACCCCAGGCGAAGATGCTCCCGGACACCGCCAGGAACAGCACGATGCCTTCGAGGATCGCGAGCCTCACGGCTCGGAGTCTCCGGCGCGCCGGCTCCTGGTCCGGGACCCGCCCCCGCGGCGCAGGAGACGGCCCAGTCGAGTGCCGGGACTGCCGGCGGCGGAGCCCCGGTGGCCCGAGCGAGGCCCGTTGTAGCCGTCGTAATAGCCCATGCTCCGGCCGGCCAGCAAGTGGTCGTAGCCGTTGAACACCAGCCCGATCATGCGGGCGGGATCGAGGATCTCGAACGCGGCCTCCAGCATCGGCCGCGGGGTACGATGCGCCGCGACCACCAGGACCATGCCGTCCACCAGGCGGGCGATCACGCGATAATCCTGCACCGGCACCAGGGGCGGCGTGTCGAGGATCACGAAGTCGTAGTCGCGTCGCGCTTCGTCGAGCAGCTCCGCGAGGCGGGGCGACTTGAGCACCTCGTACGGGCTCGGCGGCGTCTGGCCCGCCACGACCACGCTCAGGTTGAACATGGTGAGCGGCTGGACGATGTCGGCCAGGGTGAGGCGGGGGTCGAGGATCCCATGGACCAGGCCGGGCGCGTTCGGATCGCCCAGGCCGAGCAGCGCGCCGATGGACGGGCGACGGAGATCCGCCTCGACCAGCAGCACCCGCGCGTCGGGCGCCTGGGCCAGGGCGCCGGCCAGGTTGATCGCGGTCGTGGTCTTGCCGTCACCGCCCGCCGGGCTCGAGACCGCGATGATCGACATGTTCTCGGTCCGGCGCTTCTGCTCGACCACGTGGCGCAGGGCCCGGTACTGCTCGGCCTCCAGGCTCGACGGGGCCACGAGGCTCACCATGTGGTCATCCACCGCCTCCGTGATCCCGACCGGGCGCCGGCGCCGCGGCGGCCGCGCCTGGCTCGGCGGCTGCGGGCGCGGAGCGGGGGGCGGCGGGGGGGCCGGCCACGCCGCGCGCGATTCGGCCGGATGCCCGTTCTGCGGCTCGGCCGGGGCCGGGGCCGCATGCTCCTCGGTCTCCGCGGGGGCCTCCCTGGGCGGGGCGGGGGTCGGGCGCAGGCGGAGAGCCCGGTCGCGCTGGGCCTGCTCGAGCGCCTTCTGGAACTTGCTCACAGGCCGACCAGCGAGCGCAGCCCGCGCGCGAGATCCTCGAGGTGCTCGGAGGAGACATGGAGCGCTTCCGTCACGAGCTCGGGATGCGTCCAGATGAGCGCGACCACGGCGGCCACCACCGCGGTGGACACGCCGAGCACACCCCAGCCGAGGGAGCTCATGCGGCTGCGGGCCCGCCGCCGGGCCACGCGCGGCGACGAGAGCTGGCGGTCGTGCTCGCGCACGCGCCGCCGCGAGCGCATGGGCGCGCCGCCGTGCAGATAGGAGAGGGCCTGGTCCACGATGTCCGCGTCGATGCGCCGCGTCTGATCGGCGTACCCGATCAGCAGGCAATGATCGCAGACCGTGTTGACCACACGGGGGATGCCGCCGGCCTGCGACGAGATGCGGGCCAGCGCCTCCTCCGTGAAGATGCCCAGGTCCCGGGCACCGGCCAGCCGGAGCCGCGTCCGGATGTAGTTCCGGCTCGCCGAGCTGGTCATCGCCGGGATCGTGCAGAGGATCCCGATGCGCTGCTTGAGCTGGCGCAGCTCGGGCAGCTCGAGGCGGGCCAGGAGCTCCGGCTGGCCGACGAGCACGATCTGGAGGATCTTCTCCTTGGTCGTCTCGAAGTTCGACAGCAGCCGGATCTGCTCGAGCGTCTGCGGGTAGAGATTCTGCGCCTCGTCGAGGATCAGCACCGTGCTCTGGCCGGTGCGGTGCCGCTCCAGCAGGAAGTTCTGGAGCACCACCAGCCGCTGCGCGTGGGACTCGCCGGGCTTCTGGATCTCGAACTCCTCGAGCATGTACTCGAGGATGCCGGGGAAGGGCAGCATCGAGTTCGAGACGTAGGCCACCGCGGTGGTGCTGTCGAGCTCGTGGCGGAGGGCCTGCAGCAGCGTGGTCTTGCCCATCCCGACCTCGGCGGTCACCAGGATGAAGCCCTTCTTCTCCTGGATGGCGTAGAGGAGCTGGGCGAGCGCCTCCTTGTGTCCGGGGGTCAGGTAGAGAAAGTCCGGGTCCGCGGTGGGCCCGAACGGAGCCCGCTCCAGCCCGTAGAAGTCGAGGTAGATGGCCATCGCGCCCGCTCAGGCCTTTCCGCGTGAGAGGAGCTGGGCGAGCTGCTCGTTGCCGTAGGCGAAGATGTAGCAGGAGCCCGCGACCACCACGAGGCACACCAGCACCCCCACCGTCGCGAAGCGGAACCGCCACCGCTCCCGGCGCGAGTCCGACTGGGTCAGGATCCGCGGGATGCTGACCAGCACGGGGACGGTGGTGTAGGCGCGCAGGTCGTCGGTCGAGTGGAACGAGGTGTCGAGCATCTCGGCGAGCACCACCGCCCCGGCCCCGAGGGCCAGCGACAGCGCGATGCAGGCCAGCAGCAGCCGCGACCGCCGGGGCGCGGTGGGCACGGACGAGGGCAATGCGGAATCGAGCACCCGGAACTGCTCGCCCTTCTGCCGCTGCTCCATGCTCTCGGCGAGCAGGGCCTCGTCGTAGCGCTTGGAGAGCGTCTGGTAGAGCTCCCGGGTCGCCTGGTAGTCCCGGGTCATCTCCTGGAACTCCTGCTCGCTCCGCGGCGCGTTGTCGACTCGTGTCTGGTACACGTCGATCGCGCGGCGGATCCGCTGCTCGTCCTGCTTGGCCAGCTTCAGCTCGGTCTCGGCCATTCCCAGCATCTCCTGCACCCGCATGACCTCCGGGCTGGGAGGCAGGGGCGTCTTGGCCGTACTCTTGGGCTTCGGCTCGGCCATCTGCTTCTCCAGTGTGGCGATCTCGTCCTTGAGCCGGATGATGTCCGGCCAGAGATCCGTGTACTTGATGCGGAGCGTGGCCAGCTCCCGCTTGAACCGGGCCAGCCGCATCTCATCGGTCTCATCGCCGGACATGGCGCGCACCTGCGTGAGCTGGGCCGCGAGCTGGTCTCGCCGCTCGACGAGCCGCACCTGGTTGTCGCTGTTGATCCGGAGCTGCTGGGTGAGGGAGTCCAGCGTGGCGAGATTGCCCTGCATCTGCTGCGGGAGCTGGCCGATGTAGCGGCGGCGCAGCTCGCTCACCCGCGCTTCCTGCTCGTCGAGGCGCCTCTTGGCGTCCGCGAGCTGGACCCGCAGGAACTCCGCGGTGCCCGTCGCCTGCCGCTCGCGCGCCTTGAGGTTCTCCTCGATGTAGAAGGAAGCCAGGGTATTGGTCACCTGCGCCACGGTCTGGGGATCGCGCCCCCGGTACGACAGCGCGAAGGCGGTCGTGGTGCCGGCGCGGTTGTTGTCGCTGGACTTCAGCTCCAGGCGGATGTCGGTCCGGAGCCGGTTCACCGCCTGCTCGCTCGACGCGGGCGTCCGCATCTCGGGATAGAGATTGAATCGCTGGATCAGGGCCTCGAGCCGCGAGCGGCTCAGGATCTCCTGGCTGATCGTCTGGAGGCGGATCTCGAGCTGGCTGGTGATGGTCGGGCGGACGAAGGCCTCGGGCACCTGCTGCCGCTCGATCATGACGAGGGCGGTGGACTGGTAGAGATCGGGCAGGGCCATGATGACGCTGACGCCCGCGGTGAGGGGCAGCAGGACCACCAGGATGCCGAGCCACTTGCGCCGGCTCCAGGCCTGCCGGAGGCGGTCGAGGGCCGAGCCCCCGCGCGGAGCGGCATCGCCGTCGTCCAGGCCGCGCAGCGCGTCGCTCATGCCCGGTGCGCCCCGCGCCGCTCGCGGTCGAGGCCCGCGTCCTTGATCTTGTAGAGCAGCGCCCGATACGAGATCTCGAGCAGCTTGGCGGCGCGCACGCGGTTCCACTGGGTCTGCTCGAGAGCCTGGAGGATCGCCTCACGCTCCGCCACGAGGGCGGCCTTGCGCGAGATGTCCTTGAGCGAGAGCGTCGCCGGCTTCGCCGGACGCGCAGCCCCGTTGTCCTCGGCCGGCGCGCCGCCGCCAAAGAGAGGGCTGCGTCGCAGGAGTGGGTCGCCCAGCACGATCATCCGCTTGATCATGTTCTCCAGCTCCCGCACGTTGCCCGGGAACCGGTGGTGGAGGAGCCGCTGCACGGTCTCCGGGGGCAGCCGGAGGCTCTCCCGCCGGAAGAGCTGCGAGTAGCGCTGCATGAAGTACTCGGCGAGGACCGGGATCTCCTCGGGGCGCTCGCGCAGCGGCGGCACCATGACCTGGATGACGTTCAGGCGGTAGTAGAGATCCTCCCGGAAGCGCCCGGCGGCCACCGCCTGCTCGAGATCCTGGTTGGTGGCGGCGAGGACGCGCACGTCCACCTTGACGGTGGAGCGGCCTCCGACGCGGGAGAACTGGCCGTCCTGCAGCACGTGCAGCAGCTTGCCCTGCAGGGCCGGGTGCAGGTCGCCGATCTCGTCGAGGAAGATGGTGCCGCGGTCGGCGGACTCGAACTTGCCGATCTTGAGCTGGTGGGCGCCGGTGAAGGCGCCGCGCTCGTGGCCGAAGAGCTCGCTCTCGAGGAGCTCGCGGGGCACCGCCGCGCAGTTGACCTTCACGTACGGCCCGCTCTGCCGCACCGACGCGTCGTGGATCGCGCGGGCCACCACGTCCTTCCCGGTACCGGTCTCGCCGCAGATCAGCACGGTGACGTCGACCCGGGCGGCCTGCTCGATGATCTGGCGGACCTCGCTCATCTTGGGGCTGCGCCAGAGGCCGACTTCCTCGTGGAGCCGGACGCGCACCTCGTCATCGGGCGCGTGGTCCCAGCTCCGGCGCGGCCGCGCCAGCGCGCTCTTGATCACGTTCTCGAGATCGTCGGCGGTGAAGGGCTTCTGGAGGAAATCGTCCGCGCCGAGCGAGCTGGCCTCGAGCGCCCGATCTCCCGCGTCCGCGCCGGCGATCACCACGATCGCGCCGGGTGAGCCTCCATGGGTCTTGAGCCGGCGGAGGAGCTCAATGGCGCCGACGCCCAGATCCAGGAGGCTCAGCATGAACCGGCGCTGCGCCATCTCCGGCAGGGCATCCTCGATGGAGCCCGCGTACACCGCTTCGTAGCCCCATTCGGTGAGCACGGTGGCGAGCTGCTGCTGGGTGCTCGATTCGGGCGTGGCCACGAGCACGAGTCTGTTTTTCATCGCTTCGTCTTCCGTTACTCTGGGTATGAAAGGTGGGCCATAGGAGTTGCGTGATTAGATTAAGCAAATTAGGTGCCACCCCGCAAAGTACCCAGTCCGTTCAAGTGCCCGTTCTAACAGGCGAGACTCAGTCCATAGCCCGGCAATTCCATTCACATAATGGGAAATCCCATTCCTTTCTGACGGACGATCTGAATGTTGCTGACGCCACAGGGCCGGTGAGAACATAAACGTATATTATTCCGATACTTGAGTCTCAGGTCATCTACCGCAACTATTGCGTGGACCGTGAAGGAATGTGATGGCCGCTTCACGGTGACACGAGAGTGCATCCCTCGATCGAAACGCGCTCCCGCAAACTCTCTCATGTTTATCAGTAAGTTAAGGCGACGATCAACCTGTCGACTCAGGAGACGATTTACTCCGAACACGGCGGGCCGCGTTGTATGCACAGCTCATTTGCACATATGGGACCTCAAGCTGGAGTAAGAGGATTCTTGACGCAGGCAGGGTTGGGGGTCAAACGCATCCGTCTTCCCCCTTCCCGGTTAGTGGGAACTTTTCGACCTCGGGTGTAAGTCTTACACTCCGGAGGCTATGCCCCGGTGGCTGCGCTTCCCTCGCCATCCTCGGATTTCTGGATGATGTGGTCCACAACCTGGGTAACGTGGCCCGCGAGGTCATTGAAGGCCGCCACCATCTCGGCCCGATCGGTCTGCAGGAGGTCAACGCGGTGGCGCAGGCGGGCCGTTTCCTCTCGGAGCATGGTGTTCTCGGTCTGCAGCCGCTCGAGGTTCTCGAGCGTCTCCAGACATACGCCGAAGAGCCGCTGGCCCTCGGAGAGCCATCGTGTCAACTCTGGGTTCACGGTCATGGCGTGCGTGGCCCCTTTCGCTTTACCCGCGCAGTCCGCACCCCCGGCGGCCCACTCGGGGGGTCGTCGCGGACGAGACGTGCTGCGCTGGATGAAGCTTGGTGTCAGGTCAAGGATCTCGACAATCCGGAGATACTGGACGCCCGCGGTTGCGTGGGCATCCGTGACGAGCTCGGCGTCGTCCGCGCCGAAGAGATCGAAGGCGCGGCCGTCCGCGGGTGCCACCGCGCTGCTGATGTACCGGATGCGCTTGCCCCGCGCCTTGAGCTGGAAGCAGGCGGAGGCGATGTCTTTCTGGTCGAGGCGAAACTGCTCGGGCGCGACATGATTGAGATCGCGTTCGACCATGTAGAGAGCCATGCCGCCGTCACCACCTCCGTCTGGACCGCGATCCTAGCCGACTTGCGCTCCCCTCACAACCCAGATAGTGCCTTCCGGCGCCTCACCGCGCCGTCTCCAGGCGAGCTTGGGCACACGCCAGGAGTGCGTCATCGCTCGTGCCGTCGACCGGAAAGCACGCCAGCCCAATGTGGAGGACGACCGCGCCGGCCGAGGGAGGCACGGACGGGCGGTCGATTCGGTCACGGATTCGGGAGGCGATCATGATCGCCTCCGTATCCGGGGTGTGAACGAGCAACACCGCGATATCCTCACCGATGCTCCCGACCAGGTCAGTGGATCGCAGCATCTCGGCGACCTGTCGAGCGATCGCGTCCCGGAGGGAGGGCTCCGCCGACGCGACCCGGATGAGGCATAGCGTGAGGAAATCCTGGTAGCGCGTCGAACGCAGCACCTCCCTGGCGAGAAGATGACGCAGGTCGTCTTCCTCGTAGAGATGAGGGCTCGGTTCGAGCTTGTCCGCCATATGTGACGCCACCTTGCCGGGCAGCAGGCTTGGACGGCGCGCTCAGTCTAGCACGCTTCCACCGTGATCCTCCGATCCGCGCGGGGAAGTGAAAAGCGGCCGCCAAGGCTCGTGTAAGATGAGAGTTGATGCCTGCGCTCATCGGTCTGGCACTCCTGCTTACCGTCTTCGCTCTTTCTCCCGCTCCCGCTCGTGGTCTCGAAATCGGCCCCGCGACGGATCTCTGCGTCGCCATTCAGTCGTTGGCGCCGGGCGAAGAGCTCGTGCTCGAAGCAGGCGACTATCGGGCGGGCTGCGTGATCCACCGGGGGGGGCAGATTGGGCTGCCCCTCGTGATCCGGGCCGCCGATCCCGCGCGTCGACCGCGCCTGTCGTATTCGGGCCGCCCGGTCAACTTGCTCGAGGTCAAGGCGAGCGACGTCACAATCCGGGGCCTTGAATTCTGGGGAAACTTCGGCGAGGCGGATGGCATCCGGATCATGTCAGGGAACCGGATCACGATCGAGGACTGTCGATTTTTCCAGCTGGGCGGGATCGCAGTCGCATCGACCCACGCCAGCGTGCACGGGCTAGCCGTGAGACGCAACGTGATCGCCGAGTCCCTCGCTACCGGCATGTACTTCGGGTGCCACGACGGGTTTGGGTGCACCATCTCGGGGTTGGTCGTGGAGGGCAACCACATTCAGGGGGTGAGCGCGTCCGGCTCCGAGGTGGGCTATGGCCTCCAGGTGAAGCTGAACTCGTCCGGCGTCATCCGGGGCAATATGATTCAAGACACCAAAGGCCCCGGCATCATGGTCTATGGCGCGCGCGATCTGCTAAATATGAGCGTGGTCGAGCGCAACTTCGTATCCGGATCCCGCACCTCGTCCGGCATCGTGATCGCGGGTGGACCGGTACTGGTGCGGAACAACGTGGCCGTCGGCAACTTCAAAGCGGGCATCGGACTCGAAAACTATCAGGGTCGGGGTCTTCTGCGTGGGGTCATCGTCGCGCACAATAGCGTCTACGGCAACCGGCAGGCGGCCATCTGGATCGCAGACAATGAACCGGTGGAGGCATCGATCCTGAACAACGCAGTTCATGGCCGGGTCGGCACCCCGGTCCTGCCTGCCGCTCGCCCCGGTCTCCGTCTCCTGGGCAACGTGAACTGCACGTGGGTGGCCTGCTTCGCGAACACCGAAGGGCTTGATTTTTCGCCGTTCCTCGGCTCCTTACTCATCGGCGCCGCGATACCAGGGGTTGACCGGACCCAGGTGGACGATGACTTTTTCGGTACCCCGCGACGAGTCCCGGCCAGCACCGGAGCGATCGAGCGGCCGAGCGGGCCTATCCGTCCCGACGTGAGGCGATAGCCAACTCCCGCTCGAGACGCCGGAGGAGATATTGCATCCTGCTCTGTTGATTGCGCCGTTCCTCAAGGAGGGGACAGTCGGGTGAACTGGAGCTGGGGGAGTAGGGTGGTTGTGATGGTGCTGACGCTGGTGTTGGGGGAGTGCGCGCTGGCGGCTGCGCTTGCCGAGCCGCAGACGGTTCGGTCGGTGCAGTACCGGGAGGCAAAGACGGAGAGGGACCGATCGGGGGGAAGCGTCATGCCCCGTCCAAACCCAACCCTGCAGAATATTCCTCCCGGCACGGCTCTGGATCTGGGACGCTATACCTGCAGTGAGCCAGCTGACCGTCCCACCGGGTGCGAGTTCATCACCGACTACAGTGGCTTCCGGTACGACTCCCACCATCATCGGATGCTCATGTTCGGTGGCGGGCACGGGCCGGCGATCCGGACGGATATCGCTGCCTTCGACCTAAATACGCTGAAATGGGGGAGTCTGTATCGCTCGACTCCCGCGGCGGCAATGACCGCTGCCAACAATGACACGGAGAGAGGCGCGTGGATCAGTACCGGGCACCCGGTCGTCCGCCATACCTATGACATGCTGGCGGTAGCCGAGGTGGGAAATGAGAAGCACTTCATCATCCTGACGAGTGGTGGGATTCCTGGACGAGCGAAGATCGCTCACTACGACCTCCTATCGGCGACACCACGATGGACATATAGTCGCGCCCCTGCGGATAGCACGTGGTACTACGCAGCGGCCGCGGAGTACGATCCCGAGTCTAAGTTGATCCTGATCATCGGGCTCGGCGTCAATGCTAGTCCTGGACGTCTATGGCGGTACGATCCGGCGACTCAGAAGGTGGACACGTTGGCAGATGTACCCGCCACCGTCGGATACGCGAATAACCTGGTCTATTTTCCTCCGAACCGGAGGATGTACCTGGTCGCCCGCGGATCGCCGACCCGGGTCTTCGAAGTTGCATCGAAGGGACCACGGGTGTCGGAGGTGACGGGGATGACGGGAGACATTCCCAACTCACAGGAATCAGGATGGGCCTACGACGCCGCCAACATGGTCATCGGCGGTGGAGTCCTCGACGGAACGTTTTACGCCTATGATCCCTTGACGAAACACTGGACCTCACAACGCATGCAAGCGTCGTCGACGCAGGATGCCAAGATCGGCACCCTCGCGTTTCACGCACTGGACTACGACCCCATCAACAATCTCTATATCTTCCTCACCGACGCGGCCTCCGGGAGGCGAACGTGGGCGTACCGCTTTACAAGGAGCGACCCGCCTGGAGGAAAGCGGTAACACGGGCGACCTTCTCGCCTCGCCGGCGAGGCGGGGCCCACGCCTTGAGGTAAGCGTCAACTGGGCCCTATCGACGGGGAGCACCGGAAGCCCCCGCCGTGGGCGTCTGGCGGCCTGGGGCCGTGTTCTCGACTAGCCATCCTAAGGTGTGTTGGACTTGCGTCTCGTTACCGGCCAGGTCGCGCACGCGTCCGCGAACCTCGACATCCGGGCTGGAAATCGGCTCTCGGAAGCTGATGCTCACAACGCCGGCGGGGTCGGCCCTGGGCGCCAGGTTCGGACCACAACGGCCATCGCCGGCCACCACGCAGACCTCGAGGGACGCCTGATCAATGCCGCTAAAAACATCCACGGTTCCGACGTAAAGAGTGGTCACCGCCTGACCGTGAACACCCGCGGCCAGGTGCAGAGTAGGAGGCGTGGTGTCGGCAAGGAAACCGGCCTGGGCGGCCGCACCCGTGTCGAGCCATCTGGAGAGGGTGGCCAGCTCCTCCGGGGTGATGCTCGTCGGATGGGAGGGCCCGAAGTCCACGTCTTCCCATCCTGGACCGGCCGCGCGCGTGTACGTTGTGTCGGTCCGGCCGTCGGTTCGCTGGTTGATGGCCTTCCAGTAGAGCAGACTGCCGCGAGCGTTGAGGGCGCGGACGTATTTCGTCAGCTGGGGCTTGCGGATAGGATGGGGGTAGCGGCGGCCGTCCGGCACGAATCGCTGCCCGCGATCCCGGACAAGGCGATCGTACGTGGACCCAGGTCCGGTCCCGGGAAGGTCCAGCACCACGCCGGCGGCCGGCGCGGTGCCCGAATGACAGCCCGCGCAACGGCGCTGGAAAATGGGAAACACGTCGCGCTCGAATTCGAACTGTAGGCCGTACCCGGGCCTGCTCACCACCTGAACCGATGCCCGCGAGCCGCCTGCCAGCAATGGGACGCTGCCCTCGCCCAGGCGAACCGCTCGATACCCGGGATCAGCGGCGGCGGTCTTGTTGAAGGGCAGTCCCTCCTTGCCATGAACATGACAGCCATTGCAGGTCTTCAGCTCGCCCGGCCTGAGGTGCTGCCACGTCTGGTCGGTATTCAAGGTGCGGCCCAGGCAATCGATCCCCTGCATCAGGTATGGGGTATTGGCGGGGAAGCGCACCTTGAAAGAGGTATCGGGTGCGCCGGTCGGGTCGCGAGGAGAGTTCCCGGCGCGGTCCCTCTTGTGTACCGGGAACTCGCCCAGGATCACGACCCGCTCGCCGACGGTCGTCTTGTACCGCTTGTACTCCTCGCGCTGGTTCGGCTGCACGGCGAGAATCCGGATACCGCACAGCTCCTCGTCCTTGTAGTCGACGGTGTCCGTTCCCTGGAGACTGAAGGCGAAGGGCGTCCCCGAAAACGGGATTCCGCCTACCGGCCGCGTCTCGCGGAGGATGATCGATGAGGCGCCGAGAACACCGAACGGGGTACCGGGCACGAGGTCCGGATCACCCGCCGCGGCCAGCTCCGCCCGAGGAATGGCAGCGGGCTTCTCGATGCCGTAGATGACGGAGTACGGAACCACGGCCCGCGCCATGATCTCGTGATACTCGCGGCGATTCACGATCTGGACAAGATCGGATGGATGCCGCGACGGAATGCGCGACGTCCGGTAGATGCCGGCGTCGCATCCGGGGTTGTCTCGGCCCAAGCGGGTCAGCATCTCCATCTCCAGGTACCCGCCGGTCACGGTACTGCAACCGCCCGCGGCCCAGGTGATGAGTAGCGCGTTCTTCGGCAACGCGGCCGGATGGCTGATCTTGCCGACGAGGGCGAGCGGATCGCGATACGTGGGAAGCCGGACCGACGGCGGGGGCATAGGCCCGGCCATGGCGTCGAAACCGCTCGCCCACCGCGTGAGCATGGTAAACCCTTCGGGTCGATAGATGTCATGAAGATGAGACGCGCGATTGGGAGCGATGCCTTCCTGGCCGATCGGCGGCAGGGGGAAGCCGACGACCTGTCCGAGACCGGAATTGTTGCCGCGATAGTAATCGGCCACCCAGAACCGGCCGTCGCTGCCCTGCGTGGCGAAATGGGCGGCAAAGTGGGCGGGGTATGGGCTCGGGTAGGTTCCCAGATTCGTGGTGTGCTGGCCAAAGAGGGGAAACGGATTCGCCCCGTCCGGATGCTGGGAGTAGACGTGGAAGAAGTTGTCGAGCGTGCCGAAGCTACCGGCGGAGCCGTTGTCGTTCCGATACGGCAGCATTCCAAAGAGCTGCCAGCTACTCAAGGCGACACGCCCGTCTTTCAGCTGAAACGGATGCTGCTCCCCGGCAAGCGCATGATAGCTGGCCTTCTCGACGTTGCGCCCATCCGGATCGCTCGTGAAGATCTGTGAGGCGGGGCGCTGAAGGTCGGAGACCAAAGTGGAGAACTGGCCGCTCCGCGTGGAGGTGAATGCCAGCCGACCATTCGAGAGCCACGCCGGACCGGAGTCGAAGACGCCGGCGCGGTGAGGGAGACCGGTCACTCTGCCGGTGGCGACATCCACGAGGAAGAGCTGGGCTTCACGACTCTCGAGGTAGGCGTTGGGGAGGGCAATCCGCAGAGATCTGCCGTCGGCCGCGGCGGGATGAAAGAACTTGGGAGGGAGATCGAGGGTACGCCGCTGGATCGGACCTCGAAAGACTGCGAAGGCAATGGTCTTCGCGTCGAACGACACGGCAGCGTCAAGGGCTGCGCACGCACCCTGGTCCGTCGACCGTGAGGCACAATCGTACAGGACCCGCTCTGCCCCGGACCCATTGCGGAGGATGAGGTCACAGGGTGCGGTGAACCCCCCGAAGAAGTTACTGATATCGGGCAGGACATCGAGCACATCCGAGTGGCCCAGCGATTTGTCTACCTTGACCGGCCTACCGTTCACGACCACGGTGTGAGTGACTGGAGCCGCGCGTTCCATCCGGAGGCAACGGGAATAGACGATCGAGACCTCCCCCGCGGACCCGCCGGGCTCCGTCGCGGACGGCCCGGGAACGAAGATGGGCACGCAGAAGGACACCAGGGCCGCAACGAAGGTCAAGCGGTTCATGGCTTCGCGGGCTTTCACCGATAGCCCCAGGCCCACAGCTCGGTCGGGCGGGTGTCGACGGGCAGTTCCCTCCAGACACTGTCATCAGGCCTCCAGACCCACATCCGGAACTGGCTCTCCCCGTAGCTCGTGCTGACTATGACGCGGTTCCGCCTATCGTAGTCATAGCTGTCCATGTGGGCGCCAGCGGTCGGGTTGAGCGGGGTGGAGACACCGGCATCCTGAGACGAGCCGGGACTCGGCTCCCGCCCGGGGGCGCCCTGGGCCTGCGCGCTTCGAGGCCTGTCGTCGACGTAGCCGCTTGGTATCAGGGACACGCTCCAGAGGACCGCACCGATGAGAGAAAGCCGGTATCGATATCTCATAGACGAACTCCCGTGTGCACTCTGGGCGCCGGATCGGAGCGCTCCACGAGCGTAGTCAACAGGCGGGCGAGCGCGCCGGCCTGGTTGTGACGCGCGTACTGGGCGGAGATTGTCGCATCCGGCACCGGGTGGGTGCCGTTGCGGACGGAGTCCAGGAAAGACGGCAGGCCACGGTACAGCGCATCCTCGTCGAGCAGATCGATGGTGGTCGCGCCTCCAGTCTCACCGAGAACCGCCGCCGTGTCGCCCCGGGCGTCGGTCAGGGCGAGGATTGGCTTGCCCAGCCGCAGGTATTCGTAGAGCTTCGCCGGAATCTGATGATTGCAGGTAGGACCCTGCAGGAGAAGTAGAGCGTCGGCGGCCAGGCCGTTCTGGAGAACGTCCCGGTACGAAAGCGCCGGGAGGAGGCGGACTAGCTCCAGGATGTTCAGCTCGCCGAGGAGGCGCGCATATTCGCGCTCAGACCCTGACGCGCGAAGCTCGATGGACACGGTGTCGGGGGCGACGACGCCGGCGCGCTTCAGCCGGGCCAGAGCGCGAAAGAACGGACGCGGATCGCGCTCTTCCGGATAGATCAAGCCGGCATGGAGCAGGCGCAACGCACCTTCCGATGGGCACCGCCCCGTTGGCGCGGACAGGGCGACGAAATCGGCTTCGTCGTATCCATTGGGCACAACGAAGCAGCGGTCGGGCGAGAGGCCTGGATAGCGCTCGAGGTACATGGCTCGCGTGGAGCGGGCGGTGAAGACGAGGGCAGACGCCCGTCTGACCGTCTGCCGCTCGATGGCGAGATAGGCACGGCGGGTCCAGGGGTCACGGGGGTAGCCGGGCTCTGTCATGGAGTCCCGGAAGTCCGCGACCCAAGGAAGACCGGTGAGTCGATGAAGGGCGAGCCCGATCAGATGCGCCGTCGCAATAGGATACGTCGACCAGATCGCGGCTGGCCGCCGCCGGCGTATGAGCCACAGTCCCGTGGCCACCGCGCCGACCCACCAGGTGACCCATCGATCAGGAAGGGCGGTGATCCGGAGGGCCCGCCCACGAAAGGCCAGATGTCGAAACGAATCCACCACCGGCGCGCGAGCAACCTCAACGCCTGGAGGGATCTCGCCTAGCTGATCGAATCCCGTTCGCTCATAGGCACGAGGGTGCGCGGTCAGCACCAGCGGGCGCCAGCCGACGTCCGGGAGATACCGTGAGAACTTGAGTGTCCGCAAGACGCCGCTGCTCCCCACGCAGGGGGGGTAGTGGAAGGCGACCATGAGCAGCGATCTCATGCGCGGTCGGTCGCGACCGCTCGGATGGCCTCGACGGTAGTCTCCAGGTCGGACTCGGTAAGGCTTTGGTGGACCGGCACGAAAACGGCATGCTCGTAGAGGAACCGGGCGGCCGGGAACTCGTGCAGGGGAAGATCGCGATGGATCACCTCTCCCCAGGTCACGGCCGGAATACCTCTGGCCCGAAGCTCCAGATGAAAGCCGCGGCGGCCCGACGCCACGAGAGGAAACACCCATGGGCAGACGCCCTCGTGAAGAGCAGGGAACAAAGGCGCCACGGTGGGCACCCCCGTCAGCCGCACCTGGAGCATCCGGTAGTTCCGCCGCCGAGCTTCAATGATCTCGGCGAAATCCGCCTGACGCAACATGCGGCGTGACGGGCCGGACATGCCGAGGCTCAGCGCCTCCGGCTCCAAATCCAGGCTGTAGTTGTTGACGGCGAGTGACGCGGATTGCTGGCCCCGAGAAGCGATCCGCCGACCGAGCTTCGATACGGCCCGAAGGATGCCGCGAAACGCCTCTGATTCTCCGAATGAGGAGTCATCCACCAGCCGGTCCAGCAGATTCTTCCATATCCGCAGCCGGAGCAGTCTGGAAGGATCGGTCAGACGGAGCGAGGGGGCCAGGGCAGGGTTGTTGACCGCCAGCACGCCCCCGTCGTACAGAGGCAGGAACTTCCTCCAGCTGAACACGCTGACGTCACCAACACTCCCGAGGGCGTGACCCTCGGAATGCCCACTCAGCACGTGCGCGCAGTCCTCTATGAGAAACAAGCCGCGCTCATCACATAGCGTCCGGAGCTCCCGCAGTGGTTGCGGAAAGCCGAAATAGTGGACGGCGATGATCGCGCGAGTGCGGCGGTCGATCCTGGCGCGGATGTCGTCGAGGTCCACGGAGCAGTCCCGGCGGATCTGAAAGAAGCGGACCGAAGCTCCGGACTGAAGGATCGGATCGACGAGAGAGGCGCAATGGTACGCGGGAGCCAGCACGGTGTCCCCTGCAGCCAACCCGAGCACGCGAAGGCTCTGGTAGATCCCGCTGCGGGCCCAGAAAAGATAGAAGGTTGGACTACCTTCGACCGGCACGGGCAGTGGTCGCCTCTTGATCGATGGAGTGAGCATCCGAGCCGTCAACCTCGGCTCACGCCGGACACGGAAGGTGGGGCCCCGGGCGGCGCGCGCAAGAGCCTCAGTCGAGATCGTCAAGGGCCTCTCGGACCTCTCGCCGGCCCCTTATCAGCCGTGGAACGCCCGCCTCGACCAAGACTTCGGCAGGCAGCGGATGGCTCAGAAAGTGGACCGGGCTGGCCGTGAGCCCATAGGCTCCCGAACAGAAGATCCCGAGCAAATCGCCAATCTCGGCCCCCGGTAGCTCAACGTCGCGGGCCAGCGTATCCAGCGGCGTGCACAGGGGCCCGACCACGTCGACCCGTCCAGAGCTTTCACGCCTTATCTTGTTCAGAATGGCCACCGGGAAATTGCGCTTGATGACCTGGCCGAGGTTTCCTGAAGCGGCGAGATGATGGTTCATCCCTCCGTCGATGATCAGGAACGTCTTGCCTCGAGATACCTTGATGTCGTTGATCCGGGCGACATAGATACCCGCTTCCGCGACCAGATATCGCCCGGGTTCGATCACGAGCTGGGTACCGGCCAACAGCCTGTCGGATCGAACCTCGTCCACCAGCTCTCGCAGGCGGGCGGCCAGCGAGTCCATGTCGAGCTCGGACTCTCCCGTGAAATACGGAACCCCCAGACCTCCGCCGAAATCGAGCGTCCGAAGCGGACCCGGCAGGTGCTTGGAAGCACGGCGTGCCAAAGCCAGCCCCTTTTCGTACTGGCGAACGAGAACCGTGTAGTCGAGAATCTGCGTCCCGCTGAACAGGTGGATTCCCCGAACCGAAAGATTCGGATTGCGGAGGAGCTGGTCCAGGGTTTCCTCGAGCACCTCCTCGTCCACGCCGAAGGGGGCAGGCTTGCCTCCCATCTGCATTGCCCCACCCTGGGCGTCGGCACTCGGATTGACACGGAGAGCGATCCGGGCCGGCTCGCCGACACTCGCGGCGATGGTGCCAATGCGTTGGGCCTCAGTGAGGGATTCAATGTGGATCTCGCCGATGCGCCGATTCAACGCGAGGCGTAGCTCCGTCTCCGTCTTACCCGGCCCGGCAAACATGATACGCTGAGGAGGACAGCCCGCCGCGAGGGCCAGAGTCAGCTCGCCTGCCGACGCGACCTCTAGACCACACCCCTGGCCAAGGAAGTACCGGACGATCGCCCGATTGGGGTTCGCCTTCACCGAGTAGCTGATCGAGAACTCGGCCGGATACGTCTGTCGCAGGCGGGCCCACGTGCGATCCAGCACGTCCGCGCTGTAGACGAAGAACGGGGTGCCGAACTCCGATGCGATAGGCCCGATGGGAAGGCCGCCGATCGCCAGCTGGCCCCCGGACTCCATGAAGTGCCGAGCGATCAGAGTGGAGACCCGGTCCACCATCAGAGGCCCTCCCGCCGACGCAGGGCGGGGTAGTCTACTTTGCCGCTCGAAGTCTTCGGGAGATCGTCGACTATCTCGATGACTTTGGGAACCATGTGACGCGGGCTGCGTTCTGAACAGAACTGGAGCAGCTCCTCGGTATTGAGCGAGCCTCCGTCCTTTCCGACAACGAAGGCTTTGATGAACTGGCCAAGGCTCGGATCGGGCACGCCGATGACCGCGGCGCCCTTGACCAGCCCACTCTGAAACAGCACCTCCTCGACCTCGGTCGGGCTGATCCGGAACCCGGAGCACTTGATCATCGTATCTCGCCGTCCAACGAAGAAGAGATACCCCTCCTCGTCCATGGTCACATAGTCGCCCGAGTAGCAGACCTTCTCCGCTTCGCCGAGCTGCGGCGCGCGCAACGGGTGCGGTCTCAAGACCTGCGCGGTCAGCTCAGGCTCACCCCAGTAACCCATCGAGACCGTGGGGCCCCGGTGGACGAGCTCGCCGACCTGGCCGGGCTTGCTGAGCTGACCGTCCTCGTTGATCACGAGGATCTCCGTATTCGGGATGGCTCTCCCAATTGAGGTCGGCCTCCGATCCAGCTCCTCGGGCGGAAGGTAGGTGGAGCGGAAAGCCTCGGTCAACCCGTACATGAGAAAGACCCGAGTACCGGGCAGTGCTGCCCGCAATGTGGCGAGTATCGGCTGCGGCATCGCGCCGCCGGTATTTGTGATGTAGCGGAGATGAGGCAGCGGTTGCTTGTCGAGGGTCGCGCTTCCGTGGGACAGCAGGCTCCAGAGCGTCGGCACGCCGGCGAGGCCGGTGATTCGCTCGCGTAGAAGAGCTTGAACGATCTCCCGGGCGAAGACAAAGGTCATCAGGACAATCGTTGCCCCCTGCTGGAAGGCGGTCATGATCTGGTTCAGGCCGGCATCGAAGGTGAAGGGGAGGATGGCGAGGATGCGGTCGGCAGCGGTGATCTCCAGGTAGCTCGAGACGATGGAGCTGCCGGCCATGACCTGTGCGTGACTCAGCATCACGCCCTTGGGCTTCCCGGTGGAGCCCGATGTGTACAGGATGGCGGCCAAGTCCTTCTCGATCCCCGCCTCTCGCTCGGTCTCACTGGCCTCGAGCCGGCACAAGGCCTCGAAATCGTGGGCCGGCCAAGGGCTGTGAACCGGGCCGCCATCCGCCACTACCACGACAGATTCCAGAGACGGCACCTCTGAATGGATGGCCGCTAGCGCCGAGAGGCGAGAGGCCGGGGCCACCAGAAACCGCATCGAGCAGTTCCGCGCGATGTGGGCAACCTGGTCCGGGAACAGCAGACTGTTGACGGGAACGAAGACGCCCCCAGCTTTGGAGACGCCGAAGATGGACATCGCCTGGGCGACGGATGGCTCAAGATAGATGCCAACCCGATCGCCTCGCTGAAGCCCGGCACGCGTCAGCCCCTCCGCGAACCCGCTGACCCGAGCCCACGCGTCGCGATACGTGAGTCGCTGCTCCTTGTGGACCAGCGCTTCCTTCTGCGGCGTGCGCCCAGCGCTGGTGCGCAGCATGTGATGGATCAAATAGTCCATGTCGTGTCCTTGAGGGAGGTCACCAGGGCGGCCGCGGCGCCGCCCGTGCGCGCCACCGTGAGCTTCGCCTTGATGGCAGAGACCGCGATGAGGCAAGCGAGTGGTGCGAATAGGACCCCGCTCCACACGTCGTGGCGCAATTGTTCCAGCAGCACGTGAGGGTCCAGAGGCTCTCGACGGAACAGGCGATGCAGCACATCACGAACAAAGTAACTGCGCAGACGTCTGCGACCCCTCGCGACGTGGCTGGACAGCGCCGGACTCAGGGGATACCGGCGCCTGACGGCCTTCAGGTACTTCATCTCGCACAGAGTTCGCCGGAGTGAGCCCGCGCTACCCCACCCCGACCCGGTGTACATGTTGACCCCCTTGCCATAGGTGCACTCGTTGTCCGAGGAAAAGACAAACCGTGTCGTCCGGGTCGAGACATCGAGCCAGAAGAGATAGTCCTCGCCGGCATGCGAATAGTCCTCGTGGAATCGAAGCTCCGGGCAGCAGGCGCGCCGGTACACGACGGTGGAAGTGCCGATGACATTGCCGGTGAGGATCTGGGCGAGCATGTCTCCGCTCCACTCGTGCATCGCGGAAAGACCGCGTAGCGCGGGGTGGTGCGACGGCTCGATGCGCCCGGCACGTCGGAACGCACTGATCGTTTGGTCGAGCTGGAAAAAGTCCGAGAAGTAGAAGTCGTAGCCCTGGTCCAGGGCCGCCACGGCGCGATGCAGATGACTGGGGGCCCACGTGTCGTCCGAATCGAGAAAGGCAATGTACGTGGTCTCCGGGCTGACCGCATCAAGACCGGTGTTTCGAGCCGCGCCGGGACCGCCGTTCGATCGATGAAGTACACGCAGGCGATCTCGGTTGTGCGTAAGGAGTGGAGCCAGTTCATCCTGGGCCAAGACCGGCGAGCCATCGTCGACCACGATGATCTCAAACTCCTCGACATCGAGCTGCCCGAGGGCGGACGTCACCGCCTTCGAAAGGATACCGTGTTCGCGTTGATAGAAGGGAATCACCACCGCGACGCGCCGGGGAGTGTCGCCAGTCATCGTGCGGTCCCGCCACGCTTACGGTCGACAAATCGGGTGAGACGATCGATGCTTTCGAAATGCTCGGGTAGCAATTCGTCGTCAGAGACGACCATCTGGAACTCCCGCTCGAGGTAGGCCACGAGGTCCAGAACGCCCAGCGAGTCGAGGAGACCGTTCTCCAAGAGACGATCATCGTTCCGTAACGAGCGCCCACGAGCCAAGGGGAAGTGATCGAGGATGAACGCCTTGATTCGATCGGCGGTGTGAGTGCCAGCCATAGCGCCCCCGTCAAAGGTCAACTGTCTCGGTCCCCCCAGGTGAGGAGCCACGGCGAGCCCGTCAGCCGGGACATCGCCGAGGCGTCAGGAGCGTAGAGAATCGCGGGCGAGGACTCGCGCCGACGAAAGCCGAGTCGCCGGACAAGACCTGCCCAGGGGTGGGTTTCCAGGAGCGTGATACTCAGCGTGATGGCGCCGCGGGCGCGCAGACGGGCTGTGACACCCGCGATGAGCGTCTGGATCACATTCCGATCGCAGGGGCCGAAGAGATCAACTACGGTGGGCGTCTCCGGCTGCGACGCGACCACCGCGTAAGCGAGCAATGTTCCCCCCGAACGCGCGCTGAAAATCTCGTGGTGCTGGAATGGATTCGCGAGGAAACGCCAGTTCAGATACTCGGCCGAACGGCGAAGCCTCACGGTGGACTGATCACTGCAATTCCGGTCGAGGAGTGAGAATTCTGGCCCACACGCTCCGCGATGCAATGCCACCTCGATATCCCGGCGCCGGCGACTTGGTCCCGTGAGCACCAGGAGAAAGTCGGCGACGCCCGTGAGCGGCACGGCGACCGGCGAAGGAAGCCCGAGGGCACGGATCCTTCGACCACTCCGAAGAGGTCGGGCGAACCGGGAGATGTGCCCGAAAGGTTGTATGCCGAGGCGCCGGTAGATCGCCGTCATCCCGGCCGACGGGAAGTCGTAACCGAACAGGGCGTCGCCTTCGGCGACCAGCGCGAGGCAGGCCTGCTGCAATCGGAGGGCCGGCCCGAGCACGCGGAATGTCGGCACGACGCAGAAGTCGCTAAAGGCGAAGGCCAGTCGATCTTCGCCGCCCATCAGCACTCGGCGCGGTATCGCGGCGGCAGTGCCCACCAGATCTCCCGTCTCGCTGTCGACCGCGAGCCAGGCCCGACCGGGCCCGTCGGGATTGGCGCGGTAGAGCCAGTCGAAGCGCGCCTGGTCATAGGCAGAGTTGAGGTGAGCGGCGAATAGCTTGACCATGCGGTCGCCGTCGGCCTCGAGGACGGCGCGACGGATGGTGACACTCATCCGCGAGCTCCGCGGCTTGTCCATGCGCGAATGAGACGACGGGCTCGCGGGACCCATGCGTGCCGATAGAGCGTGAGATGATACATCGTGCGGATCTCATCGGTCCACTTCGTGTGCCAGTCGCGGACCCGTCCGTAAAATTCGATGACCTTGATGCGCTTTTCGTCGAAGACCGCCCGGAACATGCTTTCGTGGAGCAGAAGACCCAATGAATAGCCGGAAACCCGTTCGTCGTAGGTGGTTTTGAGCACGACCAGCATCCCCTTGCGTTCGATGCAAAGATCGCACGCAACGGCCTTGCCATCCAGCAGCAGCCGGTAGATCACGCCCTCTCCTCGCGCGCAGAAGTACTCGAGCACGTCGCGATAGAACAGCCCCTGGGGATTGTCTGGGCTCACCGCCGTGCCGTGTTCAGCTTTCCAGCTCAGACTCTCGAGGCGCCCATACTCCCCGATCGCCTCCGCCACGGCGGCGGGGTCGCGATCGCTCACCAGCTCCAGCGTCGCTCCCTGTTTCGCGAGCCGGCGACGCTGACGGGAGAGGTTGTGGGTGAGATTCTTGCCACGCCGGCCCCAGTAGTCGTCGAAGGATCCCGAAGGGGTCAGCCGCGCCGTCTGGATGTAGTCCAATCGCTCCACACGGGGCTGATCTTCCGCGGCCGGCAAGGAGGTGAAGTCGGGGTCTTGCTGAAGGACGGAGAGCACAATGGCGTACCCCGGTAACTGGTGGAGAAGCTCACGAATGCGGAGGTCGGCACCGAGGCGAGACGAGAACACCAAGAGCCCGAGCGGGGCCTGAGAAGGCTGGAAGGTTTGCCAGGTCCCGAGCCCGGAGGACTGGACGAGAGCAAGAGCGGCACCGGGAGCGTCTGTTGACACCGCAAGCCGAGTGGCATCGGAACCGAAATACTTGAGAAGCAAAGCGACAAACCCTGAATCCAGCAGGGGATGATCATCCTGCAGCCCGTTGGTCTTGTCCCAGAGAGGGCGATATTCCGCAAAGGCCGTCGTGGGATAGAGGCGCCAAGTCATCCGCCTACCTGCCAACTGACCCAGGTGTGGGCGAGGTCTGCGCCGGCGCCGGTACCCCGGCGAGAATCCCCTCGAGGTATGCGTCGGCGATATGCGAGATCACGAATCGAAACTTCCCCGAGGGAGCGTGGGGGATGCCGGTGGTGACGTGGACAAGAACCTCGACCCCTTCCCCCAGGAGCGTCCGGATCCGGTGCTCGATGCCTTCTCGCTCGCGGTCCGAGAAGGCTGGCTCGGGAACGACGTCGACGCGCACCCGGTCCAGCGCTTCCTGGACGACCTGGAACTCCTTGATGGTTTGCACCTCCCGCAGGATGTAGATGACCCCGAGCGCATGCATGACACGTCCCCCCGGCGTGATCAGGAAGTCGGTACGGCGCCCCTCCACGCGTTTGAGCACGGGAAGCGAGCGGCCACAGCGGCAGGGCCCGTCGGCCATCTCGCCCATGTCACCGGTGCGGTAGCGGATGATAGGCATCGCTGGTGAATAGAGGTTTGTGACAAGGATCTCGCCCAGGCCGTCGGCGGTGCGCCCCTCCGTCTCGAGCAGTGTGCATTCTGCCGGAATGTGCAGACTACCCATCGGACACTCGTCCGCCAGGTGGCCGGCGTCCCGGGCGCCGTACTCGACCGCCACGGGGCAGCGGAACACCGACTGGATGGTGTGGCGCTGGAAGTCCAGCAGCGGTTCGGCCGTCGTGAAGATTGCCTTGAGCTTCCAGGTGGGATGCCAGCCTTGGCGCTCGAGGTATCGGGCCAGGAGGTATATCGCGCTCGCGTACCCGTACATGACCTCGGGTCGGTGTCGTTCGACCACCTCCGCGTAGCGGCCCAACGCGGGCTCGCCGAGGTCGAACGCGGACAGGAGCCGGGAGTTCAAGAGCCAGTCGCGGAAGGATCGGACCCGGTCCTGGCGGCCCAGCTCGATCGGCGATCCCCACAGCACAATCTCGCGCGCTCCCGGCTCGGCCTGGAACCAGCGGTGGGCCCGGTGGCGCACCGCGATGTCGATCCCGACGCTCATATCCACTAGCAGGGTGATGGGGGCACCGGTGGAACCGCCCGTCGAGATCCGCTGCACGCGCCCGAGCCGCGCGCCGCGCGCCTGGAGATCCGAGAAGTTCCGCCGAATCAGCTCTCGCGTCAGCGGCGGAATGCGACGGAAATCGTCCGGCGACTGGATGCGGTGAGGAGGGAGCTCGCGCTCGTCCAGCAACTGGCGGTAGTAGACGGTGTGCTCGTAGGCGAACCGGACGTGCTCCTGCAGGCGGGCGAACTGGAGATCGAGGAGCCGGTCGCGGTCGAGCCACTGGCTCCTCTCGAGCCTCTTCAGCCATGCGAATGTGGGCGTCCGCTTGAGCCGCTCGTGAAGTGGAAGAACGATGTGACGGACGAGGAGAGGGTGCATCAACAGCCCACGTTCTCCACGGGGCGCCGTGGCGACTCGACGGCAGGCGTGGGTGCCGGCTCGTTCACGAGCCGGCGGAACTCCTCCAGGACGGCGCCTGCAGCCTGATCCCATGAGTGAGCGCGCGCGTGAGCGACCATGGCCGCCGCATCCCACGTCCGCCGGAGGGCGCTCAGAAGAGCCTCCTCGAGTGCTCGATCGTCGTCCGGAGCAACCAGGAGGCCAAACCGCTCGTCCGGAAGCACCTCAGCGTTGCCGCCGACCCGCGTCGTGACCGCCGGCCGGCCGCAGGCGCTGGCCTCCAGGAGGACATTCGCCCAACCCTCTGATCGGGTCGCCAGGCACAACAGGTCCGCGCTGGCCAGCCAGAAAGGTATCTCCTCGTGGGGCCGCTCGCCGGCCACGAGGACGTGCCGGGCCAGTCCCTCCCGCTGCACGAGACGGTTGAGTAAAGGGCGCACGGTGTCTGAGGGACGATCTCCCCCGACGATGACGAAGAGCAGGTCGGGGTGTTGTCGAAGGAGGTTCGGGAGCAGCCCGACCACACGGTGATGGCCCTTTCCCTCGTTCAGGCCGCCCACCGAGATGAGAATGGTCCGGCCGGTCGGCAGACCAAGATGACGCCGTGCTTCCTCTCGGTCCCGAGGATAGAAATGGACGGTGTCGACGCCGTTGGCGATGACGCGGACCTTCTCCGGAGCGATGCCGAGTCCTACGGCCACGCTTTTGAGCGACTGGCTGACCGCAATGACCCGCGCCGCCCTTCCGAGCGCGAAGCGCAGCTGCGGGCGGTGCAACGGGTAGGTCGACAGCCGCACGATGCTACCCCTGAGGGTGATCACGACCGGACACCGGAAAGCGCGCCCCAGGAGTGCTCCCGCCAGCCCGTCCGGGTATGCGAAATGGGCGTCGATCAGGTCGAAAGGGAAGCGCCTTCTCAGCTTCGATAGGAACCTGACCAGCGACACCGCGTAGAGGACACCATCCAGGAACTTGAGGGTACCCGGGACGGACAGCACACGGGGGTGGTAGACACGGAGGCCGTCCTGGTCTTCGGTGGCCGCGATGTCGCACCACTGCGGCCGAGCCACGCGGTCGAACGGGAACCACGGCCGCGGGGCCACGACCACCACCTCGCACCCCTTGGCTACACGCTTCATGCGTTCCCGCACAAACACCCCAAGAGTGGGTTGACGAGCGTTCGGAAACACGGAGCTGAGCACCAGGACACGCATGATCGTCTACCGGATGGCCTCGTAGAGCGGCAGATAGCGGCCCACAACCTGACGCCACGTCCGTTCCTTGAGCACCAGCTGCCGGGCCCGCTCGCCCATCCGCAGTCGTGCCTCACGATCGCTCCCGAGGCGGCCCGCCGCCGCGACGAGGCCGGAGCTCGACTCAGCGGGAAACAGCACGCCGGTCACCCCATCCTCGATGAGCTCCGCAAGCCCGCCCACGTCGCTGGCCAGCACGGCCTGGCCCATGGCCATCGCCTCGAGAGGCTTGAGCGGGGTAACCAGCTCGGTCAGGCGCATGCGCAGCCGCGGGCAGACGAAGATATCGATCAGCGAGTAATACTGCTGGATCTCGGCGTGAGGCACCTGGCCGGCGAAGATCACGGCGTCCCCCAACTCGGTCCCGAGCGCCCGAAGGGAAGCGTCTTCTTCGCCCGCTCCCACCAGAAGCACACGCGCTCCGGGGAGTCGCCGGCGGAGGTCGGGCACGGCCTCCACGAGGAACTGCAGGCCCTCGTACCGATAGAAGGAGCCGATGAAACCCAGGACGCAACCACCGTTCAGTGCGAAGCGGCGGCCGAGGGCTTCGTTGCGCGGGAGCGGGCGGAACCGGTCGGCGTCCACCCCGTTCGGCACCACCGTGACGCGGGAGACCGGGATCCCGCGCCGGGCGATCTCGTCCCGCATGGCGGCCGCGATGACCACGACGCGATCCGCCCGCCGGAAGAGCGCCGTCTCCAATCGCCGCGTAATCCGGTAGCGGGCCGATCCCTCGCGCGTGGTGCCGTGATCCACGGCGGCGTCTTCCCAGAACGCCCGGGCCTCGTACACCACGGGAATTCCGAGGCGGCGAGCCGCCCAGAGAGCCGGCAGTCCGTTCAGCACCGGCGAGTGCGCGTGGAGGATGCGGGCGCCCTCGGCGCGCGCGACCCTGACAATCCGGCCAGTGAGGCGGAGCATCAGCGCCACCTCGCTCGCGTAGGGTACCCGGGCCGGCAGCCCGGACGGCCTCGGCGTACGATAGTGGTTGATCCCGTCGAGCACGTCCCGCTCGGGTCCGGGCGCGGGATGCTTGGGTGAGGTGAGGACCACCGGGTCCAGCCCGAGGGCGCGCTGAAAGTGGACGATGTTCCAACTCCGTGTGCTGTAGCCGCTCATGGTCGGCACGGAGTGGTCGAGAACGTGAAGCACCTTCATCGCGCAGCATCCGGCGCGGTCAGAGTTGGCGCTTGATCGACAAAGAGCCGGTGCCACAGCTCGAGCATCATCAGCGCCCACAGATGGTGCGAGTGGTCGTGGCTACCGTCCTGATGACGCGCCCACATCGCTCCGATCTGAGCCGGTCGGAAATAGCCCCGCTCGAGCGCGCGCTCGGAGAGGAGTAACTGCTCCGCCGTCGGACGTAGCTCGCGCCTCAGCCAGGTCGCTAGCGGTATGGAGAAGCCCATCTTCGGACGGTGGACGGCCGAGGCCGGGACCCGCCGCTCGGTGTAGCGCTTGAGCAAGTACTTCGAGGTGGTTCCGCGGTACTTGAGCTCCGAGGGCAGGGTCGCGGCGAACTCAATGACTTTGTGATCGAGGAGCGGTGACCGGACCTCGAGGGAGTTGGCCATAGCCATTCGATCCATCTTAACCAGGATGTCGTTGGGCAGCCAGGTCTTGAGATCCACGTAGAGAAGCCGGCTGAGGTGATCGGCGCCGCGTACTCGGTCAAAGTGTCTCTGGAAGGCGGGATAGGGATCGTAACCGTTGAGCGTGCGCTGGAACCCATCGGTCAAGAGTCCCCGCTTATCGGCGGCCGTGAAGAGGCTCATATCATGGAAGTAGGCGTGCTCGGCCTCGAGGCTTAGGTTCCGCAGGAGGAACTTCCACCGCAGCGGGCGCGGCAGACGGTCCGCCTTGGGCCACACCGTAGAGAGCGGACCCAGCAGGTTGCGGCGGACCGGGCCCGGGATCAGCCGCCTGAGGCGCGCTTCGACCAGGTTCAAGCCGTAGCGCCACTGGTAGCCTGCGAAGATCTCGTCCCCACCGTCACCAGACAGGGCCACCGTCACGCGCTGCCGAGCTGCGCGGGCGACGTAGTACGTCGGCATCGCCGAGGAGTCGGCAAAGGGCTCGTCGAGATGCCAGACCAGTGCAGGAAGAATGTCCGCGCCCCGCGGCTCGACAAGGAGCTCATGGTGCTCGGTATTCAGCGCGCGGGCCACGGTCCGGGCGTGGGACGCCTCGTCGAAGGCGCTTTCGGCGAAGGAGACGTTCGTCGTGATGACCGGCCGCGAGGCCTGGGCGGCCATCGCTGCCACCACCGCGCTCGAGTCCACGCCACCGGAGAGAAAGGCGCCCAGCGGTACATCTGAAATCATGCGAAGCCGCACCGCCTCGCTGAAGATGTCCTCGAACTCCTCCAACCAGGCCGCTTCCCCGCGCGCCGGGCCGGAGCGATACGTGAGATCCCAGTACTCAGTCGTGCGGACCCGCCCACCTTCCCAGACCAGGTAGTGCGCCGGCAGGATCTGCTGGATACCTTGGTAGATCGTGCGCGGGGCCGGCACCGCGCCAAAGGTGAGGTAGTCGTCCAGCACCTCCAGATTGACGGCTCGCTTCACCGACGGATCGCCGAGAAGGGCCTTCAACTCCGAGCCGAAGAGCAGCCTCTCCTCATCGTGGATGTAGTAGAGCGGCTTCTTGCCCACCCGGTCGCGGGCCAGGAGGAGCCGGCGGTGGCGGCGATCCCAGAGGGCGAAAGCGAACATACCTCGCAGCCGGGCCACGAACCCGTCGCCCCACTCCTCCCAGGCGTGGACGAGCACTTCGGTGTCGGAAGCCGTAGCGAAGCGATGGCCAAGCGCGGTGAGATCGGCTCGCAGCTCGTGGAAGTTGTAGATCTCGCCGTTGAAGACCACCGCCTTGGTGCCGTCCTCGTTGAAGATTGGCTGATCGCCAGTGGAGAGGTCGATGATACTGAGCCGACGGTGGCCCAGGGCGGCGCCTTCTTCCCAGAAGAAGCCGTCGGCATCCGGTCCCCGGTGGGCCAGCGTCGTGGTGAGACGACGTAGCAGGGCGCGATCCACGGGATGGCGCGGATCCGTGTAGACAACGCCGTTGATGCCGCACACGTCAGACTCCGGTCCAGCCCCGGCGGGCCAGAAGCCGGCCGTACAGATTCACGTAGGCCTCAGTCATGCGCTCGAGGCTGAAGGAGCTCGCCACCCGCTCGCGCGAAGCCTTGCCGTGAAGGGCGCGGAGGTGGGGATCGTCGAGATAGCCTGCGATGGCGGCAGTGAGAGCACCCGAGTCCTGGGCGGGGACCAGCCGGCCGTTAACGCCTTCCTCTATCAGCTCGGGATTGCCGCCGACCCGGGTGGCCACCACCGGAAGGCCGCTCGCCATGGCCTCCAGCAGCGTGTTGGACATACCCTCCGCGATCGAGGGCAGCACGAAGAGGTTCATGGCAGCCAGCACAACAGGCACGTCCGGGCGCTCGCCAAGAAATCGCACCCGCTCGGAGATTCGGAGGCTGGCCGCCAGCCCGTGCAGGTTCTCGCGGCAGGGGCCGTTTCCGGCCACGATGAGCCACGCCTCCGGATGCGCGGGCAGCAGATCGGCGAACGCACGCAGCAGGCCAGCCTGGTCCTTCACCGGGTCCAGGCGGCCCACCGTGCCTAGAACGAGGCTATCGTCCGGCAGGCCCAGCGATCGCCGAGCCGCCCGGCGATCGGGGCAACCGAACCGCGTCACGTCCACCCCGTTCGGGATCGCCGTGACCTTCCGGTCCGGCAGACGGACGTCCTCGATCAACCAACGCTCGAGGTCGCGGGAGACCGTAACGAACTGGCTTACCAGCGGATGAATAAGACGGCGGATGCGGTTCCGGCGCTCGCTACGCCCTTCGGGGTCCGTGGCCTCTCGCCCGTGCTCACCGTGGACGATCACGCGAACCCCGGCCAGCCGGGCGGACGGGACGGCATCGAGGGCCGCCCAGTTGCGTGAGTGGACGATGGCAGGGCGGACCGCGCGCAGCAAGCGTATCAGGCGAACGACGGCGGCCAAGTCCTGCCCGGGACGCTTGCCGACCGTCACCACCTCGACGCCGGGGTCAAGCCGATCCCGCAATGGGCCGGCAGTGGTCATGCACACGATGACGTGCCGAAAGCGGAGGCCCGCTGTGTTGACGAGGTTCACCACGCCGTTCTCGAGGCCACCGACGTCCAGGGAATGCACTACATGGGCGACGACCGGACCCATGCTTACTTGTCCCACCACGTACGAAACCAGAGCTCGAGGCAGATGAAGGACCACAGCTGAGACGAGTAGTCACGGTTCCCGGTGATGTGTATATCCAACAAGTGACTCACGGTGTCGGGCCGCAGGATCCCTCGTTGTCGGGTTCGGTGATCCGCCAGAAGGTCACGCGCGAAGTCCTTCAGGTCCTTTCGGAACCACGTAGCCAGAGGCACACCAAACCCCATCTTCTGACGGTCCAGGATCTCCGCCGGCAGGTGAGGTCGCATCGCTTCTTTCAGGACGTGCTTCCCCATCCCATCTCGGAGCTTGGCGTCGGAGGGCATACGGGCCGCGTGTTCCATGAGCACGTGGTCGAGCAGCGGCACTCGGGCCTCGAGCGATGTGAGCATGCTCGTCCGGTCCACCTTGGTCAGGATGTCCCCGGGCAAGTAGTGGTGGACGTCTATGTACTGAAGCATCGAAAGGTAGTCGTCGGTGCCCGCCGCGGCCGCCAGGCGCCCGAATCCCGTCGACCCCGCGTCGAGCACCACGTTTGCGGTGGCTTCGGGCGTCAACAGGGCCGCCAGCGTTTCCTCCGACTGATACGTCATCATCCGGTGATATCGGTCCAGTGGCGACATGCCGAGCAGCGCCATGAACTCGCGCCCCCGGGCCCCTGGGCTCCGCCGGGCGGCGGCCCACCGGAGTAGAGGCTTGGCGAGAGAAGCCGGCGTCCGGTCGATCCGGCGATGCAGATCCAACGCATGGGCATAGCGGCGGTATCCGGCGAAGCTCTCATCGCCGCCGTCGCCGGAGAGAGCAACGGTTACATGCTCCTGAGTGACCTTCGCTACGCAGTACGTTGGGATCGCCGAGGCATCGCTGAATGGCTCGTCAAACTGCCAAGCCAGGCGGGGCAGGACGCTCATCACGTCGGGCTTCACGATCATCTCGAAGTGCTCGGTTCCGTACCGTTTTGCGACCAGGCGCGCGTACCGTAGCTCGTCGAAGTTCTGCTCGTCGAAACCGATAGAGAACGTCTTCACTGGACCGGCGGATGCGCGGGCCATACAGGCCACCACGCTACTGGAATCGATCCCACCGCTGAGGAAGGCACCCACCGGAACGTCGCTGACCATATGGAGCTGGACGGTCTCGTTCAGGAGGTACTCGAGCTGCTCAGTCCAGTCGCTCTCACTGAGACTCGCGTCCGGCGCCATGTGCAGGTCCCAATAGCTCTCAACCTTGGGCTCACTGCCGTCAAGCGAGCAGAGCAGATACGATGCCGGCGGCAGCTTCTGTATTCCGCGGAAGATGGTCCGAGGCGCGGAGACGTAGTGATGCGTAAGATAGTCCCGAACGGCTCCCCAGTCGAGCTCACGGGAAACGGCGGGATCCTCGAGAAGAGCTTTGATCTCCGAGGCGAACCGCAGGCACCGGCCATCCCAGGCGTAAACCAGCGGCTTGATGCCGACCCGATCCCGCGCCATGAAGATCCGCCGCCGCCGCCCATCCCAGATAGCGAAGGCGAACATCCCCCGCAGGCGACCCAGACACCCCACTCCCCAGGCCTCGTAGGCCGCGAGGATGACCTCGGTATCCGAGGCGGAGCGGAGATCGAAGCCGAGACCGCCCAGCTCTCGCCGGATCTCGCGGTAGTTGTAGATCTCGCCATTGTACGTGATCCAGATCGCTCCATCGGCGGTGGCCATCGGCTGACGGCCCCCCGCCAGGTCGATGATCGCGAGACGCCGGTGGCCGAGCCCCACCGGTCCGTCCACGTGGAATCCCTCACCGTCCGGACCGCGGTGGGCCAGAATGTCGGTCATGCGCCGAACAATCGCCGGGTCCACCGGGGCGCCATCCAACCGGAGCAGACCGGCGATGCCGCACATCTCACTTGGCTCTTGCGGGAATGCGAGCCGCGCCTGGCAATGGAGGCGCAACCGGCGCGCTCTGCCGGGCCGCGACCTCCCGAACTGCTACCACGTGAAGAACCGGAATCATCACCAGAAGCTGATACGCAAGATCGAAATATGCCACGCTTATGAATGCTCCCGTCACCAGGTAGGCCGCGAGGCTCGCCTGGACCATATGTGCATAGTTGCCCGCCCACGCCACTTCGGGGTTTGCCTTGGCCAGCCGCCGAATCCTGAGGAGGGTCAACATCGAGAATCCGACCAGGAGTAGGAACAACCCGAGCCCGACCCAGCCGTGTTCACCCAGCAGATTGAAGTAGATACTGTGCGCATCGTGGCCAAACGCGCGCGGATATCCGGGAAGATAGATGTCATAAGTGGCGCGGTCCGTGAAGACCTTGAACCCCCCTCCTAGCACGGGGCGGTCCGCTGCGATCATCATCGCCACTCGCCATGACATGAACCTGAGCTGAGCGGACTCGTCAACCTCGTACTCTTCGATGGTCTGGACTCGACTCACCCATTTCTCGGGCGTAAAGATCGCGAACGCCAACAGGCCGACGGCGATGATTGGGATCCAGACCAGGCGTCGACGCACCCTCAAAAACAGGATCGTGACGACCACCGCCAGGCCCAGCACGCCACCTCTCGAGTACGTGAAGGGAATGGCAAGTAGCGTCAGAAGGAATGACGCCCACAAGCCACGTCTTCTCCACTTGTGGGACTCCTCCCGTGCCAGATAGAACAACAACGGGAGGGCCATGTTCAAGACCAGCGCCAGCTCGGTATTCGCCTCGAAAAACGAACCGGGCGGACCCAACACTTGCCATTCTCCGCCCGTCTGCAAGACGAAGAGCCCGCCTTTTACCCCATAGAAGCCGAGCGACGCCGCGATGACCAGAAACAGTATCCTCAGCTTGCGCCGGTCCTGGAAGAGCGGCACGACGAGAACCGCCATCAGCATGATCTTCGAAAACTCGACAAACTTTGCCATGGCCGTGTCCGGATAGACCGCGAACACCGTCGTGATCCCGAACCACAGCCACAGCGTCATGAGGGCGACCACCTCGCGGCTCCACACGAACGGCCGCCGCTCGCTCGTGAACACGCATCCCACCAAAGTCAGTACCGCCACCATCATCGAGAATGGAACGCTATACGCGAACCCCCACGTGAGCCGATGCGGGTTCATGTAACCGAGCCAGGACCAGACCAGCACCCCAATCCATGGCCTCACGATGCATATCGGCAGCAGGACCATCACCGTTATGAGAAGCCCCAGGTCGCGAATTGGCATCACGGCAAGAGTGTGACCAGGATGCGAAGCTTCCGAATTCCCTCGGTGAGCTCGTCGGCGCACATGGCCACACTTTCTGGGTTGTCAGGGGTGAGAGTGTCGCGCGTATCAAGGCACTTGAGCAAATGGGCGCGCACTTCCCACATCCGCTTCGCGTACACCGGGGCGAGCGGATCAGGGTACTTGGCTTGCTGATGAATGAGGGTGATGCTCTCCTGTGCCGCCCGCAGGTAACGATACGTGTTCCTGATCGACACCATCGCCTGTTGTGCTTGTCGGACGTCTGTCGCGGTCACGAGCCGCTCGAGCCCATCGACCGCGGTGGGAAGAGCAGAGCGCACCTGCACGGTGACGACCTTACGGTCGAACGTGTGATTGAAGAGATCAACCGGCTGGCCTACCTGCGCCCGCCCCGGCGCCGCCGTCGACAGGCTACTACCCAATACGAGGGCACCGCCCAATACGGTGCTGCTCAACACGCGTCTCGTCCGAAACGATATCGACGTCCGGGTGGTCATGGCGATGTCTTGCCGCCTCTCTCTACTCCGCGATCGCGGCGTCGTCCGCATGGCACAGCGCGACTACGTGTCCGTCTCGCCCCCGCACCTCTTCGATCGTGCCCAGCATGCGGTCGTGGGATGGGTCACGAGGAGCTATCGCGATCACCGGCATCCGGTCGTCAATCAGCGCTATCGGTCCATGCTTCATCTCACCGGCGGCGTACCCTTCGGCGTGCACGTATGAGATCTCTTTCATTTTCAGTGCGCCCTCCAGTGCCACCGGATACTGAACCCCGCGCCCAAGATATAGCAAGTGTTCGTAGGCGGTAAGCTTTCGCGCGAGCACGGCCGCAGGCGCGTCGGCGGTGAGGGCGGACTCCATGAGCCTCGGCATCTCGAGAAGATCTTCGACCCGCTTCCGCCCGTCCGCCTCACTCAGATGGCCGCGAATGCGGCCCATCGCGAGAGCCAGCATGTAGCACGCGGCAAGCGTGGCCGTGAAGGTCTTGCTCGAGGCCACGCCGATCTCCGGACCGGCGTGGGTGTAGACCACGCCATCTGACTCACGAGCAAGCGCTGAGCCTACGACATTCGTGATGGACAGCGCCGGGGCTCCCAACCGCCGCCCCGCCTTCACGGCGCCGATCGTATCGGCGGTCTCCCCGGACTGAGAGATAGCGACGATCAAGGTGCCGGGCCCCAAGATCAGGTCCGAATATCGGAACTCGGACGCGACCGCGACGTCGGCAGGCAGCCCGGCCAAGCGTTCGACCATCGTCCGTCCTATCAAGGCGGCATGATAGGACGTGCCGCAGGCGACCAGGACGACCCGCTGGATCGGGATGAGAAGGTCCGGCGTCAGCTTGGCCTCGGGAATGCTCACCGAGCCGTGCTCGATGTCCACACGTCCCAGGAAGGTGTCGGTCACCGCCCGCGGCTGTTCGAAGATCTCCTTTGCCATAAAGTGGCGATAGCCGCCTTTTTCCGCCATGGTGGCATCCCACGTGATACGGATCGGGGCCCGACTCACGCTGCGGCCATCCACCGTGCTCAGGCAGATCCCGGCCGGCGTCACGACGGCCGTCTCGCCGTCCTCCAGAACTAGCACGTCGCGGGTATGTGGGAGCAAAGCGGGAATGTCGGAGGCGACGTGGATCTCGTCTGCGCCCAGTCCCATCACCACCGCGCCCGCGCCGTGCTTGGCCACGATGAGCTGTCGCGGCGCGCTTATCGAAAGAATGCCGATCGCATACGCTCCCCGCACCTCTCGGAGCGCAGCCTGCGCGGCGGCGGCCAGGGGAAGGCCATTGGAGATGTGCGCCTCCACGAGGTGCGCGATCACCTCGGTATCCGTCTCGGACCGGAACCGGTGACCGTGCTCGAGTAGGCGCTCCTTGAGACTCAAGTAGTTCTCGAGGATGCCATTGTGCACGACCACCAGAGAGCCGGTGCAGTCACCGTGTGGATGCGCGTTGACCTCCGACGGACGGCCATGAGTCGCCCAGCGCGTGTGGCCGAGACCGACGGTGCCCCCAACCGGCCGCTCCTGCAGCAGCCTCGCGAGCTCTGCGATTCTCCCCGCCGCCCGCCGGAGCTCGATCCGGTCTCCGTCCACCACCGCGACACCGGCCGAGTCGTAGCCGCGATACTCGAGCCGCTTCAGGCCGTCCACGATGATCTCGGCGGCGTTCCGGTTGCCAACGTATCCGACGATTCCGCACATGGCTCAGATCTCCTCGGGATCTCTCACGCCTCGGTCAGCCGGTAGCCCGCGAGTTTGAGCGCAAAGGTTGGTAGATGGGATTCCCACGGCCCGCCCCGGCGCAGCTCGTAAGGCGGCGTGCTCAGGGTGTTGACGCCGAACGTGGTCGTCACCGCGCACGTGAAGCCCGCCTCGCGTACGAGCGCGAGGATCGCTGGACTATAGTCGTCGGGCCGCCCATTGGGGTACGCGAACGCTCGCGGGGCCCGGCCGCAGGCCGCCTTGATCATACGGTGCGACTCGAAGATCTCGGCGTGGGCTTCCTCCGGTGTGAGCTGGGACAGGATTGGATGGGTCACGGTGTGGGCGCCGATCGTGATGCCGAGACCCATCAGCGCCTGCACGTCGTCCCAGCCCAGCATGAGGTTCTTGAGCGGACGGTCGTCACCGGTTCCTAGCGTCAGCAGGACCTGCTCGACCTTGCGTCGCCGCTCCTCGTTGACGAGTCGCTTGAAGCGGCCGAGCGTCTGCCCGAGCGCGGCCAGGCGTTGGGCCGGCGTCTCGAGGGGCAGCCTCTCACCCCAGGGCGCCCGCCAGGCGAGGGTGGCGGCTTGCTTGAAGGCCGCGGCCAGGCGATCGAACCACAGGGACTCTCCGCCAGCGATCGGCCCGGTGGCGAGGAAGACGGTGGCGGGAAGCCCGAGCCGTGCGAGGATCGGGGCGGCGTAGGTCAGGTTGTCCCGATAACCGTCATCGAAAGTGATGGCCAGCGCGTTGCGCGGCACCGCTCGCCTCCGCATGCGCTCGGCAAGTTCCTCGACCGTGAGTACCACGTAGACGCGGGCCACGAAGGTCATCTGCCGCTCGAAGATCTCGGTGGGCAGCGAGGGAAAGAACGGATCACCCTCGTCGTTGACCCGGTGATACGACAGGATCGGGAAGGTCGGCGCCGCGCTCGCGTAGCCGAGAGCCCGCGACACGGGTCCCGACAGGCAGGCCGCGTGCAGCCCGGTGGCCGTCCAGCGCAGCAGCGACGAGGTCAGCGCGCTCATCCGCCGAGCCCGCAGCCGTCTACGTGACGGCGGTGCCAGAGCTCGAGCATCAGGAGCGTCCAGAGGACGTCCCCGTAGAACGGCGTGCTGTCCGCGACGAGCTGCTCGAACAGGCGCTCCAGAACTCCGCGCCGGAAATACCCACGGTCCGCGGTCCGGCTCTCCAGCAGGACGTCGCGCGCCATCTCGCGAATCCCCCGATGGCTCCGGAGCCAGTCGGACGTGGGCACGCCGAAGCCGTGCTTCTGCTTGGCCAGGATCTCCTTCGGCAGGAGCCCGCGGAACGAGCGCTTGAACAGATACCGCTTCTCGAGCCCACGCACCTTGAACTCGGGCGGCAATGTGCCGGTGAACTCGACCAGCGGCCGGTCCAGGAATGGGAAGCGCACCTCGACGCCGCCCAGCTCGGACGTACGGGTGACCTTGAAGAGGTCGTTGTCGCCGATCGTGAGCTTGAGGTCGAGGTACATCAGTCGGTTGAGCTCGGAGCTGGCCTGGACGCGGGCGAAGTGCTCCTCGAGCACGCCCCACGGCCCCGTGGCCGCCGCCTGCCGCAGGAAAGACGGCTCCAGCATCTCAACCGCGTTTTGGGCGACGTGGAACTCGTAGGAGTAGAACCGGCGCGGGTTCGGGATGTTGGCGCGGCGGATATAGCGCTGGGCCCGGCCCAGGATGCCGGGCACGCCGACGGGCAGGCCGAGCAGCACCGGCTCGAGCAATCCGTGACGGAGCGCGGCGGGCAGGCTCGAGTAGCGGGCGAAGATGCGATCGGTGCGGTACCGCTCGTTGCCGCCGAAGATCTCGTCGCCCCCATCGCCAGCCAGGAGCCGGGAGACCCCGTACTCGCGGGCCAAGCGCGCGCAGAAGTAGACCCCGATGGCGGAGTTGTTGCCAAAGGGCTCGTCGTAGGCCTCGACGAGCCGCGGCAGCGCGGCGAGCGCGTCGTCGGGTTTGATGATCCGCGTGTGATGGGTCGCGCCGAAAGCCCGCGCGGCCAGCTTCGCGTACTGCAGCTCGTCGTAACGATCCTCGTGGAAGCCGATCGAGAACGCGCGGACCGCCCCCCCCGTGATGCGGGTCATCAGGCCGACCACCGTGCTGCTGTCGGTCCCCCCACTCAGGAAGGCGCCTATCTCGCTCGGATCCGACTGCGCCAGCGCCTCGCGAACCGCTTCGTGGCTCAGCCGGTACAAGCTGGCCGCCGCGCGTTCCTCCCGGTGGCGCTCCTCCGGGTAGCTCATGTCCCAGTAGGGCTCGAGCTTGCTGTAGCCCTGACGGACGTGGAACACGTGTCCGGGGGGCACGCGGCGGATGCCGGTGAAGGGCGTCTCGGGCGCCGGAATGAAGCCGAAGTTCAGATAGCTGAAGATGGCGGCCGGCTCGATGGGCGCTGCCTGGGCGAGGCCGGCCCGCAGCGCGGCCAGGCGCGACGCGAAGGCGGTACCCCGGACATCGGCCGCGTAGTACAGACGCCTCATCCCGAAGGGGTCCACGGCCAGGAGCAGAGCCCGCTGCCGCCGGTCCCACAGCGCCACAGCGAAGGCGCCGCGCAGCCGCCGGAGGAACGCAGGCCCCTCCATCTCGTACAGGCGCGAGAGCAGGCCGGCCTGGGCCTGCGCCTCGTCGAGCCCGGCCACGGCGCGCAGCTCGTCCAGGTTTAGCAGGTCGGCTTCCGCGGCCACCCAGACCGCGTCGCCGCGCTCGATCCGGGCCCGGCCGGAGCCGAACAGACCGACCGGCTCGGCCCCTGCGCAGATGGCGCCCGGCTCCTGGATCACGCGCCTAGCCATCGCCCGAAGCGCCTCGCCCGTGACCGGGCGGGCCGGCGCGGGCGCGAGCCCGCCCATGACGGAGAACGCCTGCGCTTCAAGGAAGGGCACGGGGACGCTCATGCGGGCATCCGCGCGAGATGCGCGCCGGGCCTGGCGAGCGTCAGGAGCATGCTTTCGAGGCGCGAGCAGGAGGCGTCCCAGGAGTGGTGTGACTCGACGAACGCGCGCCCCTGAAGGCCCATGGCCGCGGCGGCTGCGGGCGAAGCCAGCAGCGACACGACGCGATCGGCGACCGCGATGGGGTCGTCCTCGACGTACAGGTGCTTGCCGGGCACCGCCTCGAGTCCCCGCTGGGCCACGCTGCTGGCCACCACCGGCACACCCATCGCCATTGACTGGAGAACCTTGTTCTGGACGCCCCGGCCGATGCGTAGCGGCGCCACGCAGACCGCGGCGCGGCCGTAGTAGGGCCGCACATCCGGGACCGTGCCGGTGACCACGACCCCCGGGATGTCGACGAGGCGCCGGACTTCCCCGGGAGGATTCAGCCCGACGATGTAGAAGCGCGTCTCGGGAACTCGCTGCCGGATCCGGGGCAACATCTCGTCGCAGAAGTGCCGGACCGCGTCAATGTTGGGCAGATAGTCCATGGCCCCGGTGAAGATCACGGCGGGGGGCACGCTCTCGCGCTCGACCGGCTTGTAGTAGTCGAGGGCGATGCCGTTCGTGACCACCGCGGTGCGGGCCCACGGTGCGAACGAGCGGAGCAGGGTCTCCTCGGCCTTGGTGGCGAGCACGCAGAGATTCGCCCAGCGTGCGATGTCGGCCTCGGCGGCTTGGAGTCGGCGACCCTCGGTCCGGTAGAGCCAGCTCCGGGGCGGGCGGCTGTGCTCGGCGTACTGGCGCCACTTGTCCGAGTCCACGTCAACGAAGTCCATCACCGCCGGCACCCCGAGCGCGCGCGCGTACTGCGCCATCGGGGTGGAGGAGAGGTAGACGAGATCGTAGGGGGTCTCGGCGGCTCGGCGCGTCACGCGCCGCTCAAGCTTCCGCGAGTGAAAGTACGGGAGGCTGATCGACCCACCGGTGGTCAGTCCGACGAGACCTTTGAGCAGGCTCCACGGCTTCCAGAGCCGCCCGAACTCGACGTTAGGGACGACCTCCCGTAGGCCGTTGAGCTCGTCAAGATCGGCTCGCTCCTCGACGAGGAAGCCGAGCGTCAGGTCGTGGTGGCGTGCCAGGTGACGCGCGATGTGAAAGGCGCGCGTCTTGTCCCCGGTATGCGGCGGATACGGGATCCGGTGCGCGAGCATAAGAATGCGCATACGCATCACCCGCCAAACGCGGCCGGGATCGGCCGAGACTCCGGGCCCCCGTTCGTGGTCAACCGGCTCTTCACGGCGCCGGTGAGCAGGGTCTCCAGGCGAGCCCCGAAGACCTCCCAGGAGAAGTTCGCGCGCACGAAGCGCCGCCCGTTGGCGCCCATCGCCTGACGCTCCGAGCTGTTCGACAGGAGCTCGACCACGTGGCGGGCGAACTCGGGCGCGGTGTCCCCAACCCGCAGCTCGACATCCGCGGTCGCGCTCAGGTGCTCCCGGACCCGCCCGCTCGCGACCACCGGGATCCCGGCCGCCATCGCCTCGAGCACGCTGCCGCGCACGTCGAATCCCGCGTGCAGCGGCCCCGCCGCCACCGCGCGATCGTGGAAGAGCAGGCGCAGGTCGGTCGACTGGAGCAGCTCGACGCCGCGCAGCCGTCCCGCCGCTCCTGGATTGGTGATCGGGTCCTTGCTCGCCACGACGAACCGCGCCTGCGGCACCCGAGCGCGCACCGCCGGAACCACCGACTCGCAGAAGTCCACCGCGTCCTTGACCTCGGCTTCATCGGTGAGCGAGGTGCTGAAGATCACGGTCGGCACCTTGCCGGCCGGCGGGTGCGCCGGGAAGGCCTCCACGTCCACTCCGCTCGGCACGACCGTGGGCCTAGCGCCCGGCGACAGCGACTCGACGATCCGCCCCGCCTCGGCGGTGTCGGACAGCAAAAGGACCGCCCGCCGGGCCGCCTGCGCCTCGGCGGCGCGCAGGCGCGCAGCCTCCGTCCGGAAAAACCGCGTGCCGGGGAAGGCGCCACGCTCGGCCTGCTGCAGCCACCACTCGGAGCCGACGCTCCCGAAGTCCATCACCATCGGGATGGTCGGGTCCGCCTCCAGGGCGTACTGGATCATCGTCGAGGAGGACACGAAGATGAGGTCGTAGTGCGTCCGCCGCAGCCGATCGGCGAGCCGGGTCCGGAGCGCCTCCGAGCGGAAGTACGACAGCGTGCAGGATTCCCCGGTCACGAGGCGGAGGGCGCTCGACAGGGACTTCCAGCCGCGCGGAATCACCGCGAACTCGAGGTCGCCGAATTCGCTCCGCAGCGCGGAGATGGGACCGGCCGAGTCCGGATTGTCGGCCATGAACGCGAGCGTCAGCCGGTGCGCGTTCTTGAGCTGGCCGGCGAACTGGTACTCGCGCATAGCCCGGACGGCGCGGCGCGGCGGGGGCAGCCAGCGGCCCAGCATCAGGATGTTCATGGCAGGTACTTCGTCAGCCGGGGGCCGACGACCTTGGTCACGGGAAGGGGCAGGCGCTTCCAGGCCTGCACCGCCATGTGCATCTTCGGATTCGAGGGACTGAGGTTCGGAATGCTCTCACCGTCCGCGAGGACATACTGATACGGAAGCGGCACGGGTTCGAAGCCCCAGTGACGCTTGAAGTCGTAGGCGCCCGTGCCCTCGCGGCTGCGGCCGAAATCGAACGTCCGGCAACCCGCCCGTGCCGCGTGGCACATGAGCTCCCAGTACATGAAGTCGTTGACCGAGTACTTCAGCGCCTCCCGGAGAGCGCCCCCGTAGTACGGCAGCACCTGGTCCTCGTAGAACAGGGCCAGGACCCCGGAGACCATCTGCTGGTCCTTCCACACGGTCAGGAGCTCGCACTCCTTTCCGAACTCCTGGGCGATCGCGTGGAAGAGCCGTCGCGGGAAGACCGGCGAGCCGAGCGCGTGCACGCTGTGGGCATAGACGTGCCAGAAGGCGTCGAGATGACGCAAGCCGACCTCGGCGCGCAGTCCGTACCTGGCGCCCAGCCGTGTCATCCGCCTCTGCTTGCGCGGGATAGCGTTCAGATTCTCCTCGTCGCTCGCAGTGATCGGCCGCGCGAAGGTCGCGTACAGCGACTTCGTGGGCAGACCCTCGATCTGCCGGTCCGCCCGATGGCGGAGCTCCACGTACTGGGTGCCGGTCCTCGTAGCCAGCTCTCGAGCGGCTGCCAGCAGGGCCACGCGCGCGGGCTCGGCCGACGCGCAGATCCCGCCGTAGACGGCATACGGGATTGACACGAGCCCACGGCCCCCGAGCAACCCGCGCACCTCAAAGAGGGGCAGGACGCCTTCCAGGCCTCCGCGCCGGACCGCCATCAGGTAGTGCGCCCGGTGGCCGAAGGTGTTCTCCACCGCGCGCTTCCAGGCCATCAGGTGAAAGGGGGTGCCGCCGGCCGTGCTCCGCACGAAGGCGTCCCAATCAACGGTCTCGGTCGTGAGAGATCGAACGTCCACGGAGCGGCCTATCTCGCGGCTTCGAGAAGCACGCGAGCGATGCGGGCAGCCGCCTTGCCGTCCCACAGCTCCGGCAACTCGCCCGCCGGCCACTTGCCGTCCACGACCTCCCGCCAGCTCTCATAGATCGCAGCCGGTTCCGTGCCCACGATGCGATTCGTCCCCCGGATCACCGTGACCGGCCGCTCGGTGTTCTGCCGCAGCGTTAGGCACGGGATGCGGAGGGCGGTGGTTTCCTCCTGAATGCCTCCCGAGTCCGTTAGCACGCAACGCGCCTCGGCCATGAGCTGAAGAAAGTCCAGGTATGGCATTGGGTCTGCCAACCGGAGCCCAGGCATCGGCGTCAGGACGCTCGCGAGCGCCTCGAGTCGCCGGCGTGTCCGCGGATGCACCGGGAAGACCACCGGGATCTCTGCCTGGATGCGGGCGACCGCGCTGAGCAGCATCCCCAGGGTGCCCTCGTCGTCCACGTTGCTGGGCCGGTGGAGGGTGAGGACCACGTATCCGCCCGCGGACAGCGCGAGCCGATCCAGCACCTTAGACTGCCGCGCCCGCTCTCGGTAGCGGAACAGCGTGTCGATCATCACGTTTCCCACGAAGTGAATCTTCTCGGAAGCGACGCCCTCCCGGAGCAGATTCTCCTCTCCCGACGGCTCGCTCGTGAAAAGCAGATCCGAGATAGAGTCGGTGAGGATCCGGTTCACCTCCTCCGGCATGGTACGGTCGAAGCTGCGCAGGCCCGCCTCGACGTGCGCCACCGGTCGGCCCATCTTCACCGCCGCGATGGTCGCCGCCACCGTAGAGTTAACATCGCCCACGACCACCACCATGTCGGGGTGAAAGCGGTCGAGAACGGGCTCGATCCGCGTCATGATCTCCGCGATCTGGCCGATCGCACCCCCCGCCTGCACCTTGAGGTTGGTGTCCGGTCGCGGAATCTCCAGGTTCGCGAAAAAAGAGTCCGACATCTGAGCATCGTAGTGCTGTCCGGTGTGCACCAGCGTGGTCGTGATGTACGGATACTCCGCGAGCTCGGCCATGATCGGCGCGATCTTGACGAAGTTCGGCCGGGCTCCGACGACTGCCAGAATCCTCATGCGACCCTGCCCCAACCTATGGCCCCAGCGGTGGCGAGCACGTCCCTCACCGGCGCGAACGCAAACTCCCGAACCAGCCGGCGCAGCTTCGAGACGGTAGAGCCGGTGTTCACCGAGTGGCGGAACTGAGCTACACAGCCCACCGGCAGCCGGGGCTGCTCGGGATCCATCTCCCACGGATGCAGGTAGACCATGGCCGGCTGGCCTTCGCGAGCGTTGAGCTGGCCTAGCGCCCAGCGCGTGACCGAATACGGGAAGAGCCGAAAGTACCCGCCGCCCGCCACCGGGAACCGCCACCCGAACCGAGCCACCGTGGAGAGCGGAAACTCGGTGATCTCCTTGCCGCGGCCGGCGCGAAGCCGATGCGGAAACCGTGGAGCATCCGGGATCCCGTAGCGATCGTGGACGATCGGAAAGATGCTCGAGTCGTACTCAAAGCCGGCTTCCGCGAGAACCTCGAGACTCCAGAGTGTTTCGCGAAGCACCGAAAACGTCGGCGCGCGATAGCCGGTCACCGCGACGCCCGCGGCGTCCTCCACCGCGCCTTTACCGCGGTGGATATCCTCTCTGAACTCGGCACGGCTCAGGCGCGTGATCATCTGATGGCCGTAGCCGTGGCAGGCCACCTCATGACCCTGGGCCGCGATGCTCCGCACCATCTTCGGATGGCGCTCCGCGACCCAGCCAAGGACGAAGAAGGTGGCCCGGGAGCCGGTCTCGGCGAGGAGCGCAAGCACCCGCTCCGTCGCCGGCGCGACCCGGCTCTCAAGCGATGCCCACTGCTCCTGCCGTACCACTCCCGCGAAGACCTCCGCGTGGAAGTATTCCTCCACGTCAAACGTCAAGGCGTTGTGGATCGGGACCATCAATCATCCAGTCCTACGTGAGCCAGCGCAAGGCTCTCCAGCCGATCAGCCTCGACCAGCCCCCGTACGACCTCCGCGAGCCCCGCGGTAACCGAGATCCGCGGAACGAAATCCAGCAATGCCCTGGCACGGGACGTGTCCGCGATGACACCACGCGGCTCGCCCTCCCAGCGTTTCAGAAGTCCGACATCGACCGGCGTCCCCAGAAGACCACTCAGGATACGGAGCACGTCGCCGATACTCGTCATCTCTCCCGACCCAACATTGACCGCTTGTCCACCGGCGCGCGGCGCGCGCGCGGCAGCCAACGTAGCGGCGACGGCATCCTCGACGTAAATGACGTCGTCCGTCCTCGTGCTCCTGTAGTGCTCGAGCGGCCGCCGCTTGCGCATCGCCCCGATCAGGTTCGCGAGAAGCGGCCCCCCGGGAACTGCCTTCTGCCGCGGGCCGTACACACTGAAGTAGCGGAGGACGACGATGTCGAGCTGATGCCGGGCGTGGAAGGCTTGGCAGTAGGTCTCCGCAGCCACCTTGTACGCTCCGAACAGGCTAGTCGGCCGTAACGGCGCGTCCTCGGAGACCGCCACCGTGTCCCCGCTGCCGTAGACCGACGCGCACGACGCAAGGACAACCCGCCACACGCCTTCCCTGAGGGCGCCGTGCAGCAGGTTCAATGTGCCTTCCACGTTCACCGCGTGAACGTCCGCGAAATCTCCCGCCGCGCCTGAACCCCCCGGCAGCGCCGCCAGATGGAACACGTACTTCACATCGCGAAGCGCCTTCCGGAGTACCTCCCGATCCCGCACATCCCCGATCACGACCTCGAGGCGACTGCTGTTGACGACCGCCCCGTCGCGCGAGTGCCGCTCGGCCGCCACCTTCAAATTGACCAGCGAGCCAGTGGACAGGTTGTCCAGAACGCGTACCGCGGCTCCTCCGTCCAGGAGCTGGTCCACTAGGTGCGACCCGATGAACCCGGCGCCGCCAGTCACGAGAACGGTGCGCATGGCCGCTCCTCAGAGTGTCACGATGGAAGCCCGACCGTTACGATAGGCCCTGAGCGCATTGCGCGTGTCGACCACCAGGGGAGCCCGTTCCGCGATGAGGCCATAGTCGAAGCTCGAGTGGCTGGTCAGGATCACTACGCAGTCGGCCGCAGCGAGAGCATCGCCGGTCGGCTCGACCGCGGTGAGCTTGAGTTCCCCCACCGCCAGCTGTGGCGTGTATGGATCCGCGTACGACACGTGGGCGCCCTTCTTCTCTAGCGTCTCGAGGATCTCGAGCGCGGGCGATTCGCGGATATCATTGACGTCGGCCTTGTACGTGACGCCCATGACGAGCACCGACGATCCGCGCAAAGCACGGGCCCGATCATTCAGCGCATCGCCAACGAGCGCGACGACGTGCTCGGGCATGCCCCGGTTGACCTGATCGGCCAGCGCGATGAACTGAGCTTCGTAGCCCGTCAGCCGCACTTTCCAGGAGAAATACAGTGGATCGACTGGGATGCAGTGCCCACCGATACCGGGCCCTGGGTAGAATGGCATGAACCCAAATGGCTTCGTGGCAGCAGCCTCGATGACCTCCCACGGATCCACGCCAATCTTTCGGCAGGCGAAGGCCAGTTCGTTGGCCAACGCGATGTTGACACTGCGGAACGTGTTCTCGAGCAGCTTGGCGGTCTCGGCAACGCGCGGGCTCGAGACCTCGAACACGGTATTGGTTACCTGGCTATAAAGGGCCGAGGCAAGCTTCGTGCAGTCCACGGTGACGCCCCCGACGACTTTTGGAATCGTAGCGGTGGTGAAGTGCTTGTTGCCAGGATCGACCCGCTCTGGGGAGAACGCCAGGAAGAAGTCCCGTCCGATCACAAGGCCGCTCGCCTCCAGCTGCGGCTGGACCGCCTCCTCGGTGGTGCCCGGATACGTCGTGCTCTCGAGCACCATGAGCTGGCCAGCGTGCAGGTGGGGCAGAAGGCTCTCCACCGCCGAGAGGATGTACGAGATATCCGGTTCCTTGGTCTTGCGCAACGGGGTGGGGACGCAAATGATGATGACGTCGGCGGTCGCCGCCTCCTCGAACGAAGTCGAGCCGGAAAGCCGGCCCGCGCTCACCAGCCGCGCGACGGTCTCGGCCGGGACGTCTACCAAATACGTCTCGCCGCGGTTCAGCAAGTTGACTCGCACCAGGTCCAAGTCGACGCCGCGAACCGTGAAGCCGGCCTTCCCCAGTTCGACCGCTAGGCTCAGACCCACGTAGCCGAGGCCGACGATACTAACGCGCGCGTTGCGCGTCTTGAGCTTTTCGAGCAATAGCTGGGTCCACACGTCCTGGGCACTCCCATTCGCTAGAGGGTTAGGGGTCATCGTCAAGAACCGTAGTAGCCGCTGTACTGCTTGTAGTACGAACTCAGCTGCTTCACCGGAGTCCGGTTCAGGACCACGCCAACGATCGGGGTGCCGGCTCGCTCCAGAATCGCCTTCGTGCGCAGCAAGTCCCGCGGCCGGGTCTGCGCCACCGCCACCACGAGCACGATGCCGTCCGCCGCCGCGGCCATGTATAGGTTGTCCGGAACCAGCAGAATCGGCGAGGAGTCCATGATGACGTAGTCAGCCTCGTCGGACATGTCGCCGAGAATCCGTGGCAGGCGCTCCGTGCCCAGGCCCGAGCGCGAAGGAGCGCTCAACGCGTCGCCGCGCGGCGCCAGCTGGACGTTATCGGTGACTCGCATCATCGTGTCGATCAGACTGCTGGTGCCGGCCAGGAGATCGGTGATCCCCTTGCGGTGCGGGGCGTTGGCGATCCGATGCAGCGTCGGTCGGTGGAAGTCGGCGTCCGCGATGATCACACGCCTCCCCGCCTCGCCAAAGGCCAGGCCGAGATTGAAGACGACCGTGGACTTGCCCTCGAACGGCAGGCAGCTCGCGACGAGGATCTTCCGAAGCGGGACAGTGTCGTTGATCATCTGCAGCTCGACGCGGAGGCGCCGGAAGGCATCGACGAAGAGGTGGTACTCCTCCTGCGGCCCTTGCCGGCTCTCGCCCGGGCGCGAGCTGAAGCTCATCCTCTCCGAGGACACCTGCGGCACCACGGTCAGGATGGGAAAGCCGGTGAGCTGCTTGATGTCGTCCTCGCCCATGATGGCCCGGTTGAAGTACTCCGCGGTCGCCGGCGCGACGAGACCGATGACCAGGGCCAGCGCCAGGGCCAAACCCACGAACTGGATGCGGCGCTGGTTGGGCGCGGTGGTGGGAAAGCCCGGCGGATCGATCACCTTCACGACATTCATCTCACCCTGCTCGCGGATCCGAGCTGCCCCGAGCTTGTCGGAGAGGAGCGTGCTGAGCTTGCGGCTGGTCTCGACCTCCGACGCGAGCCGCCGAAACTCCAGCTCGTCCTTCGAGAGACCGGTCAGATCTCGCCGCGCGGCCACGATCTGATCCTTCAGCGCGTTCTCCTGTACGCTCAGGGAGACGATTGATGTTTCCAGCGCGGTCACCATCTCCGCGAACGCGGCGCGGTCATCGGGCGCAATCGCCACGCGAGCCCCTCCGGTGCTCGCAGGGATCGAGTCCTTGATCGTCTCGCCCAACTCTCGCTGCACCTCGCCGATCTGCTGGGCGAGCGAACGAATTCGCGGGTGGTCCTCGGAGTAGCGGGTCTTCGCCTCGACCATCTGCGCCTCTAGACTGCCGAGCTTCGAGAGGAGCCGCTGGGTATTGGCCGGATTCACTGGCGCCGCCGCAACCATCGTCTTGCGCGTGGACGGGCTGACCGGCATGGATTCGAGCTTCGACTTGAGCGGGGATAGGCGGGTCTGGCTGATGCTCTTGTTGGCTTGAACCTCGGCCAGCGTCGTCTCGAGCTGTGAGAGACGCTGCGCCGTGTCCGCGCTTTTCGCAGGGATCTGGACTCCGCCCCGGGACAGTGTGAACGCCCGGAGCGCAGACTCATTGCGGGAGAGTGCGTCTGATACCTGCACTGCCTGCTGCGAGAGGTACTCCCGCGTGGCCTTCGCGTCGTCCACATTGAAGGAGCGGGTCCGGGCCAGCAGCACTTCGATATACGTGTTGGCGATATCGAGCGCGACCTGAGGCTGCGACGCCTCGGCCGAGATCTCCACGATGCCCGTGGCACCGCTCGACGGACTGGTAAACTTCACGCGATCCCGGCGAAGCTCCGCGACGGCGCGACGCTGCGGGGTCGCAGCGACCACCTCCTGGCGGCCGCGCAGGCTGCCCAGCCACTCCACCAGCTCCCCCAGGTAATCGCGGCCGTACGGGTTGTGCAACAGGTCCTCGAGCGAGGCGGGGGGCAGCGCCTCCACGACGGAGGCGGCAAGGAGACGGCTCTGGAGGATCGCGAGCTGGACCGCGACCGGTCTGCTGCGCGTAAACTCCTGGAATAACGGCTCGCGGCCGACTCTGTTCTCGATCAGAATCGTCGCCGTTGTTCGATAGCGCGGCGGCTCCTTGGAAAGCAAGTACGCAGCGGGCACCAGAAGCAAGAGCGCGGCGAGCGCCGTGAGAACGATCCATTTCTTGCGCCGGGCGAAAAGCGAGACCGCCACTTGTTTGAGGACCGTCCTGGTCTCCATCAGATGCTGGTCTCCTTGGCTTTGTTTGGGCCGCTCACGTTGGTCAACGCCCCCGGGCGAAGATAACTACCTGCACTGTGTTAAGAACAATCAGGAGATCTAGGAACAATGAAAGATTCTTGATGTAGTACAGGTCGTACTGGAGTTTCTCGATCGCGTCGTCTACCGAGGAGCCGTACTGATACTTCACCTGTGCCCATCCGGTGAGACCCGGCTTCACGGCCAGGCGCTCCATGTAGAACGGGATCCGCTTCTGTAGCTCGGCGACGAACTCCGGGCGTTCCGGGCGCGGCCCGATGAAGCTCATGTGGCCGACGAGCACGTTGAAGAGTTGCGGCAGCTCGTCTAGCCGAGCGCGCCGCAGGACGTGGCCCACCCGGTTGATCCGCGGGTCTCGCTGTCCGCTCCAAACGGGCCCGGTGTCCTTCTCGGCATCCTGGCGCATCGACCGGAACTTGTTCAGGATGAACACGCACCCGTTCTTGCCCAGCCGAGGCTGCCGGTAGAGAATCGGTCCGGGAGACTCCAGCTTGATCGCGATCGCGGTGATGAGCATCAAGGGGATCGACAGAACCAGGCCAGCCAGGGCCAAAGTGATGTCGAACAAGCGCTTGATGATTTCAGTACGAGGCGTCTTGACGAAACCGTCAGAGAAGATCAGCCAACTCGGTCGCACGGCCGTCACGAGGATCTTGCCCTCAGCCTTTTCGTAGAAGGTCGGCCAGTCCTCGACGCGGATGCCACGGAGACGGCACTCCAGCAGCGCCTTGGTGGGGAAGCAGCCCCGTCGGTCCAGTTGCGCGATGACCACGATGTCCGGGCGGGTTTCCTCCACGAGCGAGTCCAGATCCTGGATCTTCCCGAGCAAGACGTGACCGTCCGGCAGCATGTCCGCGGCGTCAGGGGCGTCGTCCAAAAACCCAATGATCCGGAATGGCCTGGCGCTGGTCAGCTCGAGCCCGGCGATGAGACGACCGACCTGACCGGTCCCCAGGACGAGCACTCGAAGCATCAGCTGCTGCTGCGACCAGGCTCCCAGAAGCGCGGCGCGCCAGATCATGATGCCTGGCGTGGTAAGCAGGAATATTCCGAGGAAGGCCGAGCGGCTCAGACGCAGGGGTGGGACCGCGAAGCCGACGGCCGCCACGACCATAGCCGCGGTCGCCAGGTAGGTCAGGACACGGGCCATTAGCTCCCGACGTCCGAGCACCTGGCGGGGCTGATAGAGATCGCCCAGGTAGAGGATGAAGGTAATTACAAAGCTAATCTCTAGCGTGCGGAACACGAAGTGCCCATAGCCCGGCCACACTGCGGAGAGCTCGGTGACGTACGAAGCAGCGAAAATGACCGCGATGTCCCCCATGAAGAGGACAAGCGCGAGTCCCGAGACATAGTGCCGGAAGATCCGAAGCATGCGTGCCCCTGATGGAGCAAGCACGGTGCCAAGCCGGAACCAGACGAGACGCAGTTAACTCACTGAATACAATACAAAATCGCGATCATTTCTCGGGGTCTTTCGCTACACGGATTGGGCAATCCTTTCCATCTTCTACGGAAATCTGCGCGGACGCGTTCCCATCAGCGTTGACCGCGATAAAATAGCGAATTAAAGTAGAAACTTAACGCTTGGTGAATCAGTGCAACGTTTGCGCGGCGGGTAACAACCGCGACGCTAGAACGTCGCGAAGAGGCTGAGGGTCGCGCGATTCTCGGCGTAATCGCCGGTCCCAGCCTGCCCCGGCTGATTGTTGCTGAAGGTATCGCCTCCGGTTTGCCTGCTGTATTGGTACTGCAAGCTCGCGGTCAGCCAGCGCAACACCTGCCAGTTCACGCCAGCTCCGTACGTGAGCATGTTCTGGCTTCCCCCGCCGCGCTGATTGCCGGTCCCAGTGGGTTCGTTCTCGCTGTAAGTCACATTGAGCACGGTGTTGATAAACGGCGTCCACTGGTAAAGGAAGCTCCCGAAGTAGGACCGGGTCTGGACGGTCCCAAAGTTCTGGCCCTGCTGGGCAGTCTGGCGGAAGTCCTGAAACACGCCCACAGAAAGGACAGCCCGCGCGAAGCGGTAGCTGGCCGCGACGTTAGCCGTGATGATGCCCTCGCTGTCCTGCGTGTCGCTCTGTAGAATGCTGTAGCCCACGGCGGCAGACAGCGAGAGCCCAGTGGGCAAGCCGTAGGCCCCGAAGAGAGACACGTTGTAGACACGGGTGCTATCTTCGGTCTGGAACTGAGCGGAGGTCGACAGACCGCCGGTCGCGTACAAGCCAAACTGCCGAGAGGCGGACGCAAAGACGGTGTTGCTCGTGTTGGCCGAATCTCTGTTCCCGCCGTTGAGTGCGTCGGTCCGTGAGAACTCATATCCCACCCGGATCAGATAGTCGGTCAAGACGCGGGTTGCGGCGTTCACTCCGAGAATATGCGTCATCTGATCATCTTCGTTGGCGGAGGCACCTGCAGTGGTGTTGGTATTGTTTGAACTCCCGCCCTCGTTGAGAAACAGCACGTTGCGGTAGTAGGCCTGCGTGGCGACCTGGTCTAACAGCCAATCTACCGTAGCTCCGAGAGTGTTCTGATTGTAAACTTGCCGACCCCGACGAAGACCGAGCTGGTCGACCGAGCTGGACGAGTCGTTGCGGACGAAGGTCTCCGTCACGGTCAGGCTGAGCCGCGGCGAGAAGAGATAGCGGAGCGCCGCGTTGAGGCTAGGGAAGACCTTGATTGTATCGCCACTGTTGTCGACCGTGTCGTGCACCAGGTCGACCGTCATGGCAACAGACCCGAACGTGCGCGCCCCATTGAGTAACGCGAGGAAGCCAGGACCGAGCGTCGACCGGAAGTTGTCCCGAGCATGGGTCGAGCTCTGGAAGAAGTTGTCCGAATATTCTTCGGAGGCACGCAAGGTCGGATGGAACTCGAGGGTACCGCCCCGGAGGCTGAAGACCGTCGGCGCGAAGGCGCCTGGAAGCGTTAGTCCGGACGCACCCGCATAGCCGGAGGTGCCGGGGAATCCGGGAGCGCCTGGAACGGGAACGAGGAGCGGCGCCGGGACGTTCGTTTGCGAGGGAGCTGGCGGAATCGGCGGTGTCCATGGCGGTAGCGTCGTGCCTGGGGGGGTCGCCGGAGTGACCGGCGACCGACCGGGCTGCTGCTGGATCTGAAATTGCTGGAGCGGACCCAGTTGTTGTTCCGCTGGCGGCGTCGGTTGCGGAGGCGCTGTCTGGGTTGGCTGAGTTTGGTCTTGCGACTGCCCAGGCTGCTGCTGGCTTGGGTCGGTCGAGGGAGCTGGGGGGGTCTGCGCCGGCGCGGGGAGCGTGGCTGCCCCCGTGATCAAGAGTGCAAGTGCGAGAATCGGGAGCGGGCGCACGACACTACTGAAGCCGCGCGTTCTCCCGATCCTACTTGCTATGCCCTCAGAAGAGCCGTTGTGGAACAAAGATGATGTCGTTCGGTTGCAGTCGAATATCGGGATTCTCATCCGGCGACCGCATCATCTTATCAACATCGACCCGGATCCGTTCTTTTTTCTGTGCGTCTCCTCGCAGCACATCGACCCGGCCTCCTGCCGCGAGGGGTGTGAGGCCGCCGACTTGAGTCAGCGCCTTCAAAATAGTGAGGTCTCCCGTATACTTAACCGCCCCCGGGGCCTTGACTTCCCCATTGACGTAGACCGCGTCGGCCAGGGGAACGACGACCGAATCCCCGGGCTCGAGCTTCGGATTCTGGCTGAGATCTCCCCGCTGCACGAGGCGATTGAAG
>CAYYRT010000406.1:0-17460 GCA_964474055.1 uncultured Acidimicrobiaceae bacterium | reverse complement strand
AAAACGAACAAGCGGGTGCGGGCGTTGCTACGAATGGTCCGTCCCGCCATCGGCGAGAAGGTCTATCGCTACGAAAACGACGCCCTTCGGGAAGCCAGCGCCATGGTGGCGGGAGTGCGCGATGGGGCAGTGATGGTGAAGACGGTCCAGCGGTTGCGGGACCGCTATCAGCGCCTGCTTGCTTCGGGCGTCTTTGAGACCACCGAGGAACGCCTCAAGCAGCGGCATCAACGCCTCACCCACAGAGTCTTCGAGGACGACGAGGTGGTCGGCCAGATTCAGAAGGTGCTTTACAAGGCGCGTTCTCGTTACGCCGCGTGGCCGGTCGACTCTGAAGACCCCCGATCGGGCAAACACGTCATTCCTCATCGCTTTTCGGCCATAGGTCCCGGCATCGAGGCGACCTATGCGCGGGGTCGTGACGAGATGAGGGTCAGCTTCGACGAACCCCTCGCCGAGAACTACCACTTGTGGCGCAAGCGGGTGAAGTACCTCCGGCATCAGATGGAGATCGTTGCGCCGCTCTGGTGGGAGGTCGTCGGGGGATTGGCTGTTTCGCTCGACACGCTCGGTGAAGTGCTCGGGGAAGAGCATGACCTCGCTGTGTTGACCCGCCTGGCCACATCGGTGCCCGATCTGGTGCCGGATCCTGACGAACGCAGTCTGTTGGTTTCGCTGGCTTTCAGTCGTCGACAGGAACTGCAAGGGGCGGCCCGGGTCATGGGCAATCGCATCTACGCCGAGTCTCCCCACCAGTTCACGCGGAGGCTGGGGGCTTACTGGCAGGCCTGGACCATTCAGGGCTAGTGGCCGAGTCCATCCCCGACCCATCTCTCGTGATCCTGGTCGGGCCGTCCGGTTCCGGTAAGTCGACGTGGGCGGCCAGCCACTTTCGACCGGAGGAAATCGTGTCTTCCGATCGATTGCGGGCCATGGCGGGGAGCGGCGAACACGACATGGATGTCAGTTCGATCGCCTTCGAGTTGCTCGATCGGATCGTCGAGTCGCGCCTCCGCCGCCGCCTGTTGACTGTGGTCGACACGCTTGGACTGGACGATGAGCGCCGTGCCGGTCTGATTGCTCTGGCTGAAGAGTTGGGTCTACCAGCAGTGCTGGTGGTCTTTGACACCCCTGAGGTCGCGGTACGCGCCCGCAACCGGACCAGGGAGAGGCCCGTGCCTGAGAAGGTCCTTGCCTCCCAGATTCGACGTTTTCGTCAGATCCGCCCCCGGTTGGACGAACTCTCTCCCCTGGTGATAGAGGCCGACCTGGTCCCCGAGATTTCGCCCTTGCCGGCAGCACGTGACACGGCCGCCCGCCCCCGCACGCAATCGCTTCGCTTCTATCTGCAAGTCTCCCGGTTTCCCTGGGACGACCTGGCCAGGGGAGTGAGCGGGGTGGCAATGGCTGCCGAGACCGCCGGGTTTGCCGGTGTGGCGGTGATGGACCATCTCGTCCAGATCCCTCAGGTCGGAAGAGAGTGGGAACCGATGCCCGAGGCCTACGTGACCTTGTCGTACCTGGCGGCCATCACCACCACTCTCGAATTGGGTGCTCTGGTTTCGGGGGTCACGCTTCGCAATCCGGCTCTCCTGGCCAAGATGATCGCCACTCTGGACGTGGTTTCCGGTGGCCGGAGTTTCTGCGGGCTGGGAGCGGGCTGGCACCAGGCCGAACAGGTCTCATACGGTTACCGCTTTCCACCACCTGCCGAACGGGTCGGGGCCCTGGAGGACACGCTTTCGATCCTGCCGCTCATGTGGGGTCCGGGCAAGGCGACCTATCACGGACAGTTTCACTCCGTCGAAGGGGCTGTTTGTTATCCCCGTCCCATCCAGGAGACGATTCCGATCATCGTGGGAGGCCGCGGCGAGCGGGTCATCCGATTGGCCACCCGTCACGCTCAGGGTCTCAACCTCAGCAACCCGGGTGTGCTCGATCAGTCCCTCGAGGCCGTACGTCTGGGTCTGACCGCGGCGGGTCGCGACTCCGATGAGTTCGAAGTGTCGGTCCTCGACGCCCCGATCATCGGCGTGGACCGGACGGAAGTTGCCAATTTGGTTGAGAGGCATCGGGGGAGCAGGCCTTACGCCGAATTCGCCGGGCGACATCATGCCGGTCCACCGGAAACTCACATTGGGCGGTATCGCCAACTTGCCGCTCGGGGAGTCAAGGCGGTGTTTGTGGCCCCTGTCGGGCTCGACGCTCCGGAATCAGTTGCTGTCTGGAAGGAGGTAACGGCTGCGTTTGCCGTGGATCGATGACAGCAGTCGGATCGATCAGGGGGCAGCGGTCGTGGTGGTTGGGACGGAACCCTCTGGCCGGACCATCAACTGGAGGACACCCTCCTCACTGATGTAGACCATCTCGTAGAGCAGGCCGTTGTAGGTCGCCCCCCCGTCGATGCTGCCGAGATCGGGATTGCGGTCGAGTCCCAGCACCTCCACCAGGTCGCCTCGCTGCTCGGGTGTAAGGGAAGGTTCCGCTGTCCCAATCACCAGGCCGATCGCCACGAGGATCCTGCGGTCACCCTCGACGGTCCCGGTCGGTTGTGCCCGCAGACGAAGGCTGCCCCCGAGGGAGTCGAGAACCCCGTCAAAGGTCATGTAAGGCGTCATCACGAGCGAAAACGGGTTCGACAGGTTGGGACTGATGAGGAGCCCCTCGTCGATCTCGGCGGCAAGGACATTCCAGCGCTCTGCAAAGTCGCCTCCCGCCAGGTCGAAGACGGGCGTCGTGGTGTCGCTCGCCGGAGGCGGCACAGTTGTTGCCGCAGTCGTAGGAACGGTGACGATCGAAGTGGTGGGGATGGAGTTGGGATCTGTGCTGGCCTCGGAGCCGTCGCCCTCACCGAGGATCAAAAGGATGGCAAATGCGAAACCGACGACGACAACCATGGCGCCGGAGACCAGTCCGATCTTGATGGCGGTCTCGTGCAGGTCGTTGGGGAGGAAGCGGCGGGGGCGGACCGTCTTGAGCTTGGCGGCCCGGGTGGCGACGACGTCGGCGATCGTGGCCCCTTCGGTCTCCTCTCCTTCGAGAGCCGTATCAGCTTCCGTTTCCGGAGCAGCAACCGCGGCTCGTGCCGCTTTCAGGAACGGCCGCCGTCCGCGAATAGGGGTCTCCTCGACCGGGGCCGGCGCATCAACCAGTGAAGCGTCGGGTACGACGGGTACCAGTTGGACAACCGGGGCGAGGGCGGGCTCGCTCTTGATCGTTTCCTCTGACTCGGGTGCGGTCGCTGGGAAGAGGTCGGTCTTGGCAGGCCAGCGAGACGTATGCGCCGGCTCGACGACAGGCTCCAGCTCGACGACAGGCTCTGGCGGGGGAAGGACGGGCTCCGCCAGGGGAAGGAGGAGTTCAGCTGGAAGGGAGGGTTCGATGGTGGCGGTCTCGACGGCACCAAAAGGATGGAGGCTCAGCATGGAGTCCAAGCCGTCGGGATCGTCGGCGGTGAAGGTGATCGTCTCTCCGTTGGAACTGAGAACAAAACGGTTGGCGGTGAGGCGTTCCAGTAGGCATTCACCCGGATTCCAGGTAAGAAGGGGGTTGCCTCCCCCCCACATGATCAGCCGCTGACCCTGAAACTCGAGCGACCCCGACAAGACAGCGTCCTCAGTGATGAAGGTGCCGCCAAAACCCGGGTGTGAATTGATGAACGGGCTCGAAAGCGTTGGGGTGATCGGGGGCTCCCAGGAGGGGGGGTCGGCCGGTCCGTCCACCGGTTTGGAACCGTTGGTTAGCGCGCGGTTTGGCTCCCCTTCGTCAAGGGGAGGATCCAATGACGACCAAATCGAACCCGATACCGTCAAAACTGCTCCCTGCCTGGTGCTGGCAACGGCGAAAGCCACCTGCGATATAGATATCGCACTTTTTCGCTCAGATATTGAGTGAATTGAGCCCCCGGCACCAGGATCTGCCCGGTCAGGAGCCCGCTTTCGCCCGCCATACCCAGTTACTCCGCTAGGAAGATGTTACGGCCGACAGCGGGTACACGGCCGGAATCCGGCTGAGGCTGCCGACTCTATTGACCGGAATTTCTGGAGGTGGGCGGGGCTGATGCGCCGGGCTTGTGCACAGCTGGGGTGGCAAAACACGCCGGTTGTGTCCGAACCGACAAATCGGAACCCGCTTGAGGCCAGATCCTCCAGGCGCCCGGGTTCGGCTCCCTCCCAGGTCAGCAGTGACCACTTGTTGTCGGGCCCGCCCAACGAGTAGTTGCCAATCCGGCCATCGGAGCGAACAACGCGATGACACGGGACGATCAACGGAACCGGATTGCGAGCCATGGTCGAACCAACCGCTCGGGCCGCGCCCGGCTTGCCGGCCTGCACCGCCAGCCACGAGTAGGGGCGAACCTGTCCGCGCGGAATGGTGGTGGCAATCCGGAGGATGGTCTGTTGAAACTCGCTCAGCTTTCCGAAGTCGAGAGGCAACGATCCGGGGCGTCCTCGTTCCAGGGCACGTCCGATAGCAGCCTGCCATTGGCGGGGAGGGAGGGCCGGCCTGGCTCTGCGCCCGAATCTGGATTCGAAGCGACCTTCGGGATCTCCCTCATCCAGATCGACCGAGGTCACCCCGGTTGGATTGAACGTCACTATCACATCGCCGAGGGCGCTCCCGTAGCGCGAATAGCCGTCGACCAGCCCGGTGCCGACTTCGATGGAGCTGACCAGCAGCCTGGGTGCCCGGACCGCCAGGGACTCGAGTTGGGTTGCGATCTCAGCCTGGTTCATTCTTCACTCTCCATTACTTTTCGAAGCCGATCAAGCGCTCGGTGAATGTCGGCCTTGACCGTGCCTTCCGGTCGATCGAGGGTGGCGGAAATGTCGTCGTAGCTCATTCCGACCACATGACGAAGGACTACCGCCTTGCGCATGGCGGGGGGCAGGGTTCCCAGCCGGCGATGCCAGGCGTCGAGATCGGGCGGTTCCGGGTCGTTGGCACCCAGATCGTCTTCCAGCCCGAGGAGAAGCGGTCGACGGGCCCGGTCGCGGGCATGGTTGCGGCCGAGGTTGAGGGCAATGGTCCAGACCCATCCCCGCAGCCTGAGCTGGCGGATCCGATCGGCTTCATAACCATGCAGGGCCCGGTAGGCACGGATGAAGGTCTCCTGAGCAAGGTCCTCCGCTTCGGCCCCTGCCAACGACCGCAAGCCCGAATAGATTTCGTCCTGCAAGCGGTTCACGACCTCCGGGAATGCTCCGTCGAGATCCGTTGCCAATCGTGAGCAGAGGTCATCCATCAAGTAGATGAACCCTCAGCCGACCGGGGGGGTTGCAGGTAAATGGCAGGTGGTGTGGTTTCCCAGTAACGACGGGTGACGCGCCACCAGAGCAGACCGAAGCCGATGGCAGCGAACGCGGTGGCAGTGAAGATGGCACGGACCGGTACGGTTTCTGCCAGGAATCCGAAGAGCAATTGCGACAACGTCGAGGTGAGGGTGACGGCGGCAAAGTCCAGTCCGAAAATCCTCCCCCGGACGGCCTCGTCTGTGTAGATCTGGAGTCCGTAGGAGGAAAACGACCACTGGCTCCCAGCTCCGGCGTGGCCGATCAGGACCGCAACAGCAGCGAGCATCAGGGTGGGGGCGACCGCCGTGCCGAGATAGGAAAGCCCCCACAAGGTCATCGTGAAGCCGATGGCGGTCAGGACTCGACGATCGGTTCCACCTACCAGGGCCCGGATCAAGAAGGGACCCACCAGCACGCCCACCCCGCGAAACCCAAGGAGGAGCCCGGTGCCGGCATCTCCAGCTGCGAATACATCAAGAGAGAGCACCGGAAGGAGGGCGACCGCGCCGGCGCCAAACACCGCAAAGCCGGCCTTGGAGGTGAGCAACGCCGCTACCGGGGGGTTCACACGTATGTAAGCCCAGGCCACTCCGAGAGCCTTGTGCATTCGCACTGGCGGCGCACCGGCGCCGATCCGCAGAGGCCTTCTGATGCGAAACACCAGCCAGGCGGCGACAGCGAAAGTGATGCCGTCAATCACTATGGCCGTGTCCCGGCCAGCGACAGTTGCAACCAGACCGCCCAGAGCCGACCCGACCGCGGCCATCGTTCCCCACGTCGACTCCACCAGGAACGTGGCATCGGCCAGGTCCTCGGGTTCCACGAGTGCAGGCAGCGCCGAGGAGGAAGCCGGAGCGATGAGGGCACTCAGTGCCGCCAGGACGGCCAGCCCAACCAGGGCGAGAGGGACACCACCACCTAGCGAGCGACCAAGGGGTGAGTCGACTGCCAGCATCATCAATGCCGCCACCGCCGCTCCGACATTGGACCAGACGATGATCCGGCGTCGGTCGAAACGATCGGCGAGGACCCCACCCAATGGGGAGGCCAAGAAGGCCGGCAATGTATTGGCTGCCAGGACGGCCGCGGTGAGAAGGGCCGAGCCGGAAATCTCGTTGACCAGGCCCAACATCGGGACCAGCAAGAACCAGTCGCCTCCGAAAGAAACCAGCCGGGAGAGATAAAGCCGGCGCAGATCCGGGTTCTTGCGGAGCAGATAGATGTATCTGTTCCCTCGACGCTCGCCCCTCAACTATCGACCTGCCGATCGGTCAACGGAATGGATCCGTCGACAGCGTGCATCTCATCATGTGCTTCCAGGAGTTCATCGAAGTCGGGTGGTCGCTCCATATCGACGGCCAGGAGGTGGCGGGTGACGGGTTCTCCTCGAACGTCGTAGGAACGGGCCCTTCCGATCGTGAGCGCCGAGGCGTCGTCGATGCGCGAATGCTGGTTTAGGTGCTCCACCCAGGACACGGTCAGGAATGCTTCGGTCAAACGACGAGGGTCGCCGGCTTCCCGGTAGAGGCGCCATCGATATGCGCCGGTGCGGAGCCGTACCAGCCTCAGATCACCCATCACCTCCAGAAAGTCGTCGATCCTGGCGAGGTCCACCACCCAGCTGTTGAGGATCAGCACCGGACCGCTGCTCTCCTCGAGGGCATGAGCAGGTCTGCTGCGATCGTCGTTGAACTCCGGCGATTCGATCTCTCCCAACGCCGGCAAGCCCGATCGGGTGGCTCCCAGACCAAGAACGATGCCGACGGCCGACAAAGCGACGTAGGCATTGGCGGTTCCGACGGCATCGGCTATCGCCCCGGCCAGAATGGCACCCACCGGGTAGACGCCGACGAACGACAAGGTGTAGAGGCCCATAGTTCGACCGCGGACCCAGGAAGGGCTAAGCAGCTGGGCCGAGGCATTCAGGGTCGTGAGAGTCCATACCCAACATGCTCCTGCTCCGATCAGAAACGGCCCCGCCCAGGCGGGGGTCGGAGCGAGGCCGACCCCGATCCCGAAAACTCCAAAGAGGGTCATCGTGATAGGTACCGACTTGCGCCCGAAGCCCTCCACAACCCGTCGCCGGGTGAAGGCGGCGACGATCGCTCCCAACCCCATGGCCCCGAGCAGAACTCCGTAGGCGAAAGAGCCACCACCAAGAGCGGCGGTGTGGTTGGGAAGCACGGTCTGCACTACGGCCGAGGTGAGGGCGAACAGGGCACCGATCAGAAGAATCCGGCGGAACGGCCGCGTATACCGGGCATAACGGATGCCGAGTCCGATCGCAGTGGAGAGCGACGTCTGATCCCTGGCCACGGCACGTCCGCCCTTGCGGCGCATGTAGACGAGGACCGCGATCACCAGGCCGTATGACAGGGCGTTGAGAGCGAAGCCGTACCCGGCCCCCACAGTCGCCACCAGCAGACCCCCGATCACGGGGCCGATGGTGCGGGCGACATTGAAGGCAACCGAGTTGAGGGCGACGGCACTGGCGACTAGTTCGCGAGGGACTAGATCTGGAACGAGGGCCTGCCAGGCAGGGAGATTGAAAGCTCCCGCCACCCCCATCATCAAACCGAGCCCGACCAGCCTTCCCGGCGTTACTTCACCAAGGAACGTGATAGCGGCCATCATCCCGGCGGCAGTACCCATCACGACCTGGGCAATGAGCAGAACCCTGGTCCGTTCGAACATGTCGGCGAAGGCACCGGCCACCAGGGCGAGGGCCAAGAAGGGCAGGGTGGTCGAAGCGCTCATGAGGCCCACCCAGGTGGCAGATCCGGTCAACTCCAACATAAGCCAGGCTGCCGCCGAGGCTTGCAAGAAGCCGCCGATATTCGAGAAGACCGAGGCACCCCACAGGGCGCGGAACCTCGGAATGCGCAGCGGCGCGACCGGACTGGTCATTGCGGCGAGTGTAAGGACGACCGCTCAGGCGATTGGTGTTGGTTCACCACCCGTGAACCGCTGCACCACGGCCACCGCGCTGACAACGATAAGGCTGCCCACCACCTGCCAACCATCGAGCACCTGACCGAGCCAAATCCAGGCGACGGTGGCGGCGATCACCGGTTCCAAGGTCGCCACCACGCCAACCGTCCCGGCATCGACCCTGCGGAGGGCGCCCACTTCCAGCAGGAACGGTGCCACCGTTCCCAAAGTCACCAGCCAGATCAATTCGACCAACACCACCGTGTTGGTGGGCGGCAGCCTTACGGGGACAGTCAACAGGAGGGCCAGCGCCGAGAAAGCAAAGCTATAGGCCGTCACTGTCAGCGCCGGAAGGAATCTCCCAAGATGGCCGGAAAGTATGAGATACGCGGCGAAGGTCATGGATGCCAGCAGGGCGGCACCCAGACCAACCAGGTCGAGCCGTTCCACCTCCCAGGCTTGGCTGATGAGGCCGACCCCGAAGAGCGCCCCGAGGGCGGCCACCCAGGCAAGGCGCGGCACCGGCCGTCTGTCGACTAGTCGAATCCAAGCCAGGACAAGAACCGGCCCGGTGAACTGAATGGTCACTCCCGGACCAACTCCCAGGCGGTCGATGGCAATGAAGAAGGTCACTGTGACGGTCGCCAGGATGACTCCCAGGACCGCCAGCGCCAGCAGTCGGCCGCCGTGCCTGGTTGCTCGCATGCGATACGCCAGCCCCCACAACACCATTGCCGCCAGCACCGAGCGAATCTGGGCAATGTTGGTCGCAGGCACCACCTTCAGCAGATCGGCAGCGACCGCTCCGTTGACTCCGAACAACAAGGCCGCCAGGGCAGTCATGGCGACGCCACGGCGCATACGGTCGGCCTCGGGGGCCGCTGCTGACCTCAAGCGAGTGGGGAGATCGAGTCACCCGTTCGCAAGCGACCCGGGGTCAACACCCGGGCGTAAACCCGCGATGATCCGGGGTAGCGACCCTGGTGCATCCTCATGAAGTCGCCACCGATGAACCACCCGGAGTTCTTGACGCAAGGCGTCGTATAACCGCTGATCTCGATCTCGACTCCCTCCCCTCCCAGTTTCCATCTGGTCCCTGGCGTCATCCCCTGCCACTCGACCCCGCCGATAGTGAGGTTCTCGCCGGCGGCACCGGGAAAGATCGGATGCCCTTCACCCTGCAGAGATCCGATGACCTCGAGTGAGAACAAGCAGAGAGCAGCCTCGGGCCCGCCGTGATGAACCCGGTCGTTGTGGCCGTCGCCGACAATGCCGAGATTGGTGACCTCGGCCTCCTCGACCGGAAGCTTGGGGACACCACCCGTGGAGATGTTTATCTGGTGGATGACCCCGCTCACACTGCCACTTCGTGTGGGAGTGGGAACCAACGGAGTTTCTCAGCCTCGTCCTCGAGCAGGTCATCGACGTCCTGGGAGATAGAGGCGGACATCGCCATGAGGCGGCGAGCTTCGGAGAGGTAGTCGTCGTAGACGTCGGTAGTGGCGGTCAGGCGATCGACCCGGTGGACCAGGCTGCCGCTCGAATAGTCGATCTCATGCAGCGAGAACGGCGGGCGCGGCAACCCCAGGCGGTGCCGCCACAACGCCGTCGCTGCCTCGAACCGGTAGTGGGGGAGGAGCCTCCACCCGGCTTCGGCAACCATGTGCACCGAGTTGAGGATGTACTGGAACTCAGACTCGCTGATGAAGTAATTGAAGCTGACCCTCACCCACCCGGGTTTGATGACCTCACAACCCTTGCCGATCTGGGCTTCGAATTGATGGCTCTTGGCGACGTCGATTCCCAGGAGGCGGTGACCGTAGGGTCCGGCGCATGAGCAACCGCCCCGTGCCTGAATTCCGAAGAGGTCGTTGAGAAGGGCGACGACATAGTTGTGATGCAGAAAGCGGTCCCCGAAGCGCACGACGAACGAGACGATCGACAGACGATCCGCCTTGGCGTTGCCGAGGATCAGCAAGTTGGGATTGGCTGACCACGACTCGATCGCCCGGCCGATGTAGTCCTCCTCCCGGCGTCTGATTTCCGGGACTCCCACGGCCTCCTTCAGTTGAAAGACCAGTCCGGCCCTGATCGACTCGATGATGGCCGGGGTCCCTCCCTCCTCGCGGTGCTCGGGATCGGTCACGTAGTGGTGTTCCTGCGAGTTGACATAGGTGACCGTGCCCCCTCCGGGAACCGATGGAACCCGGTTGGTGAGCAGGTCACGACGCACCACGAGAACCCCCGGTGTGCCCGGCCCACCGATGAACTTGTGCGGTGAGAGAAAAATGGCGTCCTTGTAGTCGAGGTTGTCGCCTTCGGCCGAGCGCAGGTCGATGCCGACATAGGGGGCGGCGGCGGCGAAGTCCCAGAAGGAGAGAGCCCCGTGCTGGTGGAGGAGGGTGGAGATGGCGGCGGTGTCGGTGATGATGCCGGTGACGTTGGAGGCGGCCGAGAATGATCCGATGCGCAATGGTCGGTCGGCAAAGTCGGTCAGACGCTTTTCGAGGTCGTCGAGATCGACGTGACCATCTTCGTCTTCGGCAATCTCCACTACATCAGCGGTCGACTCACGCCATGGCAACTCGTTGGAGTGATGCTCATAAGGTCCCACGAAGACCACCGGCCGCTGATCGGCGGGAATCGAAGCGGTGAGCCCAAACCGATCATCGAGGGCGGCCGGGACCCTGATCCCGAGAATGCTGATCAAACGGTCGACTGCCCCGGTGGAGCCGGACCCGGCGAAGATCACGGCGTGCTCGGGGCCGGCACCGACGGCTGCCCGGATGATCGCTCGAGCCTCTTCCCGAAAGCGAGTCGTCTGTAGACCGGTGCCCGATGTCTCGGTGTGGGTGTTGGCGTAGAGGGGGAGGACGGTCTCGCGGATGAAATCCTCGATAAACGACAGGGATCGTCCCGAGGCTGTGTAGTCGGCATAGGTGACCCGCCTCAGACCGTAAGGGGTGAGGATGGCCGTGTCGCAGCCGATCACCGACGAGCGAATGGTCTCGATCAGGTGCTCTACCGCGGTCACGGGGTAAGGCTACCCCCGGCTCACGTCTCGGGTGGAGTCGTCGCTGGCCCGAGCTGACGGGCCCGGGGGGTGCGGGCCCCGGCGAAGGCCTGGAGGGCGAACAACATGAGGACGATGGGGGCAAACCTGTATCCCTCGTTGAAGAGGAACCATCCGGCCCCGGCAGCTACCACCAAACCAATCACAGCTGCCACCATCCGACCCCGATTGGGAATCCACTTCTCCAGCAACTCGGACAGGATGTGCCACCCGTCAAGGCCCCCGATCGGGAGCCAGTTGATGAGTCCCCAGGCGATGGTTACCCAGATGAAGGCACCCAGGAAGAAGACCCCCCACCATTCCTCTCGGACGGCGGTCCCCAACGCAACCTGAAACGGGGTGACGATGACGGCAGATGCGGCGCTCCCTAAGAACCCGGCCCGAACCATCAGGAACAGGGTCCCCGCCACCACAAATCCGAGGCCGGCCCCCGCCCCGGCGATGTAGATCTTGCGAGACCAGTTGATCCTTCCGAGCGGGTCTATCCAGGTAGTGGCTCCACCGAGACCGTGGAGAGTGATCTGTTGGACGACTCCGCCGTGCTGACGGACCGCCAGGGCGTGGCCAAGTTCGTGGATTATCACCGAGGCAAAAGCTGCGGCGACGAAAGCAATGATGCCCTGTGCGCCGATAGGCGAATCGAGCAGGAACACACCGAGGATGAGGAAGGTGGGACTGATGTATACCGGGAACCCGAACAGCCGGAAGCGCAGCATTGACCGCCAGGGTAGGTTCACAGCGTGAGTGACGAGACCACCGTCGAAGTCGGTGGGGAATCCATCAGAATCAGCAGCCCCGGCAAGCCGCTCTTCCCTCAGCAGGGCTGGACCAAACTCGATGTCGTCGAGCACTTCCTGGTCGTGGCCGAAGGCGCCTGCCGTGGGATATTTGGCCGGCCGACGATGCTCAAGCGGTACATGGAGAACGTCAACGTCGATCCGATCTATCACAAGCGGGCCGAAGCACGCTCGCCATTCGAGACGGTGGAGATCCGCTTCCCCTCGCAGCGTCCCGGGCTGATGAATGTCCCCCGCAGCGAGGCCGATGTGATCAGATTGGTGCAGCGCGGATGCCTCGACTTCCACCCCTGGCCGGTGCGGGCGGAGGACATCGATCATCCCGATGAGTTGCGTATCGATCTTGACCCCACCCCCGGGTACACCTTCACCCACGTCCGCCAGGCGGCCCTGGCTGCCAAGGAGTTGCTGGACGAGATCGGCCTGGTCTCGTGGCCCAAGACGTCTGGCAGCCGGGGGATCCACATCTACATCAGGATCGCTCCTGAGTGGGACTTCTATCAGTGCCGCCGTTCGATCCTTGCTCTCGCCCGGGAACTGGAGAGGAGACTGCCGGAACTGGTCACCACCAGATGGTGGAAGGAGGAACGACAGGGGATCTTCATCGACTTCAACCAGATGGCCCGGGACAAGACAGTGTCGTCCGCTTACGGAGTGCGGCCCACAGGGTTTGTCTCAGCGCCGCTTCGTTGGGAGGAGGTGCCCGACGTGGCGATCGAGGACTTTCCACTCGACACCTTCCGCGATCGCTATGCCGCGCTGGGCGACCTGACCGCGGGCATCGACGACCACCCCGGCCGCCTCGAGACCTTGTTGGAGTGGGTGCGCCGTGACGAAGAAGCGGGGATAGGTGACGCCCCCTGGCCGCCCATGTACCCCAAGATGCCCGGCGAGCCCCCACGGGTCCAACCCTCCAAACGCAAAATGGAGGGCTAACCGCGCTTTTATCACCCAGACCCACCGGAAACCGGTGGGTCTGGGTCGCTAAAGCGGGAAGCGGGAAAGCGGAGGTAACGGACCTAGGTGACCACGACCTCGGAGAATCCGAGGCCTTCCGGCCGTTCCAATTGGTCCATCGAGCAGGTCGCGGGATCCTTGTCTGGCCGCCAACGATGGAACCGGGTGGCATGACGGAAGCGGCCCTCCTCCAACTGGTCGTAGCTGATCTCCACCACCACCCCGGGAGTGACCGCCACCCAGGTCAGGTCCTTGTCCCCACTCCACCGGCTCTCGCCGCCCGGCATGCGGGCCTCGTCTCCAAAGGAGGCTTCGGCGCGCAATTCTTGAAACCTCTCAAAGATCTTGCCGCGGTCGACGTCCCCAAAACCCGAGCAATGACCGATGAAGTGGAGCTCACCCTGCTCGTTATAGAGACCCAGCAACAGTGATCCGATCTTGCCGCCGTCTTTGTGTTCGCGGTAGCCGCCGACGATGCAATCGACGGTCCGGCGATGTTTGATCTTGATCATCGCCCGCTTGCCGTGGACATAGCCTTGACCGAGGGGCTTGGCGATGATCCCATCACATCCAGCCGGTTCGAACTCGTCAAACCATCGTCGGGCGACGGCCTCGTCAGTGGTTGAGGGAGTCAGATTCCATGGAGCGGAGAAACCCGATGCCAGCTCTTCCAGCCGGGCCCGCCGCTCGGAAAATGGCCGGCTCCGGAGGTCCTCGCCGTCGATGGCCAGCAGGTCGAAAGCGACTAGCTGGGCCGGGGTCTGGTTGGAGAGAAGCTCGATGCGGCTCGCAGCAGGATGAATACGTTGCTGAAGGGAGTCAAAGTCGGTTGCGTTGTCGACGACCACGACCACTTCTCCGTCGACCACGGTGCCTAGTGACAATCTGGTCAGGGGCTCGGTGAGCTCCGGGAAATAGCGCAACAGGGGCTTCTGGTTGCGGGAATCGAGGCGAGGTTCGGGACCGCCCCAGGAAACTGCCCGGAAGCCATCCCACTTCGGCTCATAGGCGAAAGCCCCGGACGGCCAGGTCTCCATCACCTTGGCTTCCATGGTCTCGATGGGAGGCTGAAACGGCCAGCTCATCTGCGGCACGGTACTGCTGACCGTCGGGCAAGTTCTTTCCGCGGGGCTCTAGGCTTGCCCGTCGAATGGCTATCGATATCGCCGGTTTCGTGACCGACTTGAAAGACCACGCAATCGAGCATGGCTTCCACGTCCACGATGAGCGCCATTACATGGAGACCTATTCGTTGCGCCAGTCATGGGAAGTGGACGTTCATCCCGAAGACGCCTGCGGAGGCCCGCTCGATCTTCATCTGAGCCTCGATGTCGAACCGCGGACGTTGCTCTCGATGCAGGACCGTATCGAGGAGATGGGAGACGATTGGGAGGAGCCCGAGGATCTCTACCGGCTCAACCTTTTCTTCAACTGGTCCATCCTCCCCAAACTCTCCACCCCGCCCGACCTGTTGGTGCTCGGTACCGATTTGGCCGGGGTGGGCGGCGTGGATCTTCCGATCGAGGTAACGGCGATCGACACCATCGCCTCGATCACCGACGCTCCCGAGCGAAGTCTTCAGGTGGTGGGCAAGTGCCAGGTCTCGCTGGTCGACGTCTTCATGGCTCGCGAGCAACTCTGTGAGGAACTCGACCGCGCCAAGGCAGTGTCCGAATACCTGCTGGAACGAGTAACGGGATGGTTGGAGATGCCGGGCTGACGCGCCCAGATCGGAGTCACATAACCGGACCGGTGGTGGCTCCCATGACCAGTTCGGGTTGAAAGAGGTGAAGTCCTCCACCGATGCGGCCGTGAAGTTGGTCGAACAACAACTCGGCCACTGTCCCCGCCATTCGACCAAGAGGTTGGCGAAGGGTGGTGAGCGGGGGATCGGTGTAACCCGTGATGGGGGTGCCGTCGAAGCCGATCACTGAAACGTCTCCCGGCACATCCTTACCCCACGCACGGATGCCGGCGATGGCGCCCAGGGCCATCAGGTCACCCCCGGTCACTACGGCGGTGACTCCCGCCTCGAGCAACTTGGCCACTCCCGCCTGGCCTCCTTCGATGGTGAAGAGAGTTTCGGATACCAGAGCGTTGTCAGCAGGCACACCGCGTTCGGCCATTCCCTGCTTCCAGCCCGAGACGAGCAACTCGGCACTCCAGTACCGGCGCGGTCCGACCAGGCACCCGATCCGCCTATGACCGAGATCGATCAGGTGACGGACCGCAGTGACGCCGGCGCTGCTCATGTCGACTCCGACCGAAGCCAGCGGGCACTCTTTGCCCATTCCGTTCACCAGCACAACTGGCAACCCTTTGTCCCGCAACAGCTCATAAGGGGTGAAGTCGAGAGTCATCTGGCTGTAACGACCGTTGATGACAACCACCCCGGCCGCATCGGCGTTCAAGAAGTGGTCGAGGTAGTCCTGCTCGTTGACGGTTTCGGCGGTGGAAGGGCAGATCATCGCCAGCAAGCCATGGCGGGCAAGGCGGGATTCGATTGCCTCGGCCAGGGCCGGGAAGATGGGGTTGGAGAGTTCGGGGGTGATGATCCCCACCACCTTGGTGCCGGGCGACGAGGGCATCTCCTGATAGCCAAGTTCGGCGGCCGCCTCGATGACCTGTCGACGGGTCTCCGCCGAAACACCGGGGCGTCCGTTGAGCACCCTGCTGACGGTGGCCAGCGACAACCCGGTCAGACGGGCGACTTCGTGGAGTTTGGGACGCATTAGAGGGCAGATTAGCTACCCTTTGCAGGTCCTTTGCATTTTTGCGCAAACTTCTTGCAAAGGAGTCAGTTCTTTGGTTAGATACGATGAACTGGTCGAAGCCGCAGGGCTCGACTCCATAGGAGGAACCATCTTGAGAAGAAACCGCTTAGCTGTCGTGGCGGTGTTGGTGTTGAGTTTCGTCGTCGCTGCTTGCGGCGGTGGCGCCACCACAACAACCACCGCGGCTCCGACCACAACCACCACTGCCGCCCCCACCACCACAACCGCGGCTCCCGCCATCGACTTGCTCGTGTGGGCCGATGCCAATCGGGCCGCAGTGGTAGAAGAGATCGCTCCAGCCTTCACCGAGGCGACCGGAGTGACTGTGACGGTTGAGATTGTCGACTTCGGAGAAATCCGTGGTCAGGTCCAGACCGCGGCTCCGGCCGGAGAAGGACCCGACATCTTTATCGGCGCATCAGACTGGGTGGGCGAATTGGCTACCAACGGTGTGATCGAACCGATCGACCTGGGTTCGGCCGCCTCAGAATTCACGCAGGCATCGCTTGACGCGGTCACATTCAACGGCGTCCTTTATGGCCTACCGCATGCCGTGGAGGCCATCGCCTTGTATTACAACACCGACCTCGTTCCCGAAGCGCCTGCCACGTTCGAGGAGATTCCGGCTATCTGTGCCGCGCTGGATGATGTCAGCAACTGCGTCGGCGTGCCGGGTGGTGGTGATGCCACCGATCCATATCACCAGTACCCATTCCTGAGCGCGACCGGCGGTTACATCTTCGCCGTGGCCGACGGTGTTTACGACACCACGGATGTGGGCCTCGACAGCGAGGGAGCGATCGCCGGGGGCCAATTCCTCGAGGGTCTTGTCGATGATGGAATCGTTGGTTCCCTGAACTACGACGGAGCTAAGAACCTGTTCCTCGAAGGCACCGAACCCTTCTGGATCACCGGTCCGTGGGAAGTAGGGACCCTGAGCGATCAGGACACGGTCAACTGGGCCGTGGCCAAGATCCCAACCATTGCAGGCGGCACGCCGTCGCCCTTCATTGGTGTGCAGTCGTTCTTCCTGAATGCGTTCAGTGAGAACAAGGTGGTCGCCCAGTCGTTCCTGCTGGACTTTATTGCCACACCGGAAACGATGGCTGCCCTCTACGAAGCCGACCCTCGCCCGCCCGTGTACAGCTCCGTCATCGACGCAGTGGCTGATGATCCTGTCGCCTCCGCATTCGGAGCCTCGGCGGCCGATGGTCAGCCGATCCCCAATATCCCTGAGATGGGCTCAATTTGGGGACCATGGGGCGACAACATGCTCCTGATGCGCAACGGCGAGCTCGATGCTGAAACAGCATTGTCGAACGCGGCGATTGCAGTCAGAGAGGCACTGAGCAGCTGATCCTCATTTCGAATAACGTCGGACGATGACCAACCACAACGGCAGGGTTCCCAAGCGGGCCCTGCCGTTGTCGTGGGGCCCGGGCTTCCTTATCAAGCTCGCACTCATCGCCCTTCTGGACGCCGGGATTGTCTTTGTGGTCCCGGTGCTGCTTGCGAGCGAGTCCTGGTTGCTGCTGGCCGCAGTCGTGGTGACTGGCGTCCTCATCAATTGGGCGTACCTATCCCCTCGGACCCGGGCCTTGAAGTGGCTGGCCCCTGGCCTCATTGTGATGGCT
>CAYYRT010000405.1:0-4086 GCA_964474055.1 uncultured Acidimicrobiaceae bacterium | reverse complement strand
CGATCCCATCCTGTCCGAGCGGGACGCCAGTTCCGGGAGCCTCAGGGAGATGATCGACTTCGTGAACGCCAACTTCTGAGAAGCCTCCCCAGCAACGGCACCTTCAACAGTCGCTCTCGAGTCCGCCAGGTGAGCGATCGTTCGATCCATTCGAGGTTGGCTTCGACAATCCGCGCCCTGGCGGATGCGGCCTCTGCATCATGGTGGGCGGCTGCCAATCGCGATTCGATCGCGGCTAACGAAGCACCCGCCCTCTCCTGTTCCGCACGAAGAGCCGCAGTTCCATTCTCTCGTTCGGTTGCAAGCTCGGCCCGGGCTTGATCCCTCGCCTCCAACACCAGGGTCAGGTACTCGCGAATCGAGCGCAGGCTGGACTCAACCTCGGACCACGCTTCCATCTGGGCCGCAGTCACGAGTTCAGGCCAAACCGTCCGGCACCAGTGCGGATCGGACACAAGGGCAGCCCACGAAACAAGCTCGGCCAACTTCCGGTCAGGGCTCCAATCCTTGCGGAGGCTGGCGGGCAGGTGTACGGCTGAAGCACGAAATCCGCTCGCAGCCCGGACCCACTCCTGGGATAGATACTTGCGCCACATGTGGTGGTCGGTAAACATTCCAGGCGGAGTGGTGGCCCACCCGTCCGGTAGAGCCAAATAGGAGGCGCGCGTATGGGCGGCGGCATGAAGCCCGATCGTGTTGAATGCTTCCAGAATGTGGCGACGATCTTCCGCGCGGCTGAGATCAAGGGTCCACCAGCGCATCCGTCCATCTGGATCGATGTGCCCACCAAGGGTGTTGGCGAAGTCGGCGTTGGCGAGCAAGTCGATCATCTCCTCGAGGTGCCAGGGAAGCCATAGATCGTCGTCAGAGCAGTAGGCAACAATGTCGGCACTCGACTCCCGGATCAGCGGGTCCCTATAGGGCTCGCCTGTCCTAGGACTCTTGGGATGGGGGTCGTATCGCACTCTTGGGTCAATCGATGCAAACTCCTCGACGATGGCTGCGGTTTCTGGCGGTGCCCCGTCACCCACAACCACTAGTTCAAACGTTTTGACGGTCTGTGCCAGGACCGAAGGGATGCTGTAGCGGAGGGTGTCCTGGTGGTCGAAGGTAGGCATCAGCACCAGGACGTCGGTCATCCTTCGGCGCTCCGATCAAGACCGGCCAGACTCCGAAAGGTGACGATCGCCTCAACGATGGCCGCCCCCTCCGCCGCCGAAGATCGTGGCGGAGGACCACCGTGGACATGCTCCACGAAAACCCGCAGCTCGGCCAGAAGCGGCATTTCGTCAGATATCGGCAGACGACGCGGCTCGGGCACCTCGATCACCGTCAGATCAACGGTCGGATATACAGCCACATGGTCGGCGGAGCTGTCAGAAAGGACAGCCGTCGCCTCCTCGCCGTAGACCACGACGCTACGGATGCGCTCGGGGCTCCGCGACGAGACCTGGTACGCCGCCCACGGGGGCCCCAGCGACCACGCTTCGATTCCCCGAGCCGAACCACCGGCGACATCAGCCACTGCCCCGGTCGGCGCGGGGATCTGGCCCAGAATCTCGAGGACGATCGACAGATCATGCGGGAAGAGGATCCAGACGGCATCGACATCACGATGGGAGATGCCCCAGCCGAAGCGGACCGTCTTCGCTCCCCGAACATCACCTAGGTCTCCATTGCGGGCGAGCCTTCCGAGCAGCTCGATCCCCGGGTGGTAGCGCCACTTGTCCATGACAAATACCCGGTTCGGTGCTGCGTTTGCGATCCTCCGCGCCCGGGCCACGTCATTGGTCAGAGGCTTCTCGACGAACACAGGCACGCCTCGATCGAGAACCTGTTCGACCGAGTCGGCATGGCTGAACGTAGGGGTGGCAACCACAACTCCCTCGACGTCACCGAGTTGATCCGGTGTGGCAACGATTAGGTCCGCCCCACCCGCCTCTGCCCGACTTCGGCTCTCCTCGGACCTGGCCACGACGGACACGTGACAGCCAAGTGTCTTGAGATCTCGAAGGATGTGCCTGCCCCAGTTGCCGCAGCCAATCAAGCCGATTCTCGTCACGCGTTCACCCTGGCCCCATCATGGCCAGGGTACCGAGCCTCCACCCGTCTACCGTGCGCCGGTGGGTACGTGGACCAACTGGGTGGGCAACCAATCATTTGCACCCCTACAGGTCGAGGCGGCGAAATCCGAGGAGGACGTCCAGCGGATCGTGGCCGAAGCCGCCGCGGCGGGCATCGGGGTCAGCACCGCGGGGAGCGGTCATTCGTTCACGCCGATCGTCGAAACCGATGGGATCCTTCTTGATCTCGAACAAATGCGGGGGATTCGGTCGATCGACGCAGACGCGCTATTGGTGACGGCCGGCCCCAAGACCACTATCGCCGACTTCGGTGAACCACTGTGGCGCCAGGGCCTCGCCCTTTCCAACCAGGGCGACATTGACGCTCAGGCGATCGCCGGGGCGATCGCCACCGCCACCCATGGTTCGGGAAAGAAGCACCCCTGCTTTTCTGCAGTGTTGGAGGGCGCCCGGATCGTCGACGGATCGGGCCATCTCCTCGAAGTGTCGAGAGGCCAGAACGCCGACCTGCTTCCGGCGCTGCAAACCTCGATAGGCGTTCTCGGGATCATGACCGAGGTCACCATCAAGGTGGCTCCGGCCTACGAACTCCACGCCCGCACCGACATCATGACCTATGCCGAGATGTTGGAGAGATTCGAGTCAGACATCGACGAGTACCGGCACTTTGGGCTCTTCTGGATGCCCACCGACGACTCTGCCCGCCTCTATAACTTGAAAGATGCGGGGGCCGACGATTGCGTCGTCAAGCGCTACCGGCAGGTGGAGGTTGGGTCACCCCGGGAGGACCTGGGGCCCCACGAGCGGATCGGGCCCGCATATCAGATCTACCCGATGGTTTATGACCCCAACTTTCACGAGGTCGAGTACTTCCTGCCGCTGGACCAAGCGCGGGAGATCCTCGATGAGATGCGCCGTCTGATGATGCGATGGCTGCCACTCAGCGTTTATCCCCTCGAGGTCAGGGTGGTGGCCGCAGACGATGCCTGGATGAGCCCCAACTACCAGCGGGACAACCTGGTGATCTCCATTTCAGGAGAACCGGGAAAGGACTACTGGCCCTACCTCCGAGCCTGTGACAGCCTCTTCGCAGAGTTCAGGGGCCGCCCGCATTGGGGCAAGATCCACTTCATGACCGCCGACCGCGTCGCCCGGCTCTTCCCGCGATTTGACGACTTCGTCAATGTGCGGCGACGACTCGACCCCAAGGGGGTCTTCCTCAATAACCACACTCGGGCCCTTTTTGAGTGACGTCCCGAAATCTGTCACTCGCCCTTCATACGATGGGCCGATGACTGAGAACCCGGTTGCAGACCTCCCGGTAGAGGTAGTGCGAAGCAAACGGCGCAAGCGCACCATTCAGGCGTACGTCGTCAACGGCCGGGTGCGAGTGCTGGTTCCCGCCGGCCTTGGGAGGGAAGAGGAGCGAAAAATCGTTGACGACATGGTGGCGAGGGCTACCCGCCGCCTTTCGAGGCAGGCGGTAGACCTGGCAGGCAGGGCCCGGGACGTGGCGAACAAATACGGTCTCGCCCAACCCTCTTCGATCGAATGGTCCGATCGCCAGCTTTCGAGATGGGGTTCTTGCACACCCACTGACGGCAAGGTGAGGATTTCCAGCCGGCTGGCCACCATGCCCACCTGGGTGCTCGACTGGGTGCTGGTCCACGAGTTGGCCCACCTGACCGTCGCCGACCACGGCGAGCGGTTCAAGGCATTGGTCGGACGTTACGAACTCGGTGAACGCGCCGAGGGTTATCTCATCGCCAAGAGTGAAGAGCAGGCCGGCTGACTACGTCGACACCGATAAGTGCCCCCCTACCCCCCTCTCCCTTTTTCTCCCCCGGCTGGATTCGCCCCCATCGTCCCAGCTCCTTCGTCGCCGGGCCACTTCCCCCGCTCCCGCGGGGGAAGAACTGGATCCTTTCTCTCCCCGCGGTAGCGGGGGGAGGGGGGCGATCAGACGAGCGCTTTATGGATTCGCCCCCTTCGTCCCGGCTCC
>CAYYRT010000404.1:0-6320 GCA_964474055.1 uncultured Acidimicrobiaceae bacterium | reverse complement strand
TCGGCGCCCTGCATCAGGTCGGCGACCTCCTCTTCGTAGCCCATGACCATCCCGTTGATGATGGGGGCCATGACCTGCTTGCCGAAGTCGGCGATGTCGAGGGTCAGTTCCTCGTCGGAGATCAGGACGTCCTTGTAGAGGTTGGTGGTGAGGTTGATCTCCACCTGGCCCTCGTGCAGGGTGTCCCGGGTGCGGGTCGCACCGGAACGCATCGCCCGGGTACGGGCGGACGTGACGGCAGGGATGGTGACGATAATCTTCTGGCCTCGGGCGCCCTTGAAGTCGCCGAACGCGTCTCGCCACACAAGGGCAGGAAGCGTGGCTTCTCGCTCCAGTGCGCCGAGGCCGGCGAACACGACCTTCTCGGCCTTGATGAACTCGTGAGCCATGACGGTGACCTCCTAGGTCAATGAGGGTTGGCCGCGGTCGGCCGCCATGGCGGGGCCGTGCGGGTAGTCAGGGCCGCGGGATGGTGTCGGCCAACTTGGCCGGGTCCATCTCGTCGGGCTCCTCACTGGGGGTGCCTGTCCCGGGGCGCAGACGCTCCGTGGGACGGCGACTGGGGGCGGCGGTTTCGCCGCCGGTCTCGGCGAGGAAGGCGTCCGCGTCTGCGAGCAGCTCCTCGCGAGTGCTTCCGACGAGCCGCTTCGCCTGGGCGGCAGTGAGCCCCTTCTCGTCGGCGATGTCGCGTCGGAGCAGTTCGGCGGCCAGCTTCTCGGCTTTGGACTTGTGGTCGTCCCGTTCGCCGGTGAGGCGATCAACGATGGGCTTCTGGTCGTTCTTGTGTTTGCGCCAGGCCTCGGCATCGGCCTCGGCCGCCTTGGCTCGTGCCCGGAGCCCTGCCAGCTCGCCGTTGCGCTTCTTGATGAGCGCCTTCGTTGCGTCGTCCGCGTCGTCCGGGACCGGCAGGTCTTCAAGACCGTCGGGCTCGGGTGGATCGGCGGGCGGGTCGTCCGGTGGGTCGGCGAGCTCGGGTGGATCAGATGGGGGGGTGTCGCTCATTGGGTGCCCTCCTGGGGCGTTGGTGGTGACCGCCGCCAGGGCGGTCCTGTCATGCCGCTTGGCCTTCGTAGGCTCGGCGGAACGCATTGAGCAGGCCGTTGGGGCCGATCGGCCCTTCGCGGGTTGCGTCGTGTGCGGCCTGCCGGTAGATCGTCTCGTAGCGGCGGGATTGGGCGTTCCAGCCGGTCCCGGCGTACACCGGCTCCGCGGTGCAGTTGCACGAGTCGTGGGCGTCGAAATGGGAGGAGCCTTCGCTGTAGACAGGGCCCCGACCGGCGAGCATGGCGCAGAAGGCGCAGCAGCGACCGGAGGTGACCCGTGCCCATCCATGGCATTGGGGGTCTCGGCGGGTGGTGGTGATGATCGTGTCCCGCCCGCCGGTGAGGGCGAGCCGCAGTCCGGCGGCTGCCGACCCGGGTCGGGCTTTCTCCACGATGTCAACGAGGGGGATGCCCCGGCCGACGCCGGTCTTGACCTTGATCGGTCCGGTGACGAGAAGGCTCGTGGTGACCTGTTCGTCGGGGAGGCCCGGCGAGAGGAACGGCGTGAACGCCCGATCGACGGTCCCAAGTTCGAGTGTTCGGAAGGCCCGCAGGTATTGGGCGGCGAGCTGAGCGGAGTTGCGGTGTTGGGTGGTGATGATCGCCTTGGCGGCGGTGAGCCACCTTGCTGCGGTGCCGTCAAGGTCTCCGTAGTCGAGGAGTGGCCACACTTGGATGAGCTGCGCTGCCGTTGTCGTGCCAAGGCGGGCTTGTGCGAGGCGGTGGGCTTCGGTGAGTCGTGTCGCCGCCTGGGTGGTGGCCATCAGGCCGCGGCGAGCGCCGGGTCTGTCTGCTGCCCGGCGGCCAACTCGGCGAGCAGGGCTTCGATCCCGCCGCCTGACGTGACGAGATCACGGGCCCGGTTGACGTCCGCTTCGGATAAGCCGGGGATCTTCTCCCACAGCCGCTCGACTGGCACCGAGAGAATCTGTGCCAGCTTCCCGAGAGCGTCCGCCGCCTGAGCGAACGACCGGGGTTCCATGTCTTTCCACCGGACCTCGGTCTCGAAATCGACGGCACCTTCCCGGTCGCCCATGAGCCGGGCGCACAGTCGGAGGGACTGTGCGTGGGACTCCCCGAGGCCCTGCTTGCGCTCCTCGGCTTTCTGGTTCAGCGAGGCGCGGGCGGCGGCCAGCGCCTCAGCGGAGAGGTTGGCCATCTGGCCCAGCATCTCGTGGGCTGGTGTCTGGCTGACCGCAGCGAGGGTGTGCAGGTCGTGCTCGTGTGCCTTGATGAACCCTTCGAGCGGCGTCGCGGGCAGGTACCCGAACTTCGTATCGGGGTCCTCGGCGATAAGGATGTCCTCAACTGCGAGACGGAGCCGGGCGGCTGCGGCCTCTTCTTCTGCGGTGGGCTTGACCATGCCGGCGATCGTGCGGACGACCCACGACGCGAACCGCTGCACCACAAGCCGGTCGAAGGCGGTCTGGTCAATGCGGGCGAGGAGCGGGATGACCGGCTCGATCTCACCGTCGCACCGTCCCTCCAGGTCGAGGATGTTGGCGTAGCGGACATACGGGCAGTGGCCGATGCCGTGGCTGAGCGACTGGAGGTAGTTGGGTGCCTCTCCGACGGCGCCGATGGTCAGGTAGTGGATTTCGGTGTCGTCGACGAACTGGAGGTTGTACCCGGGGTTCCCGTTGATTTTCGCCGGGTCGACCTTGAGGAAGTAGTGGGGCCACTCATCTTCGGCGGGGTCCCGGTAGAAGGCGATGCCTCGACGAGGTGAGACGCCCCGCATGACCGGCATCGGAGAGCCACCGGATCGACCGGGGAGGATCTGGAGGAACGAGTACCCGTAGCCGCCGGCGGCCCGGTGAAGAGCGTTCTGGCGGGCTGGCATGCCGTTGGCCCGCCACGCTCGCCACGACGGCGAGTTCTCTGTGGCGTTGGACGGCCGGTAGCCCTCCACGAACAACTGCTGAGCCAGCGTGGTGACGATCAGCCCACCCCACGGCGCTTGGGACCGTCCGGCCAGTTCCTTGTATTCGTGGGTTTGCGTGGTCCTCGGGGCGTGAGGGGAGTCGTGGTCCCAACGGATCCACTTGTCGAGCTTGTCGAGACGGTCCCGTTCCGTCTTCCACGCCGGGAAGGCGTCCTCCTGGATCGTCTTGACCACTGCCGTCTTGGACCAGGGCATGGACCACCTCCTCTCACCAGACGACGCCGGAACGTTGCTTCTGCGGGGTGTTCAGGACCGCCCGGCGCAGCATCCGGGCGCCCACGGCGCACACGGCCAGGTCGATCTTTTTCTGGGACTCTCGGTGCTCTTTGCCGAGGCTGATCCCGTACCGGTTGGGGCGGCGGCGGGCGTGCTTGAGGTGCTGCACCAAGGCGGGGTGGCCGTCGATGGTGATGTCGCCGACTTCCTCTGCGAACCGCATCGCGGCCTCGGTGAACTGCTTCGTTCGTTCGGGGGAGGCCATGTCCCACATGATCGAGTGCTTGCCGTCGCCGGAGCGGACGGAGTGGTGCTTGAGCTTCGCCCCGTAGTCGCGGTGCCAGCCGTCGATGGTCGAGTCCCAGAACCCGGTGGCGTCGTCGTCCTTGGCGTGGGATGGATCGGCGTAGAACGCGACGATCTGCCCGTCGTCGAGGATGCCCCGGACGGTCAGGTCAACTTCTGCGCGGGGGACCACCCATCCGACGCCTGCGACACCCGAGGGCCGTTGCCACACCCCCAAGGTGAGGAGATGCCCGTCTGTGAGGCGGCAGGCGACCAGGCCTGTGGCGTCGTCGGACTTCGACCCATCGAAGAACATCACCAGCTCCCCGGTCCGCTCCGTATCCGGACGGGACATGGCGTCTACCTCTTGCGGGGTGAGCCATGCGTCCTCGGCGGCGGTGATCTGGTTGAACCAGAACCTCCTGCTCCGGCTGGGCGGGTTGCGAGTGTCGAGGATGGATCGGACGATGCGTTTGACGTCGAGCCAAACCGAGTCGCCTCGGATCGCCTCAACGACCGACGGTGCGTCCTCGGCTGTCAGTGGCGCTTCGGGTGGGGCCTCAAGGGAGTCGTAGAGGATGCCGGTGGTGAGCGATCCTCCGCCTTCGGCCCTCTCCCAGGCGTCTCGGTCCCGTTCCGCGACGGAGTCCATGCCGGGCTCGTAGGCGTTGGTGATCGCCCCCACTCGGGCGGAGCCATCAGCGGACTTGGCCGAGTTCCGTTCGATCACGTCGGCCATGTCGTGGCCGGAGTTCGACGAGTCCCAGTGCTGGGTCTCGTTCTTGAGAACGAACGACGCCCGGGCCCCCTCCAGGGTGGCCGGCGAGCTCGTGACCGCCTGGATGAGCCGTTCGTCGCCCATCGCATGGACGAGTTCCTTGCCCGGCTGCACCCCGTAGTGGCTCCGGGCCTCTGGGGTGATGAGCCCCGGCATGAGGCGCATCGTGTTCTTTGTCTGCTCCAACGACGTAGCCGCCGTCTGCACCCAGGCTTCCGGGTTGTCCGTTGCCACTGGCCGATCGCCGTCCATGTAGGCGACCCGACAAGGCCCCAACGCCTCAAGGTAAAGCAGCCCCGCACCAAGCGGGTCCTTGCCCCAGCCCTTCAGCCTTTGAAGGATGAAGTCGTCGTAGTTCCACCGGCCAAGTTCTTCGACCGATCCCCACCAGAGGATGAACCGCGCCTGCTCCAAGGTCCAGCGCCACGGCTTGCCCCGGGAGTGCTGTAGCTCGGTGCCGGTCCAACCAAGCTGGTCCCAGCCGATCGTCGCCTCCGGCAATAACCAGTGGCCCTTGCCGTCGGTCTGCCACGTGGGCCCGATCCGCACCGGCTCCCACCCAGTGCCCTTCCATGGAAACACAGCCGGCTCAGCCAACCGCTCCCGATACCACTCGATGACCTGCTCGTGATCCTCGCCAGTGCGAGTCTCGACCTGGCTCCTACGCGCCACGCCGCCAACGAGCGTTCGCGGCGTTCCGAGCGTTCGCCGACCTGAGCGAAGGTCGCTCCGACTCGTCCGGCAAGTTCAATGACCGAAGCAGCCGCTCCAACAACGCCCGATGCTGCCGCAGCTCCCCCAGCATCGGGTTCGCCACCGGCTGCTTCATACTCCCCTCGACGATCAGCTCAGCACCGACCATCTTCTCCTCCATCAAGGAGATCAGATCCGCCTCACGGCACGCGTCCCGCAGGACACGCAACTCATCCGGCCGATACTCGTAGCCGTCAGTCAAGGAATCCCACAGAGCAGACCCGGCATCACCGAGCCCATCGGGCTTCGTCGCCATGAGACCCTCCAGGGGTCGAGCGCCACCAGGGCGCAGGGACATCACGTTCCGTGCCGCGAAAACACGGAGAGTCGCACGCAGAAGGCGAAGTGCTATGCCGTTCCGGGCTTTGGGGGTGGGGGGGTGGGGGTGTCCCCCCTGGGGGTGCCTGGGTGCGGCTCAGGGGGTCGTCGTCGTGGACGGTGGGCTCGGGCTCGTGCCCTGCCTCGTGTGGCCTCGGTCAGGCTCTTGCGTTGATGACACGGCGGGCAGATGGCGGCGAGGTTGGCGTCGTTGTCGGTGCCGCCTTCGGCCCAGGGGATGACGTGGTCTACGTCGGTTGCTGTGCCTGTGCAGATGTCGGGGTGTGGTGAGTAGCAGCGGCCGTTGTCTCGGCGCATGATCCGTCGGCGTGTGGTGAGCGGGAGGCCTCGTGGTCGGGTCTTGCCTTCCCATGCCATCGCCGTGCGGGGCTACGAGTCCCCGGAGAGTTCGGCGATGAGCTGATCCGACCTATCGATCAGTCGGTCGATAGCTGCTTCGATGGCTGCCCGTTGTTCCTCGATGGCGGCGAGGCCCTGACGCAGGAGGTGATCGACGCTGTGAATGACGTCGTCCGGGTTCTCAGCGCTCACCTGGACCCTGGACTCGTCGACAACTACGCCGATGTCTCGGATGTCGCCGTTGAAGTAGCGCTCGATCAGGGTCGCCTCGACTCCGGTCGGTTCGCGGTCTAGGTCCAGCATGACTGAGAAGCCGTCCGGTGTTCCGATGGCTCCCCGTACGCGCGTGGCTCGCAGCGTCATTTGGTTCTCCTCCCAAAGACACAACCCGCCCCCAGCGGGACGGGTCGCACATCTAGCCGGGGAAACTACATGCCTGTCATTCGCGAGTCAAGGACCAGCGGAAACGACCGGCACAAAGCGTGCCGGTCGTCAGTCGACCGTGTCGACGAAAGTGACGCTGGCGAAGAGGGCAACCACGGTCTGGTGCTCACTCATGAGCGGTGCGAGGTCCGTGATCTCCCACCCGTCAGGCGACGTGTCCTGCACCACGGCGTTGTCG
>CAYYRT010000403.1:0-3963 GCA_964474055.1 uncultured Acidimicrobiaceae bacterium | reverse complement strand
AAGAGCACTGAGCAGTTCGTGCGTAGTCGGATGGAACGCGCACAACTGGGGATGGTCGCTGAGGCTCGGAGGGACTCTGGGACAGCTTCGGCGGAGCAGTAGGGCTCGCTCCGTATTGCTCTGGCAATCTAACGTCTTGGGTCCCCGAACCGGCCCATAAGCCGGGATACACGCTGAAGCCACCCTCAGATAGACGGGTTTCCAGGCGCAGGGTGGGCGGGGGCCCCGGTAACATCCCGTCCATTGCACCCGCGCTCGAGCTGAACGGCGCGGCAGCAGCGCGTCCGCTCAAGCGGGGGTCTACGCGCTGCGGCGCCGCGGCCGGCGTGGCGGTACGACAGTGAGGAGGGCTCGTAGAGCCCGGTTCACGGCGCCCGCGTTCGGGAACGCTTCGGCTATGTCAGGGTCAAGCACCACGACGTTCGTTCCCTCTCGATACCGGGCCGCATACTTGCCGCGGATCCCACCGCCGAAGTCATACTCGGGCCGCATCGTGTCTCGCTCAGCGGAGCGCTTAGTTCTTTTCCTCATAGGTTCGTCTTTCTCGGCGAGTCGCCCGCCGCGCACTGATTATCCGGATCGACTGGCGGCGTTCCGAGTGAGCGACGACCAGGAGCCGCCCCCGGTTCGACCGGCCCAGAAACAAGAACCGCTGTTCGTCGGTCGAGTGGTCGGGATCACCGATCGTCACAGACAGCGGATCATCGAACACCGCGGTGGCCTCGCCGAACCCGACGCGACTCTTGCCCTCCTGTCGGGAGGGGGCGCGATCAGATCGCGATCTTGAGCGCAATCTGACGAAAGAGTGTCCGGGGGACTTTGACCTGGCGTTTCCCTTTCCGATGTTCTTGGCTCACTCGGACAAGTCCATAGCGCTCGAGGAGCTTTAGGTCTCCCTGTACATTCTTCAGGTCACGGCGAACCATCTTTGCCAGTTCATATATGGAGCCGGGGCGCTTGGTCCGGATCGCGCGCAGGAGAGCAAGGCGGTTGGGCGTAAGTAAGTTGCGGGCCGCGTCCATGCTTGTGAAGTAGACTCCTTCACGTTCGCGAACCCGACCACCTGCCTCGGCTGCCTTGAAGGTGTCCTTGAAGCCCTCGAGCGCCTCGCCGATCGACCTGATCTGAATTGTCAGTGTCTTGGCCATCTGTCGTCCCCTGTGATGCGTCGCACGTCGGCCCGAAATTCTGCCTCTGAATCCGGAATCATGCGGTAGGCCTTGCCTCTTTCGAGGGCGGCTTCGTAGCCCTTGTTCTTGATGCAAGCCGCAAAGCGAGGACGGAGCCGGGATTGTCTTCGCATTTTCCTACTTCTCAGCCAACACTCGTACCTCTCTCCGAAGACGGGCGCCCAGGCGGTCCTTCTCCGTCTCGAGGTCGTGTCGAACCTGGAGATTCAGCCAGAACCGGTCGGAGGTGCCGAAGTACCGGGCTAGCCGTCGGGCAGTACCGGCGGTCACGGCGCGCTTGCCGAGCACGATCTCGTTGATGCGTCGAGGCGGCACGCCGACATCCTTGGCGAGCTGGTACTGACTGACGTTGAGCGGCTTCAGGAACTCCTCGAGAAGGACCTCACCTGGGGTGGTGGGGGGCAGCTTCTTCCTCGGCATCAATGGCTCCTAGTGATAGGCGACGATCTCTGCGTCGAGCGCGTCGCCGTCCCTCCAGCGAAAGCAGATCCGATTCGTGACGCTCGGGCTCAGGATAGCGCGAGCTGGTAAGCGGGATGACGCTCGGAGACGGTCCCTGATCCCGTAGAGGTGTCCTCCCGCAGTATCATCTCGATCTGGGTTCGCAGAATCGGTACCCGACGCTCAACCGTCACCCACACCTCTTCCAGGTCGATCGCGAAGTAGCCATGGATGAGGATGTTGCGCATGCCAATGACCCGAAGCCACGGAATCTCGGGATGACGGTCTCGCAATCCTGGTGAGAGCCGGGCGGCGGCCTCGCCGATCAGGGTGAGGTGATAGACCATCCAGGACTGAACGAGTTCATCCCGGTCGAATGCCGGGCGCCCGCGCACTGCATAGCGCGCAATCGAGCCGATCGCCTGGAGGATATCCTCGAGCCGCGCTCGGTCGTCTCTCACAGGGGGATTGCCTCTTGGAGGACGCGATCACGGAGGTGGGGACGAAGGCCGCGTGCACTGACCACGTCGACCTTGCGGCCAAGCAATGCCTCCAGGTCAATCTGGAGCTGGGCGTGGTCGAACAGGCTCCGGCCGAGCTCGAGGTCCACGAGGATGTCGACGTCACTGTCCGGGCCCGCCTCTCCGCGGGCCACGGATCCGAACACGCGGACATTGCTGGCGCCATGGTGACGAGCGATGGCCAGGATTTCGTCGCGGTGGGCTTTCAGAAGCGCGTCAATGTCCATCGAGCTCGAGGCAAGAGATCCGACAGGGGGGTAGCGTCATGGGCGCGACCGTGTCGCCGCGCGGGTCTTCGAGAAGCACCTTACCGGGCGTAGTGGGCGGCAGCTTCTTTCTCGGCATCGATTGTCGCCTGCGTGCATGGAACACGAAGCCGGCGTGCTCGAGCTTCCGGACGATCTCCCGGGCTCGAAGTGGTCTAAGCGGCACGGGGAGGAAGCTTTACACGCAGGTAGAACCCGGCTTCCTCCCTCTCGTCCGTGGGAATCGGTTTGCCTTCTTGGGCCAGGCAGTCCAAGTGGAAGGTTGCCATGGCCTGTAGACGGTCCAACGCCTCCGGGACATCGATGCCGAAATCGGCGATCTGTAGCGCTGGAATCTCGGCCACGACCGTCGCCGTTTCGGGATCGCGCGTGAAAGCTACCTGATAATCCAAAACTCTCGGTCTGCCCATAGCTCTCAGCCCCCAGTGCTCACTCGATCCTATCAGAAGTCGCCACCGGAAGAAGGCCGCGCCTTGTTACGCGGGAGTTCCTCCCGCGGGGGTAGGAGGAATGTCTCCTCGCGGGCCAATACGTCGGCCGCATAGCCGATGGCCGCCAGAATATCCTCGCGCTTGAGCCGTGGGTAGGCGTCCAGCAGATCGGGCTCGGTGGCTCCCTGAGCGAGCTTACGGAGCAGCAGCTCGACCGAGATGCGGGTACCGCGAATGACGGGCTTGCCCAGCATCACCTTGGGATTGATCTCGATTCGGTCGGTCATGGTTCTTGAGGGGTGCCGGTTGGCCGCGCGCGGCAATTGCTACGGGAGCAGGTCCGCCACGGCAACGCGGACTTGCCGCGCCTCGAGCGGGCTAACGAAGTCGCGAGGCCCAAGCCTGGAGATCGAGCCGTAGCGCCAGCCGAACGGCGCGGCCGGGTCGGCGATCGGGTCACGGTAGACCTCCAGGAGGCCATCCACGAGATTGGTGATCCAGTACTCCGGAACGCGCGCGCGCGCGTAGAGGCTGCCCTTGTGCTGCCGATCGGATTCGAGGCTCGCCTCGGCCACCTCGACGAGGAGCACAGGCCGGGTCGGATGCGCATGGCGATAGTCTCGAAGCGTGCCCGGCGCAACGACCACATCTGGCTCGGGCTCCGATTCGTCATCGAGCGCGACCGGCGCCTGCGTGCGCACCTCCCATCCGTCCGCGAATACTTGACGAAGAACTTCCTCGGCCATGCGGATGCCGGTCATGTGCGGGGTTCCTTGCGGCTCGCAGACCATCAGATCGCCGCCGACCAGCTCCACGCGGTCCCCAGGCTGGAAGGCGCCCAGATCGATCAGGCGCTCGTACTCCAAGCGCGTCCAGCGCTTCGTCCGGATCGTCGGCCTCATCATGATCTTCACGGTAGCTCCTGCGAGGCCATCGGGTCAATGCACGCCCGGCAACACACCCAGCAGCTCCACCGCCTCCCGTCCCCGCTCCGGGCTCACGTGCGTGTAGATCTCGGTCGTGGCCAGCGACTCGTGCCCGAGGAGCGTCTGGATCACGCGCAGGTCCGCGCGGCGGTTCAGCAGCTCGGTGGCGAAGGTGTGACGGAACAGGT
>CAYYRT010000402.1:0-4007 GCA_964474055.1 uncultured Acidimicrobiaceae bacterium | reverse complement strand
GTGCCAATGACGAAGCGCTTCGGGTCCATAAGACCTCCTCGCCGTAGATGGGAATCCCAGACGTCCTGCACACCGACCTGTGCTCTGCCTCAGCAAATAGCAGCAGGTCAGCCGCAGCTCAACCCTCGAGTTCCCGGTCCGTCTAACGGACTCAGAATTCTGCTGGCGCGGGCCACAAGGTCGCAAGTCCGGGACCTCACGCTCAACCTATCCGCGCGTCTAGTGGTACTGAAGCGAGCCCCGTCGAGCGTTGTCTACCGAGCTTGCACCGCATTGAGACCACTCCACCACGGTGACCCGCGCAGCAGCAATTCTTTGTTAGACGGCGCGCGGAGAGTTGTCTGGGACGCGACGTCGATTCTCGGGATGATGCCCGAACACCTGGCCCCCAGCTGATACGGTTCATGCGAACTTCTGCTCCCGCCCTCCGGAGCAAGCCGAAACCCGCCAGCGTCCCGGGAACTGTGCAGAGGTCGCCGCATAGGCGACCACTCGAGCGGAGGCTGTTGGCGAGTGGAGCCGACGTTGACCTCAGTTCCCGGGGGAGGGGTCCAAGCGGTGAGCTAAGCCTGCGGAGTGGAACGTGCAGATGCGCCGTCTAACGGACCCGGAATTCTGCTGGCGCGGCCTACCAGTGCACAACCCTGCGGTCACCGAGCCTACCCGCCACGGAGTCCCACCGGTGCTGAAGCGAGCGAAGTCGAGCGCTGAATGCGAGCCTTAAGAGGTCGGAGACCTACCCACCTGGCAACCCGCGCAGCAGCAATTCCTTGTTAGGCTGAACTCGCAGAGACCGCTACGCGGCTCGCAATTCAGCATCGAGGCTGGCGATCAATCGCAGAGCTAGACTAAGCAACTGGTCCAGCGTGGGTCGCATCGTATCGATATAGTTGAGATGTCGGTTCATCGCCCAGGCAAAGTCGGGCGTCCGAATGAGCGTCACCGCACGACGAACGCCAAATGCACGGATCAGTTCATCCGCGTCGCTGGGGGTCGGTCTCCTGCCAACTTGTTCAGGCAAGACAGCCCGGACGAGTTCGCCGTAGCCGGACGCGCGCGACTCAGCGCGAGCGTACGCAAGGTCCTTGAACTGGTAGTAGGCTATGACGGCGGAACGTAGCTCCGCCGAGCGAATGAGCCGCAGCGAAGCGGTAGCTAACAACTCCTCAAAGGTGGTCTGCGTTCCGAGGCGAATCGGGATGAAGTGGGTTGAGGCGATGTCGCGAAGCAACGCAAGCGTATCCGGAGGTACTGCCGCGTCGCCTCGCACGATGGGTCCTATTCGCCCTAGGATCTCCCCTGCGCTCGTCAGCTCAGGGATGAAGCGATTGACCAGGGTCGCCGAGTCGCTCCTGACGTCGGCTACCAGAGCGCGCAGATATCGTACCTCCTCGCTTCGCTCGGCACGATCAGTCGCCCAGTCGTCCACGGCGAACGCTGTAAGTACGCCGACAACAATCAGTACGAACTCCCCGAGAAGATGCGCTCCAGATCCGCGCGTCGGGCGCTTCAGAGGTAGCCCCTCCATACGAGTTTTGAGTTCAGCCTAACGACCCTGGAATTCTGCTGGCGCGGACCGTCAGGTCGCAAGTCCAAGACCTCACGCACAACGTAACCGCCAAGTCTACCGGTGCGGAAGCGAGCCCCCGTCGAGCGCTGTCTACCCGAGCTGCTCCGTCCAGAGACAAACCCACGCAGGCCACCCGCGCAGCAGCAATTCCTTGTTAGGGTGCGCTCTCCCGACCTACTACATTCGCGGTCGTGGCCATGACACCACCTGTCTCAGCTTGAGCACGGAGAATCGACTATGACTGCGGAGCGATCTCGTTGGCGTGGCCTCCTCGAAACGCTAGGCGCGCTGGGCGTCGTCGGTGGATTGCTCTTGGTCGGTGTCGAGGTTAGGCAGGCCAATCGCATCGCCACCGCCCAGGTGGTCATGGAACTCGGAGCGGCATCGAACCAGATCAATAGTGCGCGTTTCGGTGATCCGGGAGTCGCGCGTTTGATCATGACGCTTGGAGCCGGGGGCGGAACTGAGCTAGCCGCGGTAGACAGCTCACGGGTCGTCGGGCTTGCATACCACATCCACAACATCCTCTGGTCTGCCCAGACCGCTTACGACAGTGGCATCTTAGGGATCGACGCTCTCGACAATTACCGAAACGATCTGGCGATCACCCTAGAGGGGTGGCCGGGGATCGTACCCCACCTGGTTGAGATCTACGAAACCCAGCCGGGAAAGAGAAACGCCTACGTGTTTGAGCCGCTCGCTCAGGTAGCCAGCTCGAGATAGATAGCCAGCCGAGCCCTGTCAGCTGACCAAGCGCACCCTAACGGACTCGGAATTCTGCTGGCAGGACCTGTACGGTGACAAGCCTGTGTGCACCGAGTTCACCAACCACAACAGTCTAGCCGGTACGGAAGCGAGCCCCGTCGAGCGCTGAGCGTGAGTCAAAGGAGGTCGGAGACAGCACGATGGCGCCTATCCTGCAGCAGCAATTCCTTGTTAGGCGTCCCCCTCCGTCCATTCCGCGGGGACAAAGCCGTGCTCTTTATTCCAGCCGACGCCCCTGATGTTGAGCGGTGTCTTCTCAGCCAACTCCACAACAGTCGGACTGAGCTGAGTTCGGCCCCCCGCGTCCCACCATTCCCTGAATTCCCGGAACTCTCAAGGCACCCACGGCGCGTTGGAGCTCGCGGTCCCAGATTTCCTCGTCAATCGCGCCCGCCAGGTAGAGTTGATGCCACGCCTGGATCATCGAGAAGTACTGGTGACACCAGAGCCCGAAGGCGACTTGGTTCTCCTCTTCCAGGTTCTTCGAGCTCACGACACCCTTCCACAGAAGGGAGGCGAACTCGAGGTTCTGGGCTGGAGCCATCGTCACGGCGGAATTGGCGATGACGACATGTTGGTGGGCCGCCAGGCGGATTCCGGTGGTGTTGTGCCGGAGCTGAATCGCCAAATAGATCAGCGATACGACGACGCCGACCGAACCGATCAATTCTCCGATCGCGCCGAGGTCCTGTAAGGTCATGGATCTGCGGGGCCGCAAAGGATGAGGGGACGCCTAACGACCCCGGAATTCTGCTGGCGCGGGCTATCTGGTCGCAAGTCCACGACCGCCAGCACAACCTATCCGCAGGTCTACCGGTGCGGAAGCGAGCCCCGTCGAGCGCTGTCTACTCACCTTGCACGGCCCTTGAGACCCACCACCACGGCTACCCGCGCAGCAGCAATTCCCTGTTAGACGGAACGCGGTAAGCGAAGTCCTAGGATGATAGGTTGTCACCCATCCTGGTCGCCGCTCACATGAGGCCTGAGAGAATTTGCTGCAGTCCCTCCGATGCCGCGAACATGTTCACGACCAGCACGACTCCGGCGAGAACGGTCGCTGCTCCTCGTAGCCTTGAGCTCCAAAACGCTACGGCGGGTAGAATGACCATCAGCATCGCCGTGATGTTGGCCGGGTGGCTCAGCGGGACCCCGTGGATACTGACGTTCAATAGAGGGACGCTGAGCAGCCAGTACACACAGTAGGTGAGGACGCCCCAGCGCCCGTCCTCAGCGAAGTACTCAGACAGGTTCGATGGGAAGTGGCTGGCATCGGAAGGAAGGATGACGCCACCAGCCAAGAACAGCAGCACTGCCAATAGGATCATCAGTGTGAAGACGGGACCTGAGATACGCTCGAGGCTGTCGAGAGCGCGGACGGGTCCCCACCAGTATTGCAGTTGGGACACGAAGATGTAGGCGGTCCACGCAATGGCGACGGAGCTGAGTTCAGTACGCCGCCGAGCGCGGAAGGTCGCTAGTGCGCCGGTCAGGACAAGCGCCACAGCGAGACCAAGGATCAGCGAAAGGGCGACGGAGATGAACTCCCATTCGGTCATCGTTGTGGCGCTCCGATCGCCGTTGCCTGTGTTCCGTCTAACGTTTCGCGTTTCTCTTGCGCGCCCGGGATGGTCTCCCGGACCGCGAGGCGCAAGCCGAGTGGTCCGGACCACAT
>CAYYRT010000401.1:0-11728 GCA_964474055.1 uncultured Acidimicrobiaceae bacterium | reverse complement strand
CGCGAGAGTCCAGGCAGAACAGGAGGCCTCATGAGCGCCGAGACTGACCAAATTCTCGCTCTGCACGCCGCGAAGTACCCATTGCCCTCGACGCTACGGGGTGAGCGTCCACAGCGGCGCATAACAGACCTCTGGGACACTCTTGCCAACCTGAGGGCCCGCTATCCACTCCCGAGTGAGATGCGGGCACGCAGAGCCGCGGAGGCCGTGGAAGAGGCCGCGCGCCAGGCAGAGGAGAGTGCACCAGGCAGCCCCGCCGAATGGGCGTTCACCACTCACCGGGAGTAGCAATCGCGATGGCAGATCCAGTGCAGGAATTCATCGACCGCCAGAACTCGGAGGCAGCGGCCAGGCCCAGTCCGCTGAAGCGCCCAGCCTCGAAGCACGAGCCGGAGGTACCCGGCGAGGATGCAGTGGCGCGCCACATCCGCCTCAGCAATGCACGGGCAGCGGGCCAGCCTAATCCCCTCGCCAAGATGGAGAGCTCGCCCGTAAGCTGGCTTCCCATTGATTGGGGTTACGGGGTCTGACAGCCGTTGCGGGGCGCTCGCACAAGCGCGCCAAGCCAGGCCCCGTCTGTACGGTCTGCAGGCATAGTGCCCGGGATGCCATCGACGTCGCACTGATCGCGGGCGAGGCGGCGCCGAAAATAGCCGCGAGATACCGCAAGTTGAGCGACGACGCGATCCGCCGGCATGCAGAGTCGCACCTCCCGGCGCGGCTGGTGAAAGCGGCCGAGGGCAAGGAATCGGTGGCGGCCGCGCGCATCATGGAGCAGCTCGAGCAGTGCGTCAGCCGGGTTACCCTGCTGCAGGACGCCTGCGACCGATGGCTGCGAGATCCAGAGGACCCGACGCGCTACGAGATCGGCCCCCGAGTGGAGGATGTGATGGTGACGTATGTGGAGCGCGTCGGCAATAAGCCGGTCAGGCGGAAGGCGCGGCTCTCCGACCTGCTGGTGAAGGCTGCTGGCGTGGCCCCTGACATCCGCCTGGTGGAGACGAGGCACGCGGACCCGCGGAAGCTGGTGCTCGCGGCCTCGCACCGGCTCAGTGGACACCTGGAGCTCCTGGCAAGGTTGATGGGCGAGCTGAAGGATTCCCCCACCTTCAACGTCATTGTCTCGCCGCAGTGGGTGATCATCCGGAGCCTCATCGTGAAGGCTCTTGACCCGTACCCGGCAGCGAAGGACGCGGTGGCCACCGCGATCGCGGTCCATGCTAGCCACTGATCTACTGCTCGCCCTGGATCCGGTTCGTCTGGCCGGCCGCGCTGGCGTTGAGCCGGACCCCTGGCAGGCCGATCTCCTCAGGTCACGCGCGCGGCAGATGCTGCTCCTCTGCGCCCGCCAGTCCGGCAAGTCCACGGTTAGCGGACTACTCGCCGTGGACGAGGCGGTCTACCGGCCGCCGGCGCTCGTCCTGCTCCTCGCTCCCGCCCTCCGTCAGTCACAGGAGCTGTTCCGGAAGGTGCAGGAAGCGCTGCAGGCGCTGGGCGAGCTTGCCCCGCCGATCGTGGCCGAGAGTGCGCTCCGGATGGAGATGGTGAACGGGAGCCGGATCATCTCGCTTCCGGGCGGAAAGGATGCGACGATCCGCGGCTACTCCAACGTGGCGCTCCTGATCGTTGACGAGGCCGCGCGGGTGCCGGACACCCTGTACCAGAGCGTGCGGCCCATGCTGGCGGTGAGCGGCGGCCGGCTCGTGCTACTCAGTACCCCGTTCGGTAAGCGGGGTTTCTTCTTCCACGAATACACCGAAGGCGGTCCGGACTGGCATCGGGTGAAGATCACGGCGGAGCAGTGTCCTCGGATCTCGCCCGAGTGGCTCAGGGAGGAGCGGGATCGGATTGGTGACTGGTGGTATCGGCAAGAGTATATGTGCGACTTCGTGGAGACAGATGATCAGGTGTTCGGGTACGAGATGGTGACGCGGGCTGTGTCCGGCGACGTCACGCCCCTTTTCCCCCTGGGTAAGGCAGCGGCATGACATTCTTTCTCGGCCTCGATCTCGGCCAGGCGAGCGACCCCACAGCCCTGGCCATTCTGGAGCGTATCAATATCCCGTCCGATCAACCCGAGCCGCGTTATGCGCTTCTCGGGCCCAGCGGGAGGTTTGGGCCGCCCGCAGTCGGCAACCCTCCTTGGCCAAGTCCCGCGGCTTTTCATGGCCGACACCTCGAACGCCTGAAGCTGGGAACCCCGTATCCCGCTGTGGCCAGGCACGTACTCTGCCTCCTGGACACCCCGGAGTTGAAGAACAAGACAACGCTGGTAGTGGACGCCACCGGTGTGGGCCGGCCGGTGGTCGATATGCTCCGGCAGCACGGACTCGAACCGGTCGCAATCACGATAACCGGTGGTGACGCCGTGACGTTCGACAACGGGTGGCGGGTACCGAAGCGCGACCTGGTCGCCGTGGTGCAGGTGCTTCTCCAGACGGAGCGCCTCAAGTTCGCCGATCAGATCCCTTCGGTGCCGCTGCTTGTCCAGGAGCTCCTCGCCTTCCGGGTGAAGATCGACCCGCTGACGGCGCACGATTCCTACGGTTCATGGCGGGAGGGGAGCCATGACGATCTGGTGCTGGCGGTGGCGATAGCGGCGTGGTATGGTCAGCGGCACTCACCGAGCCCTCGGACCGGGCTGGCATCGCGCAGTCATTACGCAGGATGGTGAGATGACCCCTCGCAAACGAACCTCGCCGGTCTACTGGCGCACCCGTGGCGGCGCTCGGCGCGCCTACGGTGACTTCAGGGAGTATGCCGATGTTGGAGGTGCTCAGGAGGCGCTGATAGCGCCGGGAGAGAAGCGGGCTACGACTGACCCCGTTGTCGCCCAGGCGCTCGTCTCAGCCCGCCTGAAAGAGCTGGACGCTATGCGGCGGGGCCGTACGCTGCACGGGCGCGGCCAGGCCACCTCACTGGCGAGCTATGCGGCCGCCCACCTGACGAAGAAGGCGAAGGCAGGGAAGGTCACCTATGACTGGATGCAGATGGCAGAGCTGTTCCTCGGCCGTGCCGTGGAGTTCTTCGGAGCCGAGCGCGACCTCGAGAGCATCGGCGTCGAGGATGTTCAGAACTGGGCCTCACACTTGGCGGCCACCCCGAACAAGCACGGCCGGCGGCTTAGCAGCGGCACGGTCCGGCACGCCCTCAACGCCCTGTCGAACCTCTACCGCCGGGCGCAATCCGAATCCAAGGTACCGGTTGGATTCAACCCGGTGGCTGCGATGCTGGAGAAGCCGGCTGGAGCGAAGCGAGAGGCCCGCTGGCTGGAGGTACCGGATGCAGCACTCCTCCTGGAGAGCGCCCGCACCCTGCCCCCGACCCCGCTCGTCGACGCCCTGCCTGCAGACTTCGCCCACGCGCTCCTGGCCACGTTCCTGTTGACCGGCGGCCGCAGCGCCGAGGTGCTGGGCCTCGAGACAGCCGACGTGTCCTTCGACAAGCGGACGGTAACCTTCCGCCCTCACGCCCACCGCCGGCTCAAGACGCTGAAGTCGGCCCGAGTGGTACCGCTCTGGCCGCAGCTCGCCGAGATCCTCCAGGCGCACATCATCTCCCACCCGCCAAAGCGGCTCCTCTTCCCCTCCTTCGCCACCGGGCAGGAGGCGATGCTGACCGACTGGCGCGGTACCCTTGACCGGATCGCGATCCGAGCGGGTTTCTGGGAGTACGTGCCCGGTCCGGACGGGGAACCCGTGAAGGACCAGAAGGGAAAGTCCAAGCTCCGCGGGACGATCAGGAGCCGGATCTTCCGCCATACCTATTGCGCAGCCAGGCTGCAGACTCTGGATGGCGGTGCACCAGTTAGCCCGTTTACCGTCTCCCGGGAGCTCGGCCATGGCTCCGGAACCATGGTGGAGGAGGTGTATTCCCACTTGGGGACCATCCGGCACCGCTCAGATTTCGTCGAGTATCGGGTGGAGCAGCACACTGCCACTCTCCGGGGACGACTGGCCAATCTGGAGGGTCGTTCAGGGGTAGCGGGGTAGTCCGGAGCCCTGTACCTTCTCCGTCGCCGGCAGGTGCAACCTGTCGCACTGTCCCGGCAGGGTGACAGGCATCCGACAGGTCCCCGCGCGACATGCGGCCCAGGAAAGTGGAACCTTTTTGGGCTGGGATACTGTTAACTTCCGTGATAGCAACCCTAAAGCGAGTCTCGCTGATCCTGCAGGCCGTGGGCACGGAAGGTGCCCAGAGGCAGGTGATGCTGGACACGGTTTGGAGGTTGAGAACAAAGCTAGTGTGCAGCAATGGCTGGCTGAAACTGGAGGTCGCTGGTATAGTAGGTGACCTCCCATCGCTTTCCCGCAGTGGCCAGCGCCGAACCTTCGGCCTGGATATGACATGGCCAATTTCAAGCGGCTCGTCGACAATCCCTCGCCCACAGCCCCCCAGAAAAAGGGCGGCCTCATCGGGCGCACCATAGACCAGAACCCTCCTGGCGATCACGAGTCGTTCGAGGAGGCCAGGCGCTCGGGTTTCAAGGCGCTGCGGCGCAGTCTTGATCGGCGCAGGAAGAAGAAGAGGTAGCCAAAGCCACGGGGGGGGACGCTACCCACGGAGCGGGACAGGGGCTATTCTCCTGTCCCGCTTTTCTGTCAGGCGTACATGCACCATACCGGCCAGGTCCACTTCATCCCGAAAGAGTCGGATGAGGACGGCGACACCAAGTTCCGGCGTCATGTGTTGCTTGCCAACTGCCACGAGCACGGTGAGGTGGCTTCGCTGGCTTACGCGAGCTCGCAGTCAACCGAGGCTGGGTACGGAGCCGCTAATGTCTTGGTGAACCCGACCGCCACCAAATATAGAGGGACCGGCTTCAGTCGCCCGACCTATGTGTACCCATCCCGAATCGTGAGCGTCGATCCACGCGACTTGGAAGAAATGCGGGGGCGTGTTATCGACGAGATGCCCGCCATCAGGACTGCTCTTGGGCAGGCTATCGGCCTGGGGACGGGCACGTCCAGTGCTCGGGGGGTAGCTGCTGGCAGTTGGCGAGGGAAGTTCATTGAGCTCCAGCCAGGACTGGCCACCGAGGTGGGGGCGTCGCTTGCTGTCATCGTGACGGACCCCGAGTACTCCAAGCAGCAACGGTACCAAACTATCGTCCCAATTCTGAGCGCTGCGGAGTACGAGCCGAAGGACCATGACGTAGCAATCGCTGATACTTCGTTTCTTGAGGCTGTGGACCCGGCCCTCCACGACGCGTTCCTTTGGACGGAGGCGATCTTCTCGGTTTTCCAAATCCGTGATATTGGGGGCAGCGTCCCTCAATGCCTCGATGACGCCTCGATGGCTGATCTCGATGCTGCCCTTGAGCTCTACTTTGAACTGTAAGGCGGCCCGCCCCCGTTGGTGCTTGGTAACGTTCCCGGTAACAGAACCGGCCAACGCCAGTCAGCGCCCATAAGCGCGGCGAGGGCTAAACGGGCTAGAATCAGCGCCCACCAACAGGGGCCAACGCCCGTCTCTTGCTTCGGGAGCAGGAGGTCCCGGGTTCAAATCCCGGCGCCCCGATCAATACAAAGAATTTCCCCTGCGATCAGTCGAGCGCAGGGGTTTTTCTTTGCTTTTTCGTGACCGGGATGGCGCCAACCGACCGATATTCTTATACTACCATATAGTTGTGGAGTGAACACCAGGAGGCTCGGATGATCGAACTTAGCGATGCCAATGCGTCCGCCATCGCTGAGCGCTTCAAGGCGCTGAGTGAGCCCATGCGGCTGCGGCTGCTCCACGCGCTTCGGGGCGACGAATGTTCGGTCGGGGACCTGGCCGAGCGCACCGGCGGCGGCCAGGCGAACACCTCGAAGCACCTCCAGGTGCTGCTGCGGCAGGGGTACGTAGCCCGCCGCAAGGAGGGAACTACTATCTGGTACCGCATCACCGATCCGCAGGTCTTCACCATGTGCGAACTGGTTTGCGGCGGGCTGGAGGAGGAGCTGGACCGCAAGCGGAAGCTCCTCCGGCGGCGGAAGTAGCGCTCACAGCTGCCGGGGCTGGCACCCGAAGAGATGCGCCCGGCCCAGCATCCGCTCCAGCGGGCAGAACCCGGTGATACTCGACTGGAACAGATTGAATCCCACGAATGCCGTGAACAGGAACCAGCCCGGGTGCACCCAGTACCCCAGCGCCACCGAGGCCAACACGAAGAGCCCGGCGATCCGCCGGATGACTGCATCCTTGCACATGGTCTGCCTCCTATCCTAGTAGAACGAGTCGCCGCTCACTCCCGGCGCCGAAGTTCCCAGTAGAGCAGCGGCACCACCACCATGGTGAGCAGGGTGGCCACGATAGCGCCGCTCATCAGGGCCATCGCCAGCCCCTGAAAGATCGGATCGAGCACCATGACCAGCCCGCCGATGACCACGGCGGCGGCAGTGAGCGCGATCGGCCGGAATCGCACCGCCCCTGCCTCGAGCACCGCCTCGCGAATCGGCCGGCCCCGCGCCTCGGCCAGCTGAATGAAATCCACCAGCAGGATGGAGTTCCGCACGATGATTCCGGCCAGCGCGATCATCCCGATCATCGAGGTGGCGGTGAAGAAGGCCCCGGTAAGGGCGTGCCCCGGCAGGATGCCGATCAGGGTGAGCGGGATCGGCGCCATGATGACCAGCGGCACCTTGAACGACTGGAACCACCCCACCACCAGCACGTAGATCAACACCAGTACTCCGGCGAAGGCGATGCCCAGATCGCGGAAGACCTCGATCGTCACCTGCCATTCTCCATCCCACTTGAGCGCGGTCTCATCCAGACGGGCGGGGGCCGCGGCGTTGTACCGGGCGATGGTCGCACCGTTCACCCGCATGGTGTCGAGCGCGCGATTCATTGCCAGGATGGCGTACACCGGCGACTCGATTTTGGCCGCAACGTCGCCGGTTACGTAGATGACCGGGCGAAGGTTCTTGCGCATGCGGAGCGGCGGCCGGGTAGTGGTATCCACTGTGACAAACCGAGCCAGCGGGGTGGGGCCCGACGAGGTGGCCACCGGCACCGCGAGGAGCAGCTCGACTCCGCTTCGGGCTGCCAGGCCAAGCCGCGGCACGATTACCACGCCTTCGCGCGCCGTCGGAACCACGGCCAGGCCGGCGTCAGCGCCCGAGAGCGCCATCGTCAGCACCTGTGCCACCTGCTCGACGGTTACCCCGGCCTCGGCGGCCCGCACCCGATCCACCCGGAACAGGACACGGGTCTGAGGTGCTTCCACTGTCCAGTCCACATCCACCACTCCCGGCGTGGATTCCATGACCCCTTTGACCCGCGTGGCGGTGGCGAGCCGGGTGCTGTCGTCGCCGGCGTAAATCTCCGCCACCAGCGTGGAAAGCACCGGCGGGCCGGGAGGAATCTCCGCGAGCTTGGCGCTGGCGCCGAAGCTGCGCGCGATCGAATCCACCGAGGGCCGGACCGCCACGGCGATGGCGTGGCTCTGGCGGTGGCGCTCGCCTTTGGGGAGGAGGCTCACCTGGACATCGGCGACGTTGGCCCCGCGCCGGAGGAAGTAGTGCCGCACCAGTCCGTTGAAGTTGAACGGCGCCGAGGTACCGGCGTAGGTCTCGGTGCTCACCACCTCGGGCACGGTCCGTAGATAGGCGGCCACGGCCGTGGCGGCCGCGTTGGAGGTCTCGAGGGTTGCCCCTTCCGGCAGGTCGAGCACGACCTGGAACTCCGACTTGTTGTCGAAGGGGAGCATCTTGACCTCGACCAGCTGGACGGCCACCAGCCCCATCGAGAGGAGGAGGAGCACACCGACGCCTCCGTAAAACGCGAGGCGGCGGCCGGGCCGGTCCATCAGCGGCGTCATCACGCCGGCGTAGAACCGGGCGAAGCGGGTCCCCTTCTCCGGCTCGTGGGCCCGGTCGGGAACCGGCGGGGCGGTGGTCACATGGCCCCGGAGCAGGCGGAGCGCGAGATAGGGCGTGATGATGAAGGCCACCGCGAGGGAGGCCAGCATCGCCGCCGACGCACCGACCGGAATCGGCCGCATGTAGGGGCCCATCAGCCCCGACACGAACGCCATTGGAAGGATGGCGGCAATGACCGTGAAGGTGGCGAGAATGGTCGGGTTGCCAACCTCGTCCACCCCCTCCACCGCGGCCGCATCGGGGGCGCGGTCCCTCATCTGCATGTGGCGGTAGATGTTCTCGACCACCACGATCGCGTCGTCCACCAGAATCCCGATCGAGAAGATCAGAGCGAAGAGGGTGATCCGGTTGAGCGAATACCCCATCGCGTAGTAGACGAACAGCGTCAGGGCAAGGGTGACGGGCACCGCCACCAGCACGACCAGCGCCTCGCGCCAGCCGAGGAAGAGGCCGATCAGAACGGTGACGGAGATGGTGGCGATGAGCAGATGCAGGATCAGCTCGTTGGCCTTCTCGCTGGCGGTCTCGCCGTAATTCCGGGTGACGTCCACCTGCACCTCTTCGGGCAGCAGCCGGCTCCTCGCTTCGTCTACCCGCGCCAGCGCCGCGCGGGCAATGTCGGTGGCGTTCACCCCGGGTCGCTTCGCGATGGCGATGGTCACGGCCGGTTCCCCGCCCTCACCCCGAGCCGCGTGGGTCACGTAGTCGGTGGCTTCGGCGGGCGCCTCGACAATGGTGGCCACGTTCCGGAGGTAGACCGGCCCGCCGCGGTTGGCGATGACCACGTCGCCCGCATCGCGCGCGGTACGGATCGGGGCTCCGACCGAGACCAGGAACACCTCATTGGCCGAGGCGAACTCGCCGGCCGGGAGCCGGACGTTGGCGGCGCGAAGCGCCAGCATCACCTCGCCGGGGGTGACGCCGCTGCCCGCCAGGCGGGCTGGATCGAGCGTGACCCGGAGCTGGGCGGGCTCACCGCCGATGAGATCGATGCGCGCCAGGTCGGGAATCGTGGCGAGCTCGTCGGCCAGGTGCCGGGCCATGGCCCGGAGGGCGTCGGAACCGTAGCCGCCTCCGTGAAGGGTCAGCGCCAGGATCGGCACATCGTCTATCGAGTACGGCTTGATGAGCGGCGGCATCGCGCCGGAAGGTGAGAGGTCTGCCGCCGAGCCGAGCTTGGTGAAGACCCGGCTGACCGCGCGGTCCTGGTTCTCGCCGACCCTGAAGCGGACCGTTACCAGCGTCATCCCGTCGGCCGCCATCGCGTATACATATTCCACGCCGGGGACTTGCCACATCAGTTTCTCGAGCGGCCGGGTGAGAAGGTTCTCCACCTCCGCAGGGGATGCGCCGGGTAGGGCGGCGATCACGTCGATCATCGGCACCGAGATCTGGGGCTCCTCCTCGCGCGGCGTGGCGAGGATGGCCAGCGCTCCCACTGCGAGGGAGGCGACGGTGACCAGCGGAGTGAGCTTCGAGTGCAGGAACGCCTGCGCCACCCGTCCGGCGATGCCCATGGTCAACGTTCCCCGCCGGCCACCATGACCGTGTCGCCCGGCGTAAGGCCGGAGAGCACTTCAACGGAGCCGCCCAGTGTGCGGCCGAGCTTGACCCAGCGGAGTGATGCCCGCCCCGCCAACGCGGTTCGAACTCCGGTGAGATCCCCCTGACGCACTATCGCGCCCTCCGGCACCAGGATGACGCGGCGGTTGCCGTGCGGGAGCGCCAGGGTAGAGGCGCTGCCGCTCAGAAAGCGGCCACCGGTGTTCGGCACCAGGGCGTTGACGGTGTAGAGATTACCTCCCGCGGACACTACGCCCTCGACAGTGGCCCGGACTGCGGTGTCGCCGATGGTGGCGACGATCGTGGCGCCACGCCGCAGGTCACGCATCGCCTCCGGCGCCGCAGTCACCGTTACCCGCAGCGTGGCGGCATCCTCCACCGTTACGAGCGGTGTGCCGGGCGAGGCGAACGACCCCGGGTCCACCAGGCGACGGGTGACGATCCCGGCGAACGGCGCCCGTACCTCGGCGTAAGAAGCGGTGGCCGTGAGCTCCGCCACCATGCCCCGCGCGCCGGCCAGCACCGCCTCGGCACGCGCGAGGCCGGTCTCCGCCTGATCGAGCTGGGCCTTCGTGGCGGCGCTGTCGGCATATAGGTCCCGGATCCGGGCGGCCTGCACCGTGGCATCCTGATGCACCGCCGTGGCCTCGGTCAATCCGGCTTCCGCCTGCGTGCGCTTCGCCTGCAGCTCCCGCGAATCCAGCCGCACCAGCACCTGACCGGCGGCGACCCGATCCCCCTCGTGTACCGGGACCGCGGTGACCGTCCCCATCAGCTTGGTGCTGAGGGTGGCGACTCGCACCGGCAAGGCGGTTCCGGAGGCTTCAAAGGCGTCGGCAATGAGCGTGTCGGTCACGGCGACCGGCGTGCCGCTCAGCGGAGGCCGTTCGGCCGGCCCCGGCGTCTCGGCTCCGCCGCACCCGCCGAGCAGAAGGGCCGCCAGCATGGTCCCGGCCACAGGGATGGGCTTCCGCATATCAGTGCTCCAGGACAGTGAGGGCCATCAGATCCGCGCCGGCGGCCTGGCGCGCCGCTGCATCGGCCACAATGGCCTGATAGCTGGCCTCGGAAAGCCCCAGCCGGGTCTGGGTCTCCAGCGACGCGGCGCCGAGCAGCTCCGCGATGGTGGCCAGGCCACCGGCGTACTTGCGGGCCACGATGCGGTGGGCCTCGGCCACCTGCGCGACCGAGCTCTCCGCGATGCCGATCTGGGCGATCGCCACCGCGAGCCGTATTCGGGTTGCGCTCCGTTCCATCGCCGCGCCCGCCTCGGCGGCTTCGACCATCGCACGCGCAGCGTCGGCGCGGCTTCGCGCTTCCCGGCGATCGGCGATGGGCGATGCCGCGAAGGGCGACCACGACGCCATGACGCCGACGGTGTAGCTGGCCCGCCCGGCTAGGGGCTGGCCGGCGTTGTTCCAGCCGTATCGGCCGAAGCCGTTGAGGCGCGGGAGGTACTTCGCGCCAGCCCGCCGCAGGTTGCCTTCGGCGGCCTTCAGGCCGAAGCGGGCGGCAGCCAGGTCCAGACGGAGAACGCCGGAATCCCCTTCCGCGGCGATTACCAGGCTTCGGATCCGGGAGGCGGGTGGGAGCGAGTCGGGCAGCGTGAAGGTGCTGTCACCGGGGTGACCCATGAGGAGTGCGAGCCGGTCGCGGGCGATGCCGGCGTTGCCGCGTGCGCCGATGAGCCGAGCCTCGACCTGGCCCAGCTCGACCGATGCCAGCAGCGCATCGGAGCGAGTGGCGAGTCCGTTACTGACCATTGATTCGGACTCACGCTGGTGTGCCTGGCCCGCGATGCGGGCGGCTTCGAGGGTGCGCACCTGTTCGCGAGCGAGGATGGCGCCGAAATAGGCCCGAGTCACCTCGACGCGGATGGAGTCGCGGGTCCAGCCCGCACCGGCCTTCGCGGCGGCGGCGGCGTGGGAGGCTGCCGCACGGCCGAACCAGGCGTCGGCGTTGACGAGTGGGAGCTCGGCCACCAGCCCGCCGCTCCAGTTGGTCACCGGCGAGGGGTAGTTGAGATTCTGAGGATCGAAGGAGGCGGCGGAGACGCCGCGCTGCTGCAGCCTGAGCCCGAAGGCGGCCAATGGATCGTCGGTCCGGACGTAGCCGCCCTCGGCCCGAACGGTCGGGAGAATCCCCTGGAGAGTGGCGGTGGTCTGGGCGCGCTGCGCCCCAGTAGTGCCAGCGGCGATCCGGTTGGCGTAGCCCGCGGAATCGGCTCGAAGGAAAGCCTGCCCCAGGGTCAACGGCGCCTGCGCGCGGAGCGACGCGGCGGTGGTGAAGACCAGGAA
>CAYYRT010000400.1:0-14751 GCA_964474055.1 uncultured Acidimicrobiaceae bacterium | reverse complement strand
GCCCGTCCCGTTGCCGGTGGCGGTCACGGCTGCGAGTGCCTTCAGGACTCGCACGGGCATCGGCCCGACGCTGGACTGGACGTTCAGGCTGATCGTGACCAGCCCATCGACCGGAGAGGCGATGTCATACCCGGACTCGTCGCCGTCGATGCCGATGCCCCGGTTGCCCAGTGCGTCTCCGACAGGGAGGTAGGTCAGGACGGCCGCAGCGCCATGCACCATCGCCTCATCGAGCGCCTGATCGATAGCGTCCACGGACCCATCGGCGAAGCCCTCCCCGGTGAAGGTGGCCGTGCGCAGGCCCGGCGTGAAGGCGCGATCGTTCAGCCCGAGCGTCGTGCTGTCGAGCATATCGCGCGCGCCGTTGGTTCCCGCCGAGCGCAGGTACGTCGAGATGTCCCGCCCGTTCAAGTAGACCTTGGCAAGTGTGCCGGCTGAGAAGGCCATTAGCCCTTCACCTCTTCGATGGCGCCGCGCTTCAGCAGCCACTTGACCGATTGCGCCGGGATGTCGTCGCGCACTTCACCCGGCTCCACGCGCTCGGTGCCGTAGTTCAGGCCCATGAGGACCCGATAGCGCGACTTCTGTGTCTTCTTCACGATCATGCCGGGATCACCTCTATGGCCCACGTATCGATGACTTGCTGGTACTGCTTGCCGTTCAGTGACGGATCGTCCTCGCGCCGCCCCTCGCGCCGCTGGTAGGTCACAGTCCCGCCCGAGACGGTGATCTTCGTGGCGAACAAGGCGGTAGCGATGTTCCCCAGCTCGGTCTTGATCGCCGCCGCGCTACCGCTTTCGGCCCAGCCCGTGATGTCGTACAAGAAGCGGCCCCATGCCCTGCCAGCGAGAACGTACGAATCGACCTCGGACACGCAGCGGAAGCGGATATACGGGTAGGGCGCGCCCATGGGGACGGTGCGATGGACGGGTAGGGCGGTAGCGGCGTCGATGGCGGTGTTCAGGCCAGCATCGACATGGCCGGTGTCCGGGGCGAGAACTGGCACTAGCGCAGCCCTCCGAGGAACTGGCGCCATGCTTCGATGTAGGCGGGGCGCACCCGTTCAGCGGCGGGTCGCATGAAGGGCGTACCCGACTGGTTGACCGTGCCGTACTCCTGGTGCGGGCCGTACTCAACGACGGTCGCCACGATCCATCGCAGAGCGTCCAGCTCGGCAGCGAAGATGCTCGACTTCAGGTTGCCCGTATCGACCGGGGCGAAGTCCTGCGCGCGCCCCTGTACGTCGAAGGCACCCTTGCGGACGATCTGCCCGCCACCGCGTAGCAGCTCGGCACGGATGGCGGGGAAGCGGTTGAAAGCGACGGTACTCACGCCGCGTCCCCGACTTCCTTGCCCATCGCCCTGGAGTTGATCGCCCACGAGCGCGAGCCGAACTGCGTCACTTCGATGGTCATGCGCGCCGTCACCTCACCGGCCGGCGTCCATACGATTCGGTCATCCGGATTCACGTCGGCGTCATGCGGCAGGCTGATCCCCACGATGCCGACTGGCGTCACCTGTCCCGCCGCTACCCGTTCGGCGCTGAAGCGCATGTACGGGCCGGTGGCGAGATTGCAGGCGTAGGTGCCAGCCGTGGCCCATGTCTGCGTCCAGCCGCCCTGTCCATCGGGGACTTCAGTAGGGCGCAGGACAGCGCACGAATCGGGCATGAGCGTCTCGGCCTCGTCGCGCATGGATGCCAGTTCGATCGCAGTGATGCTCACGGTCGCAGCGCCCACATCTCATCGCCCGACGCGATGTCCGAGCGGCCGAACGCACCGATGACGGGGAGCGCCTGCCCGCGGTACAGCTTGGCGCGGTTCACCATGTCTACCACGTCGGCGCCTGCCCGCTTGACCTTCTGGCCGTCCGTCTCCCATTCGGTGATCGCGCCGCCCGCGCTGACACCTTCGGCGATCCACTGGTCGAGCAGATCGGCCGCGGTGCCGTACAGGTCGAAGGACAGTCCAGTGACGTAGACAGAATCCTGGTGGACGGGGAAGGTCCAGATGCCATCCATCTCGTCTTCCGTCATGGCGGCGGCGGCAATCGGAATCTTCGAGCTGTTCAGCACGACGGCGCCCGTCTCCCACGGTGCGCGATCAGCGACCCAGCGCAGGTACTCGACGGCTCCGAGGGCGGTGCGCGACTGGACCGGGGACAGGGGCAGCTCCACGACTTCACGACGGCGACGGTCCAGCGCACCTTCGATCTGCTCGTCCGTGAAGTGGGCCGTGCCGGAAGGGTCGGCGATCATCCCGCGGATGCGGGCGATCAGGTCGGCCATACCGGCCCTTGTTGCCATCTAGATCGGCAGGTGCGCGGCGGCGAAGCAGGCCAAGCCCCACGCCGTCAGGTTGACGCCGCGTACGGGCACGGCAAGAGCCGACACGACGAAGCAGATGATCGCAATGATGAGAAGGATGAGGGTCGGGGTTATCGTCACTGAGCACCTCTGTTGTGAGACGGGCACGCCGGACGAGGGAGGACCGCCCGACGTGCCCGATTGAATCGGCTCACTGGTAGTCACCGTGGGCGACAGCCAGCCGCGCCGCCAGTTCGGCCTTCGTTCCTTCGTCCGACACTCCGGCCTCACGAGCGGCAGACTGGAGATCAGCCTTGCTCACCCGGGCCAGATCGGATTCCTTCGCCGGAGCCATCTCGTTGACGACTGCGCCAGGGCCGTCGATCTCGATGTTGTCGGCGTTCTGACGGTGCGCGTCGGCCCAGCGCCCATCGGCGCTGAACTCTCGCCCGGTCGGGATGTTGCGGAACCATGCCATGTCTAGTCGTGTCTCCCTGTGATGGAGAGGGGCCGGCTAAATGCCAGTGGCACTCGCCGACCCCTACGGCTTACGTCGCGCGACTGACGTGGACGGCGGCCAGAGCGGTCGGACGAACCACCTTGATTCCGTACACATGCAGGCCGCGGAGGTTGTCGCCGAACCGCGCCGTATTGCGAACGGCCTCGGTCTTGACGATCTGATCCGCGAAACTGGTCGCCATGCGCGAGCCGGCGAGCAGGACGTTCGACGCCACCGGGCGAGCCGTGCCCGCCGTGATGTCCGTCGAGAAGTCGATCGCCGCGCCACCCCGAGTCGCGGCGACCCGGAAGGTGTTGGCCGCGAAGCTCGTCGCCACGACGAAGTACGAGGTCAAGGCCGTCAGGCCGGTGCCGCCGGTCAGCGTGGCGAACTCGATCTCCTGATCGATCGCAAAGCCGTGTGCGGTGGCATCGATGATGTCATCGGCCGCCGCCGAGGTGGACAGCGTGACGGCAGCCTGGGCACCGGCCGGGCTGTTGTTGCTCTTCAGGACGGTGAAGCCGGCCGCCTGGCCGATGACGCCGTTCTGGAGACGCGCCTCGCCGTTGGACCCGCCGCCTGCGACGAAGCGATCGTCCTTCAGAAGCAGTCCCTCGATCCACGGGGGGATCGCAGCCCAGCGGCCCGCGCTCGGGACGTTGGCCTCATCGAGCAGCACGCCGAGGTCCACGAGGTACTCGTAGGCCGTGGTGGCGGTCGGATGGATCGGCTCGTCGGCTGATCCGAGGACGTTGCCCGCAGTGACGCCGGCAGCCATCGCAGCAGCGATCAGCGTGTCGGCCGTGTCGGACAGGGCGTAGGCGGCCTCACGGGTGATCTCACCGCGGAGCTTCGGCTTCTGCTGCGCCACATCGATGTCATCGAGGAAGACGTTGAACGCCTTCTGCTTGTCGATGAGGAGCTGCTGGGTCGAGTCATCCATCACCTGGAGCGCGGACAGGTCCGTGTTCTTGGTGTAGTCGATGACGTTGACCGCGCCGAGCGCCTGGATGTTGACGGTATCGCCGCCAGCGCTGATCTCGCCCTCGTAGTCACGGTTAACCATGACCGGGCTGCCGAAGACCTGCGCCTTCTGGAGATTCTGGAGGATCGATCCCGCCCAAAGCTGCGGGATGAAGTTGTCGATTGCCATGAGCGGGGTCTACCTCTGCTCGATGGCCCGGACTAGAGCGCCTCTAGAACCTTCGGGTCCAGCGCGGCGACTTGCGTCGGGGTCATCTTTTTGAGGTCGGCTGCGGTGAGGCCCGCGCCCCGCTGTCGATCCGGGTTGGTCGGGCTGCCGTTGGCTGCCCCTACTAGACCCGGCTCATCCTTGGCGAGCTGCCCCACAACGTCACCGACGTTGATAGGCTTGCCGTCGTCATCGAACTCGATCCCGCCCTGCACGAGTGCGAACACCCGTTCGGGACTGATCTTGAATCCTGCCTTGCGGGCCTCATCGATGACCTGCGACCGTGCGGTGAAGTCCCGCTGGGACTGAGCGAACGCGGCGCGTTCCTTGTCGAACGTATCGCGGTCAGCTTTCAGCTTGTCGGCCTCGGTCATCTCGGCCTTCTTGCGCTCTTCGTCGGCCTTCTCGTACTTCCGAAGTTCGGTGCGGTACTTGGCGGCCTCGGCGCGAGCGCGCTTCAGGTCAGGATGCTCTTCGACTGTCGGCTTGCCTTCGTCCGTGCCGTCCGCCGGGGACTGCTCGGTGCCCGCCTGGGGCTGGTCGATCTTCTGTTCGGGCGCCTGGCCCTGCTCGTCCGCTTGCGCGGTCGGAGTCTTATCGTCTCCCATGACTTGCATCCTAGCGCAAGTCTGACATTCCTGCACGACCGGGTTGACACGGGGCGTACACTAATGGTGACTGCGATGATGCTTCTAGGGCAGCCCCGATGCGCAGCACGCTCCGTCAGAGCTGGTGAAACGGAGCATTGACCCGCTGGCCGCGCAGCGTATGGCCGGGCTAGGCGCGGAGGTTCCGCCCGGCTACTCTAGGCAACCCGCCGCCGCCTTAGCGCCTCACGCAGCGGTAGGACGTAGCGCACCGGACCCCAGCGCCGATCCACCCGCCGACCCACCATCTCCGACAGACTGAGGCCGTCCCGGTAAGCTGCGGTGCGGCCCGATCCTAGGATCGCGGCCTGCTTCTCGGAGGGGAGTGCGCCGAACCAGTCCGGCCCCGGCTGAATCTCGGGGTTCGTGTCGCGGATACCCTCATAGCCGAGTTCGGCCCACGTCATCGTCTTCGGCACCCACGAGCACCGGCAGTTCGGGTGCGTCTCCATGATCGAGCCGACCGGCCACTCCGAGCCATGCTGCGAGATGCACACGACGCATGACCGATCATCGAGGGCCGAGTGCCATATCTGCGTCTTCACGATGTCACGATTCGCGCGGTACAACTCGGCCTCGGACGTGCGGTAGGCGCGCAGCACCTCCGTCCGGCTGATCGTGAGCGCCCGCGTCAAAGACAGCCCCACGTCGCGCCGGATCAGCCGGGCGATCTCGCGCGGCCCCTGCCCCAGCCCGATCCCGTTCAGCAGCGAGCGGCGGATATTCTGCGATGCCTCCGGCCCGAGCTGGTCGAACAGGCGGGATAGCGGCGAGCCGTCCGACGCGAACCCTACCGCTGCTTCGAGGGCGCCTGAAGGGATGCGCGACCAGGAGAGGGGAATCTGCGGGGGAGCGAGCGAACGGACCAGCGCCTCGGCCGCTTCAGTTCCAAGTTGTGTCGCACTCGCCTGATGATTCGCCACGACACCACTTGCCGTCCGTGATGCCTGCGCGTACAGGTCGGCCGTCTGCTGAAGCATCGACCGATACCGCTGCTCTTGGAAGAGCCACGACTGGTTCACCGTCACGCCGGAAGCACGCGCACGAGAGATAGCACGGGTCAGCTCGGCCAGCTCGTCGCGGATCGCACTCTCTAGGTCGGCGTATACCCGTACCAGCTCGCGCGCGACTTCTCGGTCGGCGGCCAGCAGGCGACGGCGGTAGGCGCGCTGGGTTGTGAGTAGATCAGCCATGTGCTAGCATTCTAGCAATCGTCGGCGCCCACTGATCCGCGTGGCCGGTATGGACGCTCACGAGAGCCGAAGAGGATGATGTCACCGGGTCGCTCCCGCCCTTCGGTTCCCAGTATCCCCGTCAGCCAAGGGAGGCGATATGGGCGATTCAGTGGTATGGCCGGTCCTCGTGCGACATGCATACGATGGCACCGTCACGGTCATCTATGGCGACGGCCGCGAGGTGCCGCTATTACCAGGAGAGGTGCAAGCCTTCTCCCCGAAATCGCGCCAGCTGGAGCGTCGTGCAGTCGAGATGCTAGACGCACTCGGTCCCGGTGAATGGGTCCCCGCACCCTAAGTTCACCCATCGACAATCCCGCCCAGGCTCGGACGGCTCGGCGGGGGATAGTCGGCCGAAAAGTCATCCACGGGCGGCCCGCTCGGACTACCCGACACCCGCGCCGTTCGGCGATCCTCGGGACGGATGACCCAGCACTCGCCGCTTCCTGTCGGAGCAGCACTGAGGCCCGCGCCTGTTCCAAGATAGACGAACGCCGCCTGGCTGCCGCTGCCAGTGGGAGCCGCGCCCGTGCCTGCTCCAGTCCCTAGGAAGCGCAGCGACCCGAGCCCGTCACCCGTGGGCACTGACCCATTACCTGCGCCGGTCCCCAGGAACCACAACAGGCCGTCACCGTCGCCGGTCGGAGCCGCCGCAACCCCAGCACCGCTACCCGTGACGCTGAAATCGAGCACCTCTCCTGCGCCCGCACCCGTGGGAGTTGCGCCGGTCCCCGTCCCGGTGCCGAGAACGCGCAGCAAGCCCGACCCTGCACCCGTTGGCGATGTCCCGAGCCCCGCACCGGAACCTGTGAACAGAATCTCGATCGTGCCTTCGCCCGCCCCGCTCGGCACGGGCCCGACGCCATTCCCGACCCCGACGATACCCTCCGCTTCAGTGACGATGCCATCGCCCGACCCGCTCGGAGCCGCACCGCTACCGGCCCCTTCGATGAGGAAGCGCAGCGAACCGGCGCCGCTCGACGTACTGGCAGCGCCGGTCCCGGCGCCCGTCCCGGTAAAGCGCAGCGCACTCGTCCCTGCTCCGCTCGGAGCGGCGACCACGCCTGCCCCAGTGCCCGTGAACGCCAGGTCGCCGACGCCCGCGCCTGTCGGAGCTGCTCCGACGCCCGCGCCGCTGGCACTGAAGCGCAGCAGGCCCGCGCCCGAGCCGGTTGGTGCGGCACCCGTGCCCGCTCCGACGCCCGTGACGTTCTCGATGACGCTGCCCGAACCGGCCCCGGTAGGCGCAGCGCCTACGCCTTCCCCGGTGCCCGTGATGGCTAGGAGTGCAGTGCCCGCACCGGTCCCAGTCGGAGCTGCGCCCGTCCCCGCTCCCGTCGCGGTGAACGTCTCCGAACCGACGCCGCTGCCCGTGGGGACCGCGCCTGTACCTGCACCCGTGGCTCGGAAGGCTTCGGCACCTGCCCCGCTGGCGGTCGGAGCCGCGCCTGTTCCTGCCCCGATGGCGCTGAAGGTTTCCTTGCCGCTGCCTGCTCCGGTGGGAGCCGCACCTGTTCCGGCACCCGTGCCCGTGATGCCGCCGCCAGCCGTCGGGATGATGTAGGTGCACACGAGCGCGAGCCAAGTACGGCTCGCGCTGTTCGAGCCGTCAATCTTGTACGCCCCGGTGGAGGACACCGTTCTGTCGAGCGCGTAGATGATCTCGTTGGTGTGGACTGCCGAGATGCGAGTGGTCAGGCCAGTTCCCGGCGTGAGCGTATCGGCGGCCCCGGAGAACACGAAGATGACCCCGGCCACAACCTCGTTGGGTTCCGTGGTTGTAGGCGTGTCGCCCGAATCGGCCGCCGTGCTAGCCCCAAACGTGCTTGCAACCTGATCAAGGTCGAGCAACCCCGCGAACTCGGACACGACAGCCGCCCCGCGCGTCGAGGACTCAGCAAGGGCAATCGTGATCGTGTTGCCTTCCGCAAGGGTGGTAGCGACCCTGCACGAAGCGACCGTTGTACGGCTATTGCCACCGCTGGCCTGTTGTCGGTCGAGGGTCCAGGTGTTGCCCTGCGTGTCCGTGACGCCAGTGACGGCACCTATCAGCGACAGGGCACCGAGAACAAGGGTGTTCCCCGCCGCGACTCCACCGGCAGGGACGGTAACGATGATGTCCGTCCCGCCGTCGGTGTCCCGCTTGAAGCTCTTGACGAACTCACCAGCGACCCCGGGTACGGTGCCGGTGCCTGATCCGGTGGGAACAGGGCCAGTCCCGGCGCCGCTCCCCGTGAACGTGACAGTGCCGGCGCCCGATCCCGTCGGGACAGCTCCCGTGCCAGCGCCCGTACCCGTGACCGGGGCAGCGGCCGTAACGCTCTGGTGGACCCACAGCGCCGCGCCCGTCTCCGACGCCGACAGGGTGCCGGTGGCGGTGAGGGTGACGCCGCTGGCACCGGTGGTCACGAAGCGGTGGATAAGGTCGGCGGCGATGTCGTTGGAGGACGTGGACGAGGCGTGGGTAGCCGGGTTTTCGACCACGTTGCCGTTCCACGTCACGTCTGGACTGCCGTCGTCCTCCAGCGCGGTCGTGGCCGAGCGGGTCATGGTGGCCGAGTCGTCGCGGAAACCGGCGAGCTCCAGGACGATGGCGCCGTCCTTGATGTCCAGCGCCTGCGCGGCGGTAGCCGCCCAGTTCGTCGCAGCCGCGATGGCCGCCGTGGCGAAGGTCGGGTCATCCCACGACTCGCCCGCGTCCTTCGCAAGCGTGACAGCGCAACGCGCGGCAGGCACCGGGCTCACGCTCCAGTCGAGTGTCGGGTTTCCCGGTGCGCCGGCCCCGCGGTCGAGATACCAAGCGCCGACCTTCACTGAGCCGGTGCCCGCACCGGCCGCAACCGAGCCGTCCGCGAACTCGGTGACTTCGGTCCACGCCACCGGGCTCGTGATCTGCGCAGTGGTGCCGAACGCCTTCCACGTCGCAAAGACGTAGATGCGGTCGCCCTCCGCGTTGGTGGGCAGCGTGATCGTTGAGTCAGCGGTGACAACCGCCCATGCGACGGAGGCTCGAACTGAGATTGCCACGGGTTACGAACCCGGTAGCGGCATCATCCCTTGTTCAGAGTGAGCGTGAGGCTCGTGACATCCACTTCGGCACCGGACGAGATGGCGATCGAGTTCAGGTTGAGCGTCGCGCCCGATGTCCCTACTGAGCCGTCCCACAGTGCGGTCGTGCCGTCCGCCTTCAGCGCGCGGAACCAAGACGCCGTGCCGGTCGCGTTGGCCGCCGCATCGGCGACCATCGTGCCGAAGGTGGTAACGCCGTTGGTGCTCGACGCCTCGGCGGGGGTCGGGAAGCGCAGTTCGGCAAGGAGCACCTGCGCACCGACGGCCGTGTCCGCGTCGGCGGCCTGCGTGCCGTCGTAGATGCGCAGGTAACCGTTGTCGAACTCGTTGGTCAGCGCGTCGGAGGTAACGTCCACCGCCGCGTTGCTGAGTTTGGTCGTGTCTGCCATTGGGTTCTATCTCCTATCGTGTCGGCTCTTCGCCGCGGTCAAAGTTGCGTGCCGCCGGACTACCGCCATCGAGGATGTCCGCGCCGACGTTGACTTGATCCTTCTCGCGCTTCTCGCGCTCGGTGTCGGGGTCGCCGCCCCGCCGTTCGATGAGGGTGTCCTTGCTGAAGCCGATGTCGAGATCGGCCAAATCGCGTGCCATCTCGGCCGCTTCGTCCGTCGGCACGACCGACTCCCAATGCAGGTCCGGCGTGGGGGCGTCTTCGTACGTCGCCACCTTGCCGCCAACGACCAGCAGACGCCGTACGAGGTCTGTGACCATCTGGCCGTAGCTGTTGTGCTTCGCCTCGGTCATCTGCACGATCGGCGCGAAGAGCATCTTCAGGGTCAGCGATGACAGGGCGCCCGTGACCTTGCCGGACGCCGCTTCGGGCAGGTGCGCGATCTCGCGCAGGTGCTCGACCAGCAGCTTCTCGAAGGCAACCAGCCATTCCATGTCCGACTCGGACTCCAGGGTGAACACGTCGGTCTGTTCCTTGTTGCCGGGGAGCAGGTTGATCCCGTCCGGGTCGGCGGTCAGCTCTTTGAGTTGAGGAGCCGTCATGCCGCGCGCGAACGTCGGCGGCTTCGCCCAGTTACGGACGATCTTGTTTCCGAGCGACAGGATGCGGTCGATGCCGGACTGGAGGTCAAGCAGGTCCGCTTCGAGGTCCGGCGCGCCGTAGAACTCGTTCGCTCGGGGAAGGTTCTGGCAATGGACGATCGGGCTGAACGGGTAGTTCCACGTCGTCTCATCGGTGACGGTCAGCGTTGTCCCGGGCTCGCCCTCGTAGTCGGTGATACTCCATGAGGTCGGCAGCTTCGGGTCGTTCGGCTCGATGACCGTTTCGTAGTGCGTCGGCTTCTTCGTGGCCGGATCGAGGGCGACAAAGTTGATCGACCAGCGCAGAACTACATCGATGTCCTTCGGGTCCCACGTCGGCTGAACCATGCTGGGGTCGAGCACCACGACGCGCGGGAATGATCCGGACTCGGGAAGCAGGATGCGCGCCATTGTGTGCCCGGTCACGCCGCCGTTGTTGGCGAGCTTCTGGAGCAGCATCATGCGCGCCATCATCGGCAGGGCTTCCCCGAGCCAATCGCCGATCGCTACGTTGCCGTTGTCCTCTTCGCCGTCGCCCTCATCGAAGTTGATCCCGAGCGGCTGGCCGAACAGGTAGTGAACGCCGGTATCGACCAGCAGGCGGCTGAAGTTGACCCGGATGTTGTCATCGATGCCCGGCTTGCCCGCCTTGGACACGACGATCATCGGCTTAGGCGCTGCGCCGTCGTAGTAGCGCCACGAGCGGGCGATGGCGTCCTGGCGCGTCTTCTCAGCGGCCATGACGCGCTGAATCTCCATCTGGAGGACGGGGGAGAGTTCAGCCACGGGCGCAGCGCATCATGTGGCGGGTGTCAGCGTCACGCTACGATGCTAGCACACTCAGTCGAAGGGCGACGCATCCGAATGCACAACCCGCCCCGCAGTCCCGTCGTCCAGCGCGCGGACGCCATGCACATGCGCGTCGAGCCTGTCAGGGGAGGGCATGCCGGCCAGCGGCTCCCAGCCCACCATCTGTCCCTCCAACTCGGACAGGTCCACGCCCTCTTCATGGATGACGCGGCCCTGCTGGTAGGCGTGCTGCACCGGCTCCGCGCGCAGGCTCTTCCCGTGGTACGCATGAACCCGGCTGATCGGTAGGTTGCGCTCCACCTGGTCGATGATGGTCTTCACCATCTCACCGCCCTGGTTGTCCTCATACACGATCCGGTCGGCCTCGAAGTCGTGGTACGTCTGCACGATCCGCTTCGCAGCTTCCTCGGGGGAACATTGAGCGGAGCGGTCGCCGCGGACGTAGATTTTCCCGTCTCGGCCTGACGCCAGGATGATGATGCCCCACTCGTCGCCCGAGCTGGAGATGGCCGGGTCCACTGCGACTACTGTGCGAAGGAAGTCGGGGAGATTGAGTATCAGCGTCCCGACGCGATGCTGGTACGTCGGCGGCTTGCCGTGGACGATCAGCCCCTTCTCGGCCTTGCGCGCCTCATCGAAGGTCCACAGCGCGCCCTCGGCTTCGTCCAGTAGCTCGCCTTCGAGTTCCTGCGCTTCGAGGTTGGTGCCCTTGAACCGCCGCACGAGGTCATCGATCGCCGTCTTCGATAGGTTGGCGATGTTGTCCATCGTCCGTAACAACGTCTTCGGGACGTGCTGATCCTCGATCAGTCGCTTCACCAGCGGATGCCCGCGCTTCGGCGTGCCCGTGGCGATGATGCGCGCGGGGTCCATGCGGACGGCGAAGCTGATCGACTCGTCCCACGCGATCGCCCACTTGACCCACAGGCCGATCTCGTCGCACCAGGCTCCTGCGAGGTTCTTGCCCTGAATGCGGTACGCGCCGTCGTTCGCCCCGTCACAGAAGACCACCGTGCTATCGGGGAGCCATAGCTGGCCCTGCGATCGGTTCCAGCCGGGGTAGTTGCGCGGCAGTCCTAGAGCAGCGAGCAGGCCGGACTTGGCGCCCTCGATCATCACGTCGCGCGCGTCCGAGAAGGTCGGAGCGATGCACGCCCACTGCTGGCCGGGGTGCTCCTTGATCTGCTCGGCCAGCCAGTTGCCGCCGGTCCACGTCTTCCCCGATCCACGACCGCCGCGGACGTACCAGGTGTGCCAGTCGCCCGGAGGGGGGAGCTGCTCGGGGCGAGCCTTCGCGCGCCATGCGCCGATCGGCGGGTCGAGCAGGTCGGCGGCGATCAGGAACGGGTCGGCGGTCAACGGGACCGCGCTCGCCACCCGCACTTCACGACGGCAGCGACCCACACAACGAAGAGGACAGCGATGCCTGCCGTGGTCAGGGTCCTGCCAAAGAGGAATACCAGCGGGTCGGGGAATAGGACCAGCGACGCAATGAACAGACCGATCACCGCCAACTCGGCCGCAGCCCAGTCCTTCATTCCTCGTGGCTCCCCGGCGGGCAGGTTCCCTCGGCTCGCTGGTGGAGCTTGCAGAACGCCTTTGCGCCCTTCGCCGGCCCGGCGGGCTTGCGCAGCGGCAGGTTGAGCAGGATCAGGAGCGCTCCCGTCAGGCCCAGGCCGAAGATGAGCAGGGTGCGGAAGTCGGCGAGCATGGAGGGGTCGCAGCTCTGCACCTAGCGTCGCCTCCAGCCCAGCCGCCGCCGCAGCGCCCGAGTCAGGGGGGTCATGGCGCGCTCCTCCGATCTTTCCGCAGCCATTCATGAAACATGCGGGCGCCGGTCAACTGCTCCCGTGTAAGGCCCAAGCCCTTGCTCTCACGGAACCGGCCCCACTCCGCGGCGTGTTCGGTGTCGATCGCCCATTCATAGGCCGCGCTGGGGTTGTCCTTGTCATCGAGTGGATGAACCTTTGTGGTCATGCCACGCTCTCCAAGTCGAGCACCGCTTGCGATGCCTGTTCAGTCGGAGCCTCGTTGCCCCATACGTCCCAGCCGTAGCGGCGGCGGCGGGCGAACAGCTCTAGGCGCGGCTCGGGGCTGACGCGCTCGACAAGCTCGTAGAAGGCATCGGGCTTGACCGAGTGAGCGCCACGCCGCCATCGGAACCACGTCCCTGCAGTGCGCTCGAACGGGGCGAGTTGCCGCGGCCCACGACGGCAGAGTAGGACGTGTTCGGTGTTGCATTGGAAGCGACCCGCTCCCAGTCCGTCCTTCGCCCACGTCAACGTGATCGCGGGCTCGAACCCCCATGCGCGAGCGACCTCGTACCCCCAATCGACGTGCTGCGACAGACACCACAGCCATAGGTGCGCGCTATCGGCGGCCGGTACATCCAGCGCCTTGATGGCCTCAAGAGTCATCGTCGGATAGTGTTTCTGCGGACGGGCCTTGTCCTTGGAGTAGTCGGCCTTCCCCGCCCCGATGACGGGCGTCCACGGCGGGTCCGCAACGATCGTGCGGTACTTCACGACCGCACCCGCCCCACAAGCCGGCGCAGCGCCCGTGTCACGGCCAGCTCGTCAAGCCGGTGAGCCCATGCGGCACGCTCACGGTCGGCAGCACGGAGGAAGCGGCGGGCGTTGCGGACCAGGGAGGCGAAGGGGTTGGTCACTTCGGCTCCGAGCAAGGCGCCGTTGTAGTCGCGCACGCCGGGGGCGGGCTCACTCGTGAACGGGATCGGTGGCCCGGTCGGATCGTCAGGGTTGTCATAGCCACCGGGGAACCCGCCGTGCCAGTGGCGATCCGTGCTGACGCATCCAACGAAGATGCAGGGGCTGGTCACTTCGACTCCGAAAGGCGGGTGTACCGCGAAGCGATCTCCTCGGCCTCTTTCAGATGAATCTTCCGGTCCAGTTCGCTGCCGTAGTCGCCGCGAAGCCAACGCCAGTCCACGCCGCGCAACGTCAGATCGCTGCAATCGAAGCCGTGGAGAACCTCGGCCAGCAGCTCCACGTCGAGCGGCGGTCCAGCCTGTGCGGCCTCGGCTTCGATGGCGAGGATGCGCTCCAACCAGTAGTCGTGATTCGCTTGGCTGAATCCACCTACGGGATGAGACTGCCAACGCAACAGAGATTGGCCCGCCTCCGTCCGTGGTGCCCGGTCAACCGATGGGGTGGTCATGTCGGGGCTCACAGTCGGGCCTCAACGAACTCTAGGCCGTCGAGAAACATGAGCGTCCGTTCACGGCCGCCGCCACGCGGATCATCGACCACAAACTGACGGATTGCCTCGATCACATCCGCGCGCGCTTCACGCTTCCACTCCAAGACATCGGCCCACGTCGGATGTCCCGGATGGCGATGGTCCTCCGTTAGCTGGTCGCACTCCATCAGCCAGCACCGCCGTCGTGCCTCGTTGGATGTGACTGTCTCGGTGGTCATGCTGGCTCCTTCGATGTGGTGGGGGTGGGCTCCGCTTCCTTGACGGGGAGCCCCGCACCTACACGATATTCCGCGGGTGTCGTTGCTTCGGCCACAAAATCTCGCTCGACAAACCACGACGGACCACGAGCGGCGGCGAGGATTCGGTGCCACGTCGAGTCGGCCACGATGTAGTGCAGGATCGTGCCGTCCTCGCGCTCCCCATAGGGCGTGATCTTCTGATCCATGATCTCGATGGCGTCGAGCAGGCGTTGCAGCTCCACGTTGATCAGGGAGACGGCCCCGGATGCGGGTGGGGGGGCGGCGAGCAGTCGGCTGGCGAGCTGGAAGCCCTCGGCCATGCGCTCGGCGGCGGGCGGTTCAGGCAGCGCCTCTCGCAGCGCCTCGGATGGGGGGATGCCCTGAGCCTCACGTTCGATGGCCGAGTGGTCGTGACGTTCACAAGTCTCGGGATCGCATCGGCCTTCGTAGGTCAGCGTTCCTCCGATCCGCGTCGGGTGCACGTCTGGTGTAGGGCAGTGGCGA
>CAYYRT010000399.1:0-6262 GCA_964474055.1 uncultured Acidimicrobiaceae bacterium | reverse complement strand
AGCCAACTGCCCCGACTCGTCATCTGGATCATCCTGGCCACCGCGGGACTGCTCGGGTTCGTGTGGGCGGTGTTCTTCAGCACCCCGACCCTGGTGGTGCGACTGCTGTCGTATCTACCCGGGGTGGTCAAACGACCGGCGACCAGGGTGGCTCAGGCGTTCTCCGCCTACCGTGGGAAGCGCCGCGTGCTCGCGACTGCATTCGCCCTCTCCGTTCTTCTGCAGGGCAACGTGATTCTCGCGTACGCCCTGATCGCCTCGTCCCTGGGCCTGCCGGTGCCGGCGATCGGCTTCTTTCTGATCGTGCCCATGGCCACGGTGGTCATGTTGCTTCCGATCACGATCAACGGAATCGGGCTCCGGGAGAACGTGCTCGCGATATTCCTGGCCGTGTATGGCGTCGGTAACTCCGAAGCCGTGGCCTTCGCGTGGTTGCTCTACTTCGCCGGGGTGATCCAAGGGGTGTTGGGAGGCGTGGTCTACGCACTCAGGCGGTGAGCTCCGCCGGCCCGCGGTCACCCGAGCCGATCGGACGGGAGTCTAGCGGCGCAGGCGCAGGACCTTGGCGGGCGCACCTACCGCGATGCTGCGAGGGGGGATGTCGCGTGTCACCACCGAGCCCGCGCCGATGACGCTGCCGGCTCCGACGGTGACACCTTCGATGACGACCACGCCAGCCCCGAGCCAACACCCCTCGCCGATCTCGATGGGCCGCGCGGGTATCGGGCGCTTGCTGATCGGGACGTCCGCTGGACCGTCCGGATCGTAGGCGCCGCCTCCCACATAGCAGTTCCCGGCCAGCATCGTGTCTGCGCCGATCGAGATCCCGGCGTCGGAGAGAACCATGCAGCCGGTTCCAATGTTGACACGCGGTCCGAGGTGCACACCGCCTCCCTTCCCCGTGATCATTGTCCCGCGGCTGATCACGACATCGTCGTCGATCCGGAACGCGCCCTCTTCACACCCCTTCGCATCGAAGAAGCAATCATCGTCCACCAGCACACGGCTTCCAATGCACATCTTGCCGGGGTGGCGAACGACTGTGTTCCTACCCCAGACCGTGCCCCCGCCTGCGCTGGCGAAGAGGCCCCGCCAGAACAGGCGGCGGAAGCTGAGGCCGACGGCGCCCGGCAGCAGGGCTCCCCAGGACATGGCCAGCTCGTACCTGATCAGGGCCCACCAGGACCGCGATCCGACGACGAAGTCCTGGTAGGCACGCACCGCTGAGCCACCGGACTCGGCTTCGAGGCCGCCGGGGCGCGGATGACCGGATTCGCCAACCCGATCCACGAAGGCTGAGGGGGTACGATCTTCCGACGGCATGGGTCTTCCTACCTCAGTTCTGGTGCAAGACGAATCCCTTCCCGTGGTCCTCGAACTCAATGAACGGCTCCGCCACCCACTCCCCATGGCTCTCGAGGAACTCTGCGAAAGCCTTCTGCTGCCCGAGGTCGGGCGACACGCCGAAGCTGTACCAATCGTCGAAGAGGAGAATCGACCCGTCGGCCAGCAGACTCTCGAGCCACGCGAGGACCTCGACCGTGGAGGAGTAGAGATCGCAGTCGATGAACGCAACGCCGACCTCTCGCAACGGGAGCTCCTCCTTGAGGCCTTCCGTGAGCGAATCGGAGAAAAAGCCTTCGATCAGGGTCGCCCGCGACCAGTCGATGCCGTGCTCGGTGAGGTTGCGCACCACCTCGTCCTTCGAGCACGCGAACTGCCCCTCGAAGAACTGGTTGTTCGTCCTGTCGATACCTTCCACCTCGGGTAGCCCATCGAACGAGTCGAATCCGTAGAGCCGGATCCGCTCGAGGCCCAGCTCGCCACACGCTCGCTGGGCTGAAAGGAAAGTGAAGCCCCGAAAGACACCGAACTCGTAATAGTCGCCTTCCTCACCGACGAGCTCCTCCCGCCGCCGCGCGAGCGCCCGATGAATGGCGTCAGGGGCGCCGGGGCTCAGGGTGCGAAAGGACCGATCCAGCTGGTAGTAGACCTTCGAGAAGAAGGCAAACAGCCTGGGGTGGCCGCGCAGGGCGTTTGCGATTCTCTTCTTCAGGCCGATCAGCATGCTCTCGGTCTCCTACCCGTCGACGTGGGCCTGCAGCCACGTCTCCAGCGTGAGGAGGGCCCAGAGACGGTGCGAGTGATTGTGTCGACCTCTCCGGTGCTCGTCCCGCATGCGGTCGATCTCCTGGTGGCGGAACAACCCTCGGGCGCGGACGCGGCCCGGGCTCAGGGCTTCCGAGACCCACCGGTCGAGACTCCCGGCTTGGCGAAGCCAGTTCTTCAGAGGCACCGAGTGTCCCAGCTTGTCCTTCCGGTGGTTGATGACGTCCGGGAGAATCCCGTCCATGGCCACGCGGAACAATCGCTTCGTTCGCTCGATTCCCTCGAGTTTGAGCCGAGCCGGAATACGGGCGCCGAACTCCACGAGCGCACGGTCGTAGAACGGCGATCGGGCCTCGATGCCGAATTTCCGGAGCAGCCCGAGACGGCTGAAGTAGTAACCCGATGTCGTAACGTAGTCGTTGTACAAGTGCGGCGAGAGGCCATCGTCCGGCCCGTCGTAGCCCTCGTACGCCTCCAGCACGGGCTGAAAGGGATCGAGCTCCCCAACCTGCACGGCCCAATCGGGCGTCAGTAGCCGCTGCAGCTCGTGGGGCGCATAGTAGGCACGCCACCGGAAGGCACCCAGCTCCTTGGGAAGGCCGGGCCTGGGAAGGATGCGCTTGAGCTTCACGCGCAGGTCACGCTTCCGGTCGCTGTCGCGAAGGAGATTCGCGGTGCGAGCCAGAGCGCTGTGAACCATTCCAGGTACCGGCAGGCGGTCGTACGGCCGCAGAAGTCGCTGGGCCGCGTAGACCGGATGGCTGCCCCATAGCTCGTCTCCCCCGTCGCCCGTGAGCACGTAGCCCACTCGTCCTTCGGCAGCGCCACCCAGGATCCACGTTCCGACGTTGATGCCGATGTCGCAGAACGGCACGTCCATCTCGCTCGGGATGGCCCTCGCCTCGAGCGCCTGCTCCTCGTCGTACACGACCTCCGCGTGCTCGGTCGCCAACTCCTCCGATAGGGCCCTGGCGTACTCCGATTCGTCGAACGACTGCCCGCCGCAGCGGAAGGCAAAGGTCCGGATACATCCGGGATGGTGCCGGCGAGCAAAGGTCAACACAGAGCTCGAATCCATCCCACCGGACAGCAGCACCCCGGTCGGAGCCTCGCCGAGCCGGCGGACTACCGCCTTCTCCAGGAGGTCTCGGAATTCTTCACCGATCTGGTTCTCCCCAGCCGCGAGTGGCGAAGCGAAGGAGAGCCGGTACCACCGTTCACAGCGGACGACTCCGCTCTGCGGGTCGATCTCGATCCACGTGCCCGGAGGAACCCGGCGCACGCCCTGGTCGAGGGTGGCGTCCCCGGGCACATAGCAGTACGTGAGGAACTGGGCGAGACCCTCCGCGGAAATACCACCCGCCAACACTCCAGTCGCTCGCAGATCCTTCACCCTGGAGCCGTAGAGCACCCGGGCGCCGATCTCCGCGTAGAAGAGCGGCTCCATGCCGAACCGGTCGCGGGCCAGCGTGAGGCGTCGGCACCGCCCGTCGTACCACGCGATCGCGAAGCTCCCGTCGAGCTCGTGGAGGACCCCGGGGCCAGAAGCCGTGAGCCGCTCGAGCACGCGTCGCGCCAGGGAGCGCTCGGACGGCCCGGTGCCGTCCTGGATGGGCTGCCCCGAAAGGCCGATCCAGGAGCCGGTGTCCCCGTCCGTGGCCGACCGTTCGATACCGTCCAGCGTGGCGATGCCCCAGGGTCGGATCACGACCGCGGCGCTGCCATCGCCGACGCTATGTGCCCCGGCGGCGTCGGGCACTCCGGCTACACCGGGGCGTCGCGATGGCTGGGACCGAGGCGTGGGGAGCAGCCCGCCCGTGGCTCCGAGAAGCATCGACCTCTCAGGTCAGGGTCGGGGACAGCGCGCCTCCGCGAGCACCCACCACCGTTCGATACAGCTCGGCGAGGCGATCCGCGCTCGCATCGACGCTCAGCCGCTCGGCCAGCGCTCGCGCCCGCCGGCCCATGGATTCTCGGCCGTCTGCGTCGTCGCCGAGCCGGAGCATGGCGCGCGCAAGCGCGTCGTCATCACCGGGGGGCACGAGCAGCCCTTGCTCACCGTCGCGTAGCAGCTCGGCCTGCTCGCCGAGATCGGTAGCGATGGCCGGACGGCCGTGGGCGAAGCCCTCGAGGAGATGCACCGAGCTGAACCGCTGGTGCACGAAGGGGAAGACGAGCACGTCACACGCCGCGAAGTACAGGTCCGGATCGTCCAACGACTCCGCGAACTCGACGCGGTCCGCGATGCCCAGCTCCGCTACCAGCTCGTCGAGCTTACGCCGCATCCCGGCGGTGTCGTGAATCTCGCTCAGGTTCTCGTACTCCTTCGGAACACGATGGTAGTACGTCGGCTTGTACACGAGCACGAGCTTCGCCTCGGGTCGTCGTGAAGCGACCTGGGCGAACGCTCGCAGCAAGTGGTCGTTCCCCCGGTCGCGACCCAGCTTCGTCACGCTGCAGAAGACCAGCTCCTCGCTCCCCCAGCCGAGCTCCGAACGCGCTGAAGCCCGAGAGAGACTGTCCGCGATCTCGAACCGTGATGCGGGAATGGCGTGCGGCAGTACCTGGAGCCGGTCGGCGGGAACGCGACGCGTATCACGCATGTAATCCCGGCACATGGGCGACGCAGCCAACCCCATCGCGGTCGACGGGGCGAGCAGTCGGTCCAGCACCTTCAGATACGCCGGGTAGGGAAAGTAGATCTGGGTATCGAAGTCGTGGATGATCGCGGGGATGCCCGTGAGAGCAGCCACCGCACGGCCGAACGTCGACGAGGCGTAGCAGAAGAGATGCATGACGTCGATTTGGTGGTCGCGGCAAAGCCTCCGTATGGTCGTTAGCGCCGTCGGGTCATACTTCGCCTTGTCCAGCGTCGTGATGCGCACGGAAGACTCCGCGAAGAGGCTCCTGACCTCATCGCTCGCTCGCAGGAAGTACGGATGGATCCGAACGACCTCTGGGTCGAACGCGGGCACGAGGTTCATGAAGAGCCGACCGCCGCCGTGAAGGCTGCCGTCGTAGCACACATGATCGATGACCCAGAGGACGTTGAGCGGCGGACGGCTTGCCACATCCATACCGAAAGACTCCAAGTAGACACGTGCGCCTACGTCACTCTATAATGCAACCATTCCGTTCCAGTGGGGAGCTTGCGTTTCGGCGTAGGAAAAGTATGGCCGCCCCGGCCGGCTCTGCGCGATATTGGGAATGGGGTCGCGCTGGACAACTCACGCCCGAAGCCAATGCAGCCATCGAGTGCATCGCCCGTCTCCAACAACGGATCTGGACAGGCGGCACGTTGGGCTCTGCGGGACCGGCATACCTTGGTCTTATTCGCGACCGTCTCGGTCGTCTACGTCGTGTTGCGTCTCGTCGCTCTCCTCCGAGCGCGGTTTCTGGAGGACCACGACAGCACGCTGTACCTCTACCAGATCGACCAGTTGATCGCCAACGGCCTTGGCGTTGCTTGGGACTTCAACGTCGACGCCAGCCCGTTCTTCCCCGTGGCGGCCGCTCCGCTCAGCTCGCTGATGGGGTCTGCGGAACTGGGCGCCAGGGCGACGTCGCTCGTTTTCAGCGTGCTCCTCCTCGTCGCGCTCTTCGACATCGGTCGCCGAATCGCTCCGCCGGTCGCCGTGGCGACAGGCCTTCTCCTGGTGGCGTTCAATCCGACCCTGATCCGTCTATCCCACGCCGTTCTGACAGAGCCCACGTTCATAGGCATCTTCTACGTCGCCGTCTGGATCTTCTGGATCCAATTCACGGACCCTCGCCCGGGCCTGGCGGCGCTCCTGGGCGTCGTGGGGGCGCTGGGCTTCCTCACGAGGTTCGAGGGCATCCTCTATCTGGCGTTCTTCCCGGCGCTTCAGTGCGTGCATCACTTCTTCTTTCCGAGCGGTCGGTACGACGGCCGACGCCTGGTCCGTTGGATCGCCGCTTTCGTGCTGTCCTTCGCCATCGTGGCCGCGACTGAGGTCGTGAGGGTCAGCAGCCACATGGGCCGCCTGGCTCTGAACGGCCGCCAGGCCTGGGTGGCGCTGCTGAACGACGGCCAACGTGCCTACGAGGAGTCGATCTACGGCTTGGACTACGACCCCGGAACGATCAACATCGAGTACGTGCTGGAGAACCCGGAAGCCATGAGCTCCGTGGG
>CAYYRT010000398.1:0-2416 GCA_964474055.1 uncultured Acidimicrobiaceae bacterium | reverse complement strand
GCGTCGAGGAGCGCATCCGCTACCTGGAGCGCCGCGTGCCGACGGCCGCTCTCGGCGGCATCGGATCGCTGTTCGGCGACCTCCCGTTCGGGCGCGAGAACGCGTACAACGCGTCCGAAGACTGGAAATACCTGGTCGATGTCCTCGGCATCACCGACAGCTCCGGATACCTGCACCATAACGGACTTCCGGTGGTCGCCATCTGGGGTCTCGGCTACGACGATCGGCCGGGCACTCCCGAGGAGGCGCAACGGCTGGTCCACTTCTTCCAAGAGAATCCCGACCCGAGATATCAGGCCACAGTGATGGGCGGGGTGCCTTTCAGTTGGCGGACCCTGGAACCCAACTCTCACACCGATCCGGCATGGGCCGAGTTCTATTGCTCGCTCGACGTCATCAGCCCGTGGACCGTGGGTGCCTACGCGGTCGAACAGAATGTGGACTTCTGGAAGCCGGCGATGCAGGACGACATCGCTCGTGCCGAGGAATGCGGTGCAGAGTTCATGCCGGTGGTCTACCCGGGGCATTCCTATCACAACGCTGATCCGTCTCGACCGTTCAACGAGTACCCGCGCCGTGGGGGCAGGCTCTATTGGTATCAGGTGTTCTCCGCCATGGACGCCGGGGCGGAAATGATCTACAACGCCATGTTCGATGAGGTAGACGAGGGCACTGCCATGTTCAAGGTGGTGGCCACTGCGGCCCTCGCCCCGGTCGGACTTGAGGTGGTCACGATGGAGGTTGACGGGGAGTGCCTTCCGAGCGACTGGTACCTCAGTCTCGCTGGCGAGGCTTCCCGAATGCTCCGCGGCGAGATACCGATGACGGCCACAGTCCCAATTAGTCCCGAAGGGGATTGTCCGGGCGCCGGCTGACAACGAGGCCGGAGAGATCCCTCAGGGTCAGACCACTACGTTCGGTGCCGGGGGACCCGAGCAAGATGTGCCGATTCCGGACGGTCACCGCTATGGGCGAGACCGCGACAGATCAGTCGATCGGCGCTCCCGTACGAAAAGCGAGATAGCGATGAGCGCCACCAGGACTCCGCCCGTAACCGAGCCCTGGCCGATCGTCTTGGGGTCCGACCAGATCCACTGAGCAGTGCCTAGGAGAATGACGACCAGCGCGATGGCAAGCAAGCGGGCCGGCGCGCTACGGGATCTCAAAGCTGTTCCATCGCTACCGACATCGATCGTAGCGGCAGCACACCGAAGCGCCGATATTGATTGATCTGTGCGGTTAGTCGACGAGTATCGTTTTGGTGGGCGATAGGGCGTGGCGGACGGCGGGTAGGTCCGCTGGCATGATCTCGGTTTCTGGAAGTTGGTCGGAGGGGAACCAGGCGACTTCGGTGATCTCGCCGTCTCCGTCACCACGGTGTGGGCCGAGGCGTCCTCGGAAGACGACGCCGACGAGGTGGATGACCCCACCGTCTGGGTAGCGGCGGATTTGAGTCTCCGGGTTGCTCAGCACGGCGATGATGCCGTCGAGTTCAACCTCAAAGCCGAGTTCCTCGAGGCATTCTCGACGGGCGCAGTCGGTAAACGATTCGCCCGGTTCGAGTCTGCCGCCGGGTAGACACCACGTCCTATCGTCGCTGCGGCGCCCGAGGAGGATCTGTCCTTCGTCGTCGATGATGGCGACGCCAGCTGTCGGCACCGGCTCGGGTAGGGCTCCGTGCTCGGAGTTCACGTGCTGAATCTACTTTGGCTCGAGGAGCGCAGCCCGAGCCTTGTTGAGGTCGCCAACTTCCACATTGGACGTGATCACCAGTCCTTCGCTCGATCCGTAGCGCTGTCTCATGCCGTCGAGGAACAGCCTCATAGTCTCTGGCAACGAGTCATATTCGTTCGGCGGGTCCGGGACAAACATGCCAGCAGTGGCCGGGTCGTTGGCCAGGAGCTGGAGGTCTGGCCCCGACTGGGCGTAGTCGGCTGCGATCGCCTCATCGGGGACACCGGCGAGAGCCAACAGGATTGCCACCACGATGCCCGTGCGGTCCTTGCCTGCTGAGCAGTGAATCACCATCGGAAGACGGTCCGGTGTGATCGCAGCAATTATGGATCGGAGCGCTCGCCGTCCCTGCCGTTCGAGCATATCCAGGTACCGGCCGGCAACGGCGAAGGGCGACTGATCGATCGGATGCTCCCACTCAGGATCGATCTCGGTCAGGAAGGGAATCTGCAGGATGTCGAGATCGGCCGGAAACGACCGGTGGGCCCGTTCGCGCTCAGACGGTGCCCGCAGATCGATCACGGTGGCGACCCCGAGGCTCGACGCCAGCCCGGCAGCCTCAGCTGGTGTGAGGAGCTGGAAGGTACCGCTCCGATAGAGCCGACCGCCAGGGAACACACCTCCCGACGCAAGGGGGAGACCACCTAGATCTCGAAAGTTGACCAGCCGCATAAACGCCTCA
>CAYYRT010000397.1:0-3593 GCA_964474055.1 uncultured Acidimicrobiaceae bacterium | reverse complement strand
CGCCGTTCGACCCCGATTACGAGCCGGACCGCGCCGGGGCCGTCGCCGTCTAACCCGAATCGGACGAGCGCAGGTACTCTCCTCCTCCCACCTGCGGAGGGTTCTTGCGTCGCCTCTTCATTCTGATTGCGCTCGTCGCCGCGAGTTGCGCCGGAGATGGCTCGGTCGACCCCGCCTCCCCGGGGTCTTCGAGTGGTTCCACGCGCACCGTGAGCACCAGCCCGGCCGACCCCCTTCGTCCCTGCCAGACGACCCTCGTCACCGAGCTGCCGGTCGCCGATGGCCCGGTGACCGAACGCGTGTCGGCGCAGAACCTGGCATCGGCTTCGGCCGCGGTCGCCCAAGCGGCTTTCGTGTGCGCTTCCGATGTCGTCGTCGTCGGTATCGCCGACTTCGAACGCATCGCCATCGCCGCCCGGCTCGCTGTGGGGATGCAGGCTCCCCTCCTGGTCGGTGACGATGCCGGATCGAGCCTCCTCGCCTACGAGATCGACCGCCTGGCCCCCACCACTGTCTGGTTCGTCGGCGAGGACATCACCGTCGACGTCCCGGCCTTCACCGAGGTCGAAGTGCTCGAGGGTGACAACACCGCCCTGGCCAACGAAGTGAACGACCGCGTCGGTGCGGGGTCGGAGGTAGCCATCCCGGCTGGGGGTGGCAGCGACGCTTTGCGCACCACACTCGCCGCGCTCGAGGCCGGGGCGGGGATCACCGGCTCTGGCTCGACCGGCGCCGCTCCCACCCCCCTGGATCCGGTGCCTTTCCTCCGGGCGGGACCGGGATCGTTCGGATTCGCCTGGCTCGTCGACGGCGCCAGCACCCCCCTGGCGTTGGCGGCCGGGGTGGCGGCGATCGTCACCGGCGGGCTGATGGTGACCGTCGACGGCGACGACCTCCTATCCGGCGACGCCGGGGAGGTCCTCCAGGCGGTGGAGCCGCGGAAGGTGCAACTACTCGGCGGCGGAGCGGAGTCCTCATGGCAGCTCGAGGTGCTGGTGAGCGGGGCCGAGCAGCTCCCCGGCGGCGGCTTCGTCCTCTTCCCGGGCAAGCGCCTCATCGCCCTGTACGGCAACCCCAACACCACCAGCCTCGGGGTGCTCGGTGAACAGGATGTCGACGCCTCGGTGGCCCGGGCCAAACAATTGGCCGCCCAGTACCAGACCGACGATGGCATCCAGGCGATCCCCACCTTCGAGATCATCGCCACGGTCGCCGCCGGCAACCCCGGCACCGATGGCGACTACTCGAACGAAATGGAAATGGACCAGCTCCGGATCTGGGTGGACACCGCCGGACGCGAAGGCGTCTACGTGATCCTCGACCTGCAGCCGGGACGCACCGACTTCCTCACCCAGGCGAAGCTCTTCGAGGAGCTATTGCTCGAACCTCATGTCGGGCTCGCACTCGACCCCGAGTGGCGTCTGTTGCCCAATGAGCAGCCCCTGCGGCAGATCGGACACGTCGAAGCCGCCGAGGTGAACCGGGTGGTCGACTGGCTGGCTGCCCTGGTGCGGGACAATCACCTGCCGCAGAAGATCCTCCTCCTCCACCAGTTCCAGGACCAGATGCTGCGCGATCGGAACCTGATCGAGACCCCATCCGAGTTGGCGGTCGTCATCCAAATGGACGGCCAGGGCGGCATCCCCGACAAATACAGCACCTGGAACCGCATCACCCTGGGCTGGGAAGGCTACGGCTGGCGCTACGGCTGGAAGAACTTCTACGACGAAGACATCCCCGGCCCGATCCCCCCCGCCGAAGTACTGGAACTGGTGCCGGCGGTCGTGTACGTGAGCTATCAGTGAGAGCGATTCGCTATACGCGATACGCGATACGAAGGAACGCGTTGTGACCCATCGAGGGCAGCCACGTGTCGGGCGGGTAGCGGGTAGCGGGTAGCGGGCAGCGGGGCGCTGCGCCCCCTAGCCGAGCATCTCCTCCGGGACTGCCTCTGCTGGGACCACCACTACTCGTTGTTCGGCTCGGTGGGTGAGGATCACTCCGGCGAAGATCAGCAGCCCTCCGATGACGATGCCGGGCTGGAGTCGCTCGTCGAGCAGGACCACGCCGGCGATCACGGCCACGAGAGGAACTACGTAGCCGACCATGGAGGCGTATGTGGCCGACACCTTCCGCAGCAGGCGATAGAAGAGAACGAACGGCATGAAGGTGGCGAACAAACCCATGTAGGTGATGAGCGCCCACGCCTCGCCGGTCTGCGACGCCGGCAGCCCCTCGGATGCGAAGGCGGCCACCGCGATGATCAGGGCGCCGCTGACGAAGTGGATCCCGGTCACGTGCATCGGGTCGTACGCGCCGGCGTGGATCTTGGCGTAGGTACCGCCGTAGGCAATGCTGAAGGCCACCACCAGCCCGAGGACTCCGGCCAGCACGGGACGCCCCCCTTCGGCCAGTCCGCTGTCGCCGAAGGAGAGCAGGGCCGCCACTCCGAAGAGGGCGATCAGCAACCCCGCCGCCTTGACGAACGAGAGTCGCTCGGCCGGGAGCATGAAGTGGGCGAGCACCGCGGTCATCAACGGGATGAGCGCCATCATCAGGCCGAGGAAACCGGCGGAGGCGTACTGGAGCGCGACATTCGAGAGGACGAAGGGCATCGCCAGGTTCGAAATGCCCATGACGATCCCCGTCCTCCAGGTCGGCCCACCCCGGGGAAAACCCATCCGGCGGAAGGTCAGGAAGAGCACAACCGCCGCCGCCCCGATCACAGCGCGCATCGTCGCGATCTCGAACGGGGTCGACCCTTCAGCCAGCGCCGCCCGGGTGGCAACCCCGGACGTGCCCCAGCCGAGGGCGGCCAGTGAGATCGAGAACCAGACAGTGCGCATCAGCTGGAGGGTAGAGAGTGCGCGATTCGCAATACGCGATACGCAATACGACAGAACGCGCCCGGCAGATCGAACGTGTTCTGGCTATCGACTATGGACTATGGACTATCGGCTTTTCTTACGAACAGCTCCCCGTCGCGTTCCACCACCTTGCCCCGGCCTAGTGGCAACACTTTCGTCAACGCCTTGAAGCCGGCTCCGAGGCCGGGGATCTTGGCGAAGATGCCCTGCGGTCCCGAGACCATCTGCCCGCTGTCCGTGTCGTAGCGCGAGCCATGCCATGGGCAGACCAAGCAGCCCTCGTCGTCGATCGACCCCCTGGCGAGATCGGCCATCAAATGCCGGCATCGCCGGGTCACCGCGAACCGTTCGCCGTCCTTGTTCCCCACCGCGAAGCGGCCGGCGCCGTGGACGGATCCTGGCGGGGACTCGGCTGCTGGTCCAGCAGGGGTTTCGTAGGTCACTGGTCCCTCCTCGTCGGCAACCGAGCCTACGCCGCGCCGCGCGCCACGAATGCCCGGTTCCCGTGTGTGACCGCCAGCGCCACACCCTGACGCCTACCAAGATGGCGCGGTGATCCGGCGCTCGGCCCCGCTGCTCGTTCTCGCCCTCATCGTGGGCGGGTGTGCTCCCGAGACCGGGACGTCGTGGACATCCTCGACGAGATGCCAAGACGCATCCAGCAGTACGACGACCTGCTGGAGAACAACCCGCCCGCTCCCCGCGTCAGGTTCAACAGCTTGTTAG
>CAYYRT010000396.1:0-11984 GCA_964474055.1 uncultured Acidimicrobiaceae bacterium | reverse complement strand
CGCCACCTCACAACGAGAGTTGCGCCGCGGCCGCCTGATCGATCAGCCAGGTGGTTTCGGTTACACCCTTGGCGACTAGCGTCGCCGGCAGATCTTCGCCCGATGCCACCCGTGCCAGCACCCCGGCCTTGTCGGCCCCTGCCACCAGGAAGAACACCCGCCGGGCGCGATGGAGGAAGGGGATCGAGGCCGTCAGGCGCCAGGCGTCGAGGTGAGCAACCTCATTGGCGACATACCAACGGCGCTCGGCCGACAGAGCGGTGGTCCCCGGAAACAACGATGCCGTGTGGCCGTCGGCGCCGATGCCTAATAGGACGAGATCGGGTCCTGTCGCGGGGGGGTGGATTGAGCGCAAGATCGCCTCGTAGTGGGCCGCCGACTCGTCGGGTTCCAACCAGGGCGCCCATCGGGGCCGATGGAAGGTGACGTTGACGTGGCCCAACAGCAGCTCCAGAGCCATCTGCCCGTTGGAGTCGTCGTGGTTGTGCGGGACCCACCTTTCGTCGGCTAGCCAGGCGTCGACCCGTTCCCAATGGGCCGCCAATCCCCGCAGGCGTTTGTAGGTGGCGGCGGGGGTTGACCCGCCGGACAGACCCAGGGAAACCCGCGGGCCCGGAGCCTCACGCAGAACCCTGGCGATCCGTTCGGCCGCCTCCTCGGCGAGAGCCTCGGGATTGGCGAAAACCTCGACATTCACAGGACGAGGCTAACGGTGCTCAGACTTGAGGCAGTACCTCTCGAAGGTGGTGTTCGATCTCGGCCAGACCCTGGGTGTAGGAGTTGAGCTCTTCTCGGAGTTGACGGACTTCGTCCACGGGCTCGCCGGGGCCGCTGGTATGGAGCGCGATCGAGTGCGCCTTGAGGGCGAGGGTGTCGATGCCGGTGACGGTGGCCATGATGCGGCCCTCCACCTCCTCGCGGCGCTGGCGAATTGCCGCCACCTCACTCACTTGGGCCTCGAGCTCCTCCCGCACCTGTCCAGGCGGCAGAGCCTGCATTCGGCCCATCAAACGGCTTTCGTCCACAGAACCCAAGAATCGATCTGCCCGTTGTAGCCACAACACCGTGTCGTACATTCTCCGCAGCGTTTCGGTCACCCGGGCGACGAGCCCCTCGTGCTCACCGCCACTCCACGATCCGACGGCCTGCTCCAGGCGGTCCCTGGCCTCGAGACCGGCGACCATGAGGGGGAGATGATTGGCGTCCAGAGCTGAGAGCTCGCGGTCGAACTCAGGTGCCACCATCTGGGCGGCGAGTTTGGGATCGCGCAGATGGAGCAAGGCCGACGTGACGAACCCGACCAGCCCTGCCCCGGCGATGAACATGGCCGGTACTCCCAACAAGAGCCCTGCCCCGATCAGACCGCCTGTTGCGACCACCCCGGCGGGGGTAAAGACCGCCCGCACAAGACGGCGGCCTTTACGGGTGGCGGGGTTGTAACGAAAGACACTTCCCCAGGTCATCAGAAGTTGGAGATGACCTGCTGGAACACCCGCTCGATCGTCAATGGATCGGAGGCGGTGTAGACCCGCGCCCGGGAAGCATTGGCGATCTGGGTGAGTTCATCGATCGAGGCCCCTTCCCCGTAGGCCACCGGGAACACCCGAACAACGTCGCGTTCATTGGATCCGAGGTAGGTCAACAACGGATCGATGTCACAACCGGGAGGGTTGTCGTCGCACATACCGTCGGTAAGGAGGAGGACGGCGTTGATCTTGGTCGGGTCGAAGGATTCGCGGATTGCTTGCACTGCCGCCCGGGTGGAGTCGTAGAGCCCTGTTCCACCACCGGGCAGAAGCCCCTCGACGGTGTCCTCCAACGCATCACGGATCTGGCTCATGGGAGCAGGGGCAATCAACTCGAGATAGTCCTGGTCGCCACTGAGTTCGGTCGAGAAGACCCACAACCCGACCTCGTCTTCAGGCTTGAATTCGTCGAGGCTCGACAGCACCGCCAACTTGGCCAGTTCCAACTTGCTGTAGCCCTCGCCGGCGGGGTCGCTCATCGAACCGGAGACGTCGAGCAACATGAGGACGCGGGCAGTCTTGCGGTTGGTCTCCCAGCTATCGACCAGGGCAGCCAACACCTCAGGTGCAGGGACGGCGAGTTCGGTATCCGGCTTCGATGGGTTGAGGCCGTTAGCCGTACTGATGGGGTCTCCGATCGGCACCGCCGGGTTGCCCGGCCGGAACCCGAACTGGAGCACGGCCGCCTGATTCTCCGGGTCGTCGATCACGAACTCGCGGAAGGCCACCGCGGCCTGGCGGGCCACGTCGTCGACCCAGGCAGCATCGAGCACGAAGGCCGGGTTGTCCGAGTAGAGGGTTCCCTCTTTGGGATAGACCGCCACCAGCGGAATGCGGGGAGCAGGCCCGGGAGTGCCGGTGTCGGCGGGGTCGCCCCGGTTGTAGGCGAGGATCGAAACCTCCTCGACGGCGATGGCGGAGACATAGGTGAGACTCCGTCCTGCCTGATCCTCCCGATACATGTTGTCGAGGAAGGTGAGAGTGGTGTCGCCATAGTGAACGGTGGCAGCTTCGACGCTGCGCACAAACTCGATGACCTCCGGATCGGCGATGTCGGCTTGGGTCAAACCGCTGGTCTTGCCTGTGGCGGCGTAATAGATGGCGGCGGTGGCCGACAGACCCGAGGTCGAGAAGTTGGGGTTGGTCTTTCCGAGCCGGAACGGCCCCCATTCGGGGTGGCCAAAAGAGCCCCAACCATCCGGATCCGAGGCCAATGCGAGGATGTCGGACCAACCGATGTCCGCCTCCGGCCATCCAAGGGCCTCAGCCATGGGTCTCGGCATTCCCAGCACCAGAGGAGTGATCATGATCCGCTCGAAGTCGTTGGCGATTGGGGCGGCTCCCTGTTCGCCCAGCCGATGGTTGACGACCGCCCCCCAGCTGCTTGCGGAAGGACTCCACAACACCGGGGCGGGACCGGCGGAGCCGTCCTCGGGCCAGCCTTCGATCAGGAGACGGGCGGCCGCTCCCGAGGATTGGCGATAGACGGTGATGGCCACACATTCGCCGGCGAACTCGGGGTTGGTGGAGTTGAACTCCTCGGCCAACCTGGTGAGAAGCGTGAACTTCTCGGGCGAGGTGGCGGCCGGGACTTCTCGACACCCTTCGGGCACTGTGACCTGGCCGGGGATCGTTGTTTCGTTCCCCCCGGAAACACATGCGGTCAGCACCGAGATGGAGGCCGCTAGCGCCACCAATCGGCTCAGCCTCATCTTCAACCTCCCACCAGATTGTTCCATGCCTGCACCAACGCTTCCTTTTGCGCAAAATCGACTGGAGCCAGTTCGCCGGCTGGAGAGCCGAGGCCGTCCATCAAATCCTGAACCTCTCCGATCAGCGGGCGCAACCCAAGGCTACCTAGCAGCGCCTGCAACTCCGGAGTGGTGAGGTCTTCCACCAGGTTGCGAGCCCCTCGCCCTTCGCCGTAACTGCCGATGGCCAGGAAGGGTGTGGGATCGGGATAAAAGACCGCCAGGCGTCCAGCCCGCTGGATGGCGTTCTCCAACTGGGAGGCAATGGCGACCTCGGAGGTGACCACTACGTCAGCGCGGCTGGGGAAGAGGACCAGATCGGCCATGAGACGGCCGTCATCGGCTGCCGTCAAACGGACGTTGTCGCCCGCTCCGGCGCCGATTCCGGCTTCGACGAAAAGGCGCCAGGCCTCGAGATCAGCGATGCCCTCGCTGGGGTCGGCCAGACCCAGGGTCACCGCTCCCCACGACTCCGGCCCGCCGAGATCGGCCCAGGAGACTCCGGCCTGGCCAACCAGACAGAGAATGGTGATCTCACACCCTTGGCGGAGGGCAGGAGAACGTTCCTGCCACAAGGCGATTGCTATGGGTGAGCGGGCGAAAGGGGTGACGGTGAGTTCCGTCGGAAGGTCGGCCACCGGTGCGATCACCACTGTTCCGGCCGGGATCTCGGCGCCGGGGCGATAGGTGGTCCGGGCGGCCTGGAACCGGATCGCGAGTTCGTCACAGACCAGGTCAAGCGCGGCGGGGCAAGCCAGGGTGATATCGGCGTCAGCCGGGTCGATGGTCGTCGAAGTCGGATCGACCGGAGCGTCGTCCCTGGTAAATGCCCAGCCCGCCGCCAGGAATACCCCACCGACTGCCAGGGCGACCAACCCGGCGCGCCAACCGCTCATGTGTCAATGATGGTAGGGGTATACGCTCCTGAGGTGAGTCGGTCGAAGGCGCGGATCAAGTGGTCGGGTGGAGAGGTTTCCGCCTTCCTCTACGGGGAGGAGGGCATTCCGTTTTTGCTGGCCCATGGGGCCGGGACCAGCCAGGACCATCCCCGCATGGTTTCATTGGCCGAAGAGTTGGCCCAACGCGGCTTGCAGGTGTTGACCTTCAACTATCCGTACACGGAGGCCGGGCGTAAGAGCCCGGATCGCCAGCCGCTGTTGCTCGATTGTCATCGCGCCGCTCGTGATCATCTGGCCAAGATTGCCGGCTCAGAGGTGGTCCTGGGCGGTCGGTCGATGGGAGGGCGGATGGGCACGTACCTGGCTGCCGCGCAGGAACCCTGTCGGGCAGTGGTTCTCTACGCCTATCCGCTCCATCCGCCGGGTAGCCCCGACAAACTGCGGATCGAGCATCTGCTCGACATCACGGTGCCGATGCTGTTCCTTCAAGGAACGAAGGATGCCCTGTCGCGGATGGACCTGTTCGATCTGCATATCCGACCGCTTCCAATGGCAAGAGTCGAGATCCTCGAGGGCGCCTCCCACTCGCTCGACCGCAACCAAGAGACCACAGTGAGGTTGGCCGATAGGACCGCCGACTGGGTCAAGGGCCTCTAGCCAAGTTTTCGGCGCACCCTGCTCACGCCTACAATGTTGCCTCCCCTTTTCCGCAAGGAGCTGATTCGTGGCCCAAGTATCAATTCGCGTCGAAACCGGCCGCCCCATGGGCAGCCGTGCCTCACGTCGCCTGCGTGCAACAGGCATGGTTCCGGCGGTCGTCTACGGGTTGGGAACGGCACCCATGCATGTCGCCGTCAACCATCATGACCTCACCGTCGCGTTTCACGGCGAAGGCGGCACCCATGCGCTCATCAACCTTGAGGTCGACGGGGCGACCTCCGTTCCGACACTGATCAAGGCCATCGACCGGCATCCGTTTCGCAATCAGATCCGCCACGTCGACTTTCTCCAGGTTTCGCTGTCAGAGGTTGTGGAGACAGAGGTGACGCTCCACTTCACCGGCACACCGGCTGGGGCGAAAGAGGGAGGCGTCCTCACTCCCGCCCGCAACACCATCCGTATCGAGGCGCTGCCTACCCAGATTCCAGGTTCAGTGGATCTCGATGTCAGCGAGCTTCAGATCAACGACACCCTGCGGGTTTCCGACCTCCTCCCGATCGAAGGAGTGGTCTACCTCGATGATCCCGACGCGTTGCTGGTGATGGTCTCGCCTCCCACGATCGAAGTTGTTCCGGAGCCGGTGGTGGAAGAGGGAGCCGAAGAGGTGGCCGAGGAAGGCGAAGCCGAAGCCGAGAACGACGAGTAGCCGTTGCGGATCGTCGTCGGGCTTCGCAACCCGGGATCGGAATACGAAGGCACCCGCCACAACCTCGGTTACGAAGTCCTCACCAGCCTGATCGATAGGCGCAAGGCCAAACTCAAGAGAGGGCCGCTGCGGGTGCGGGCTGACGTCGCCAAGTTGGGTGACCTGATCCTGGCCTCTCCGCTTACGTTCATGAACGACTCGGGTCGAGCCGTGCGCGCCCTCCTCAACTACTTCAAAGCGTTGCCCGACGACCTCCTGGTTCTTCACGATGACATCGACCTCGACTTCGGGCGTCTACGGCTACAAGTTGGCGGTGGCAGCGGTGGCCACAACGGCATCAAGTCGCTTGAACAACACCTTGCCACTAAGGACTTCTCTCGTCTCAAGATCGGGGTGGGTCGCCCGCCGGGAAGCCGGGAGGCGGCCGATCACGTGCTTGCCCGGCTCTCGAAGGCCGAACGCAAGGAGGCCGACCTGCTGGTTGTGGATGCGGCCGATGTCGTCGAGATGTGGCTAGTCGATCGGGCGCGGGCGCAAGAGAAAGCCGCCCACCGGCGACCCCTCTGACCGTTGGTGGCAGAATGCGCCCATGGCAGCCAACCTCGACGCGATCGGGATCGTCGTTGCCCATATGGGCGACGCCATCAACTTCTACAGCCGACTCGGACTCGCCTTCTTAGAGGGCGCAGACGGCGAAGACCATGCCGAGGCGAGCGGTCCCGGTGGTCTTCGCATAATGCTTGACACCGAGGCGAGCGTTAAGTCATTCTCCGACTGGCAACGTCCCTCGGGAAGTCACCGGGTGGCTCTCGCCTTCCTCTGCGACCATCCGTCCGAGGTCGACGAGCTCCATCTGGAGTTGACGACTTTGGGGGCGCCGTCCCATTTGCCGCCCTTCGATGCCCCCTGGGGTCAGCGGTACGCAACAGTCTTGGACCCGAGCGGAAACGCCGTCGATCTGTTTGCCTGGATCGGATGAGTCCGGGGCTCGTCGGGGCGGTTGATCAGGGGACGACGAGCACCCGATTCATCGTCTTCGATGAGAACGGGCAGTCGGTGACCTCGGCGCAGGAAGAGCACCACCAGATCTTCCCGCAACCCGGGTGGGTCGAGCATGACCCCGTTGAGATCATGGAGAAGACCAACCGGGTCATCCAAAGCGCCCTGGACAAGGCGGGTCTCGTTCGTTCCGACCTCGCCGCGGTCGGCATCACCAACCAAAGGGAAACGACCGTGTTGTGGGAACGCGCCAGTGGCCGCCCGGTCCACAATGCCATCGTTTGGCAGGACACCCGCACGGCCGAACTCTGCCGTGAGCTGGCGGGCGACCACGGCCAGGATCGCTTCCGGCCCCTAACCGGTTTGCCGTTGGCCACCTACTTCTCCGGCCCTAAGTTGTCCTGGCTGCTGAAACAGGACGATGGCCTTGCCGAGCGAGCTGCGGCGGGCGAGCTGTGCTTTGGCACCGTCGACTCGTGGGTCACCTGGCATCTGACCGGAGGTCGTCATGTAACCGACGTGACCAATGCCTCACGGACCATGCTGATGGATCTCTCCACCCTCTCGTGGTCGGAGGAGTTGTGTGAGGTGATGGGAGTGCCGACCACGATCCTTCCCGAGATCGTGCCCTCCGTAGGCCGGGTGGCCGTCGGAATCGGGGTGCTGGACGGCGTGCCCATCAGCGGGGTCCTTGGTGACCAACACGCCGCCCTTTTCGGACAGACCTGCTTTGACCCCGGCTCGGTCAAGAACACCTATGGAACCGGCTGTTTCATGTTGATGAACACAGGGACGAAGCCGGTGGCTTCCCGGCGCGGATTGCTGACAACGGTTGGCTACAGAATCGGAGATCAGCCGGCGGTGTACGCACTGGAGGGCTCGATCGCCGTCACCGGATCTCTCATCCAATGGTTGCGAGACAACCTGGGAATCATTCATTCGTCAGCCGACGTCGAACAACTGGCTGCGTCGGTGGCTGACAACGGTGATGTCTACTTCGTCCCTGCCTTCTCCGGGCTCTTTGCGCCGCACTGGCGATCGGACGCCCGCGGGATCATCGTCGGCCTGACCCGGTTTGCTTCTAAGGCCCACATCGCCCGCGCTGCCCTCGAAGCTACGGCCTTCCAGACGAAGGAGGTCCTTGATGCGATGCGGGCCGACTCGGGCGCCGATCTGGCCGAGTTGCGGGTCGACGGGGGCATGGTTGCCAACGAGTTGCTCATGCAGTTCCAGGCCGATCTGCTGGGGGTGCCGGTGATCCGGCCGGTGGTGGCGGAAACCACCGCTCTTGGTGCGGCCTACGCCGCCGGACTGGCCGAGGGAGTGTGGGGTTCGGTCGACGACCTCCGGGCCAACTGGGCGGAGGACCGCCGGTTTATCCCGGCAATGGAGCCGGAAGTGCGCGAGTGGCTCAACTCCCGCTGGCGCCAGGCGGTGGAGCGCACCCTCAACTGGGTCTGACGGGCGTAGAGCTTTGCGCGCGTAGTGCCCCCCTACCCCTGGCCTCGTTCCTCGGCCAGCGGTACCTTCCCCCCTCCTGCGGAGGGGGGACAAAGCGATCCCCTCCCTTTCTCCCCCCGCGGCAGCGGGACAAAGAGTCCTTCTCCTTATGCGGAGGGGGGACAAAGGGATCATTTCCTTTTCTCCCCCCGCGGTAGCGGGGGGAGGGGACCACGAGCGCAGCGAGTGGTGAGGGGGGCAACTCCAACCAAAGGCCTCGCGCGAGTCGCTCGTCTGTGAGCGCTACAGCCCTTCGGAGGCCAACTCCGCTTCGTGGAGGGCGATCTGGCGATCGGTCTCGGCGGGGGTCCAGTTGAGTTCGGCCCCCATGAGACGGCCAACGGTCTCCTGGTCCCTGCGCGAGTGGTCGCTCGTCAGCCACGCCAGATGGGTGCGGCGGAGGGTGAAGTCGGAGATCGACACGGCGGACTCAAACCTGACCGCGTTCACGACCTCCGCATACGTGGTGTGTCCGTCGCCAAGAGTGGATAAGAGTTCCGGGTTCCCACCGGCGAGGTCGATCAACCTCATTGCCTCGGTTCCGTATCGTCCGGTGGCTGTCATTGCCGCCTCCAACGCATACCCCGCGGACACCAAACTCGCCCTCACGTTCACGAGGTCGCCGCCTGCTCCCACCAGCCGGATCTGTTCAGTCGGACTCGTTCCCTTCAGACCAAGGTGGCGGGTGACGGCCGCAGCGGCCTCGGCACTGATGCGACGGTATGTGGTCAGCTTCCCTCCCGCGACCTGAACGTATCCGGGGCTCGGCTGGGCGATCACATGCTCACGTGAAGTCTGCGATGTGCTTGCCTCACCCGAATTGGCCAACGCCCGCAACCCGGCGAAGGTCGCGAGAGGGGCGAAGTCGCCGACGTCCAGATATCGCCTCACGTGTTTGACGAGATAGCCGACGTCGTCAATGCTCGCGGTGGGATGTTCGGCTCCACCGGTGTGCGGTGTATCGGTGGTCCCGATCAAGGCGTGGCCCTGCCAGGGAATGATGTATAGGACGCGATCGTCTTCCGTCTCGGGGAGAACCACCGCCCGATCGGTGATGCCCAACAGGTTCTTGGCTACCACCAGATGGACGCCTTTGGAAGCAACGATCTCGAGGGGACGTGCGCCCGGCAAGCTCGGTGCCGGGAAGGCACCCGTCGCGGACACGACAGTTTTCGCCCGGATTCGCACCGGTTGGTCGCCGAGCGTGTCGGTGCAGGGAACCGAGTATCCCCACTGTTCTTTGACCAGTTCGTTGGCGCGCATCCTGCTGACCGCCACGGTTCGGTAACGCTCGACGGCGGTTCTCGCAACTGCCAGCACCATCCGGGCATCGTCGGTCTGGGCGTCCGCATAGACGAAGCCAACCCGGAGGCCTTCGGGACGGAGCCGGGGGACCAGGGCCATTACTTCGTCAGGGTCGAGGCGCCGGGGTTTGGCTCCCGGCCGGTTTCTGCCACCGAGCAGGTCATAGAGAATCAGACCGACTCGAAGGGCGGCAGAGGCTCGCCATCCTCGCGCCGCCCAGTCCGGAGCATCAGCGATTCCATATTGCCGAAAGAGAGGGATGACGAACTCGAGGGGATCGAAGAGGTAGTCGGCGATGCGGGCCAACACCGCTTGCTCGCGCAGACTTTCGGCGATGAGCTTGAACTCGAACTGCGGCAGGTAACGGATTCCGCCGTGGAACAGCTTCGTCGAGCGGCTCGAGGTTCCGGAGGCGAAGTCGTGTTGTTCGACCAGCGCCACCCGCAGACCCCGGGCTGAAAGGTCTAGCGCCACTCCACAACCGGTGATTCCACCGCCAACAACCGCCACATCGAACAGGTCCTCACCGGCCAGGGAGTCGAGATGTTCAGCGCGGCTCCAAACCATCATTCTCAGGTTAGGTCGCTGTGCCTTGAGCCCCTCCGGGGTTATCATCGCCCCCGGTTTCCAAGGAGCTTTTCCATCTCTTTCCCAGACTGGCTGGCCATGGGCCGGGTGTTGGTCGTCCCAGTCATCATGGCCCTTACCCGCGCCCAGGATCAGTTGGAGCATGCTCTCAGCTACGCCGCCATCCTTTTCACGGTCGCGGCCGTGACCGATTTCATCGACGGCTACCTGGCCCGGCGCTGGCACGTCGAGTCGGCGCTGGGAGCGTTCCTCGACACCACAGCCGACAAACTCCTGGTCACTGGCGCTCTCCTTGCACTCACTTCGATTGGCCGGGTTTCGATCTGGGCAGCACTGGTCATCATGATGAGGGAGTTCCTGGTGATGGGATTGCGAGGGCTTGTGGCCATCGGCGGCGGGATCATCAAACCGTCGACATGGGGCAAGATCAAGGCCACTGCCCAGTACGCGGCCATCGGCCTGGCATACGTCCGCCTCCCTGAGCCCTGGGGCCCGCTGTACCTCGATCAGTGGGTCATGTGGATCGCGGTGATCGTCACGATCGCCTCGGCCTGGGGATATTTCGGAACGTTCTCCAAGGTTCTCAGCAACGCCAGGGCCAAGACCCCGGCGTGAAGGCCCTCGTCACCGGCGCCACGGGTGTGGTGGGTGGTGCGGTGTTGCGACACCTGATGCGGTCCGGCCACAACGTTCGCGCATTGGTGCGTCCCGGTCGTCAGTTGCCCCGGGGTGTCGAGGCAGTGATCGGGGACATCCTTGACTACCAGTCGCTGATCACAGCCTGTGCCGGTTCTGAAGTGGTGTTCCACCTCGCCGGCATCAACCGGCTATGCGACCCCGATCCAACCGAAATGTTCCGCGTCAACGTCGATGGCACCCGCAACGTGATCCGCGCCTGCCGGGCAATGGGGGTGAGGCGCCTGGTGCACACGTCTTCGGCGGCGACCATCGGCGAGCCCCAAGGATCGGTTGGTTCGGAGGAAACGATCCATCGGGGATACTTCCATTCGAACTACGAGCGATCGAAGTTCGAGGCGGAACAGGTGGTCATGGCGGAAGCCGCCGACCTCGACTTTGTCATAGTCAACCCTTCATCGGTTCAGGGACCGGGCAGGGCGACAGGTACCGGGAAGCTGATCCTTGACGTTGTCAACGGACGCCTGCCGTTTCTGGTCGACACGCGCCTGTCGATCGTCGATATCGACGATTGCGCCCGCGGCCATCTGCTTGCCGCCGAACATGGGCAACGGGGGCGTCGATACATTTTGAACTCGTTTTCGGTAACGATGGATGAGGCCCTTTCCCTTCTCAGAGAAGTGACCGGTCGGGTGCTGAGAGTCCGGTACCTCCCGGGTGGTCTGGTCGCAGTGGCCGCCGGGCTGGCCTGGCTTCCGTACCGGCTCAGCGGACGAAGGGCTCCGTTGTGTCCGGAGATGGTGCGCACCCTTCGGCATGGTCACACCTGTGACGGCAGCAGGGCGGCCAACGAGCTCGGTCTGGAATACACGCCTGCCGCCGGCACACTGGGACGATTGGTCGAGTGGGCTGCTGACCAGGGACTTCTCGTCAAGTAGCCAGGCGAGGGCGTTCCGCCCGGCGGATCGCCAACACGGCCATACCTGCCAGCACCGCCGCCACACCGGCGCCGAGGAAGGCCGGGACATAATCACCAGCCTGCTCGCGGATGTAGCCGCCCCCCCAGGCTGCCAGGGCCGCCCCGCCCTGGTGGGCGGCGAAGATCCATCCATATACGGTGCCGACGTTCTGGCGGCCAAAAGTGTCGGCGGCCAGGGCCACCGTTGGGGGCACAGTGGCGATGTAGTCGAGACCGAACAAGACCGCGAAAGCTGCGAGTCCCAACTGATCGTGAATGACGGGGATCAGGAACAAGGAGACCCCCCGGAAGCCGTAGTAGACGAGCAGCAGCCGGCGGGGGTCGACCCGGTCGGTCAGCCAGCCCGAAGCGATCGTCCCGACGAAGTTGAAAGCACCCATCACCGCCAGCGTCCCGGCCGCCACTCCCGCGGTGAAGCCATGTTCAACGGCATGA
>CAYYRT010000395.1:0-6311 GCA_964474055.1 uncultured Acidimicrobiaceae bacterium | reverse complement strand
CGGCTCACGGCCCGGCCGGCGCGCAGGTCCTCCATGCGCACCGAGCGATCCGGGCCGGGGAAGCTGAGCACGACCAGGTCCTCGCGGCTGATGCGGACCTCGACCGGTTCGCGCTCCTCGTAGGAACGGTGGTAGACCGCGTTGACGATGGCCTCCTCGATGGCGACGCGCGGGAAGTTCCAGAACCGCTCCGCCTCGGAACGGTCGGGATGCTTGACCACCGTCTCCCTCAGGTAGCTGCGCGCGACGTAGTCGATGGAGTCCCGCGCGATGCGCCCGAGCGGTCCCCGGAACACCTTCTCCTCGAAGCGGTCTCCACCGGCCCCCTCCGGGAAGTACACGACGTCGATCTGGGTGGCGGGAAAGAAGCGGTGCGGCTCATCGTTGAAGAAGAGCAAGCCGACGTTCTTCGGACGCGGCGCCTCGGACGGCCCGCCCACGACGTTCATGGCGACCCAGAGCTTCCATCGGCAACGAGGGCGCCGCGTTCGCCAGCTCGCTCCCCACTTCGTCGAGGAACTCGCCGATCAGCCGGCGCGAGAGATCCTCGATCGATGCGGACGCGTTGCCGCGATCGTCGAAGGGCACGGTCGCGGCCAGCCCGAGCAGCTCTCGCTCATCGGCGCCGCGCGCGCACACCGTGCTCGAGCCGCGGCGGATGTAGTAGGCCCACTCCTTCGCGTCCTTGCCCAGGCTCACCCGGCACTTGTAGGGTCGCGTCTCGCCGCCGGGCGCCCAGACGACGAAGACGGTCCGGCCGTCGACCGTGTAGGAGGCGGAGAGCGGGTGGAAGGCCGGTTGAATGGCGTGGTGGCCGAGGCGCAAGAGCTCCTTCTGCATCGCATCGACGCGCTCGGGGTCGATGCCCTTCGGAGGCAGCACCGGACGGCCGTTCGCCTCCTCGACACCGATCACGAGATAGCCGCCGCCGAGGTTGTGGAAGTCGTTGGCGAAGGCGCAGATCGTTCGCAGCGCGCTCTCGGGGTTCCAGCCCGCCTTGTACTCGACGCGCTCGCCTTCGATCGCGCGCTGGCGGAGGAGCGCGTCGAGGTTGATGGGGAGTGGGGTTCTCACGGGCGGTCCTTCGTCATCGGTCGGGTCCTGGTCCACGAGGCGGCCCCCGAAGGCCCACTTGAGGATGGACTGGCGGAGGCGGTTGCAGCGGTGGGTGTTCGCAGCGACGCCGCGCTCTGATGCCAAGGCCAGCGTCGTTCTCGGTAGCGCTTCAGCAGATCGTTGAGCGCGTCTCTTTCGCCCCCTTGTGCCCTCCGCATGAGTTCGAGGGATTCCTCGAGGGCGCGCGGAGCGCCCGCGGGATCCGGTGTCTTTCTGTCGTCTGAGTGGTTCATCAGCCGGCGGAGTCGCGTGGAGCACGAAGAGCGTAACGAGCTCGGGTAGTTTTTCCTCCCAACCGAGAAGCTGTTGACCGCGCGACAGCGCACACCGCGAGCGTGGACATCCGGCCGCAGCGCGAACGGCGCTCCATTCCAGTCCGCGATGCCGCATCGAACGACAGCTCGCGCAGAAGTGCGGTCGCCTCGGGGAGATCGCGCTGATCGACCGTTCGCCGATCTCCCCGCCGCCGGGTCCGTTTGCCGTCTCGGTTAACAGGTGCGGGGTAAAACGGCGTCGCTGTTAACCGCGCTCTCCGCCAGCGGAGACGGAGAGTGAGAGAGCCCACCCGCCCTCGTCACGACCGTCCACGAGCGCCCCACCGCCCCCTCTCCGGTGAACCCCAACCCGTTAACCGCCCCCGCCGCCACAACCACCGCCCCGTCCCCGACTTCCGCGCGCCCCTGCAACGAAAACAGCCGCCGAAATACGCCCGCGGCTGTAAGTACTTATATAGCAATAGGTCATGGCTCCCCATAAGACACCAGTTGCGAACGCTCTGCATTCTCGCGGGAGAGGTCGTTTGGTGCCCATAGGGAGGTTGCGAGCAAGGATACTTCGGATCGGTGGAACAACGCGAAGCCGTTTCTTGACAGAGACCTACAGCCGACTCCGCTCGATCCCGTGTCGACGCACGTTTCTGGCCGCGTTTCCGAACCCCGTCACAGCCGTGCACCGCGGCGTCGGACCATTCCCGAGTCCGTCCTCGCCGCGCCACCCCGTCGAACACGACGCCGCGCCGATCCGCGCGCTCGCAACCGGCGACGTATGGCCCCGACCTGAGACTCGAACACCGACCCAACGGAAGCATCGTCGCAACCGTCGTCTGGGGTCCGCATGGGACTCGAACATGCGCCTCATCCCCCAAAGGCTGTCCGGCCGAGCAGCGCCGAGAGCGGCGAGCGGCCGGACCGAGACGCGTACGAGAACGCGGCGGACGGCATCGGAACATTCCCGTTGGCGGGCGCAAGGTCATGGGCTCGGCGATTTCCTGCTAACCTACCGGATCCGACAACCTCATCGACGGCTGCGCGACCGCACAGTGGTGACACAGCTTCTCCAATCTCCAAAGCTCGACGGAGTGCGTGCATCTGCCATTCGAAAGCCATTCCACCCAATCATTCGCGAGAACAAACAGCCCATGATCCAGCGCGTCCTTCCCATCCTGATGGCCCTCGCACTTCCGCTGTCTGCCCAGGGCCAGGCGACTCTCCCGTTCCCCATGCGCACCATCGACGGCGGCTTCGACACCGCCACCGGCCTGCCGGCCCTCGTCAACGTGCCCGGCGCCGTGCGTGACCTCCTCGGTCACCAGGCCGTCGTCCTGCGCGACTTCGCCATGCCCGGCGGCGAGACCGTCGACCTCGAGCTCACGCGCATCGACGTGACCAGGCGTGGCTTCGGCTTCCAGGTCGACGGTCTCGCCGCCCCCGGCATGCTCGACGACTCCGACCTGACCGTCTGGAAGGGCACCGTCGCCGGCCGCGCCGGTTCGGACGTCGTGCTCTCGTTCAGCCGCTACGGCACCCGCGGCTGGGTCGACACGGGCAGCGAGCTCGTCCACGTCATGGCCGAGCCCGGCGCCGGAAAGAACTGGCTGACGGGCCGCTCGCTCATCGCCCTCGACGGCGACCTGCCGGCGTTCGGCCTCGAATTTCGCACTGCCTGCGGCACGACCAACCTGGGCATCGACCGCGCCAACCTGGACGCCCGGCGCCGGGACCCGGTCTCCCGGGACAGCACTTACTTCTACGCCGGCGGGTGCTCGTTCCACGAGTGCAAGATCGCCGTCGAGACGGACACCCAGTACACCAACGTGTTCGGCGGCGATCTCGGCGCCGCGTCGACGTACATGACGACCCTGCTCACGGCCATCAGCGACCGCTACGAAGAGCAAATCAACACGGTGCTCACCTTCCCGTACCTGCAGTTCTACACGGGCAGCGACCCCTGGAGCACGCCGGACAGCGGCGGCAGCACGAGCCAAATGCTCGATGAGTTCAGAACGGCGTGGAGCGGCAACCTGCCGGCAGGCGCCGTGCTTGGCCATTTCATCTCGGGTGCCAGCCTGGGCGGCGGCATCGCCTACCTGGGCGCGCTCTGCGACACGACCCAGCAGTTCACCTTCGCGGTCAGTGCCAACCTGCACGGCCAGACGCCTGTCCCCATCACGGTCAGCCCGCTCAACTGGGACTTCATGGTCGTGGCGCACGAGACGGGCCACAACTTCGACTCGCCCCACACGCACGACCTGGGCATCGACAATTGCGCCGGCGGCTCGTGCATCACCAACGGCACGATCATGTCCTACTGCCACCAGTGCCCGGGCGGTCTGTCGAACATCACGACGTACTTCAACGTCCCCGTGGTCGTGCCGATCATGACCTCGCACGCCAGCAACTGCCTGCCGTTCTTCTCGGCCCTGGCCCCGCTGGCCCAGCCCTCGCTGATCGCCTCCGGCGCGCCCACCATCGTGCAGACCGACGTGCAGGGCACGCCCGTGGGCACGGTCGACCTGAGCTACCGCTTCGACGGCGGCGCGTTCACGACCGTGGCCATGACCCCCGTGGGGGGCGGCATCTACGAGGGCACCGTCCCCGGGCCGGCCTGCGGTGACGCGCCCGAGTGGTACTTCTCGATGACCGACGCCGCCTGCGGCTTCACGCAGTCGACCACGTTCAGCGCCGACGTGGGCACCGAGAGCATCGTGGCGGCGTTCGACTTCGAGACGAGCGCCGGCTTCACGGTGGGCTCGCCCCAGGACGACGCGACCACCGGCCTGTGGGTGCGCGGCGACCCGATCGGCACCGGCGCCCAGCCCGAGGACGACCACACCCCGCTCGGCACCGACTGCTGGTTCACCGGCCAGGGCTCGCCCAGCGGCTCCATCGGCGATGCCGACGTCGATGGCGGCCAGACCACGCTGACCAGCTCGGTCATCGACCTGTCCGGCGGTGACGCGCGCATCGGCTACTGGCGCTGGTACGACAACATCTCGGGCAACAACCCGGGGGCCGACATCTTCGAGGTCGAGGTCAGCAACGGCGGCCCCTGGACCAACGTCGAGACCGTGGGGCCCACGGGCGCGGCGGGCGGCTGGATCTACAGCGAGTTCACCGTGTCCAACTTCGTCCCGCCCAACGCCAACGTGCAGGTGCGCTTCCGCGCGTCCGACGAGGGTGGGGGCTCCCTCGTCGAGGCGGCCATCGACGACTTCCGCGTGTTCCGCGTCGAATGCAACGTCACCTGCCAGCCCGACCTCGGCTTCGCGAGCGATCCGACCGCTCGCATCACGGCCTGCGGCGGCGACCTCAGCGCCGGCAACGACGCCACCCTGGAGCTGACCGGTGGCGCCCCGCTCGCGCCGACCCTCCTGGTCATCTCGCTGAGCAGCAACCCCACGCCGGTCTTCGAGCTGAACAACGCGACCCTCGTTCCGCTACCGATCCAGGCGGCGCTGTTCCTGCCGACGGACGCGACAGGCGGCCACAGCATCCCGATTCCGGGAGGTTCCGGACCGGTGACCGTGTACGTCCAGGAGATCTTGGTCAATACCCTGACCGTCACGAACGCGTTGCAGCTGAACTTGCTCCCGTAGAGCCCGTGAAGGGGCCCGCGGAGTCAGCGTTGTCTTCGCGGGCCCGACTGTCAGTCAGGGTCTGTACCGCGCCGGCGGAGAGTCGGAGAGTAGGTCTCGGCGCCGGCGACTCGATACACGTGGACGCCAGCGCCCTCTGCTCGAAGGTGACCGCGGCGCCCGATTCGATGGCCCGCCCTCGCCGCGGAATCCAGGTCGACGGTTGCGAGCATCACGTCGTCGATCGTCGATCCCGGCGGGGCGCGCCTGGGTGACGGTGGTAGCGTCAGCCGACCGGCCCGCCCGCTCGCAACCGGCTACATACGGACCCCACATCGGACTCGAACCGCGTAGTGCCGTAGTGCTCGACCTCGACCCGCGCCGCCTCTCGTGCTCTGCACACAGGGCTCGCCCCCGGCTCGCGGAGCCAAGACCGCCTACGGGACGACGAGTTCGACTCCGTCCGTTCGTCCCGGCATGCTCCAGCTCGACGCCCTCCATCTGCGGCGCGGCGAGGTCGGCCCAGCGATGGCCCCGGGAGATGGCCTGCTCCTCGCCGGCGAGCCGCGCGCCCTCGTCGGCCATCTTGAGGAAGAGCAGGAAGCTGATCTGCTCCAGGTAGTCCTGGTACGACAGCCCGTCGTCGCGCAGGACGTGGCAGTAGGACCAGGAGCTTCTGGACGATGCGGTTGGCGGCGTCGCTCATTCGGGATCCCTCTCGGTGTCTGAACCGCGGTCGGCAAGCTCTGCCTGCCTCCGCCGCCCAAGGTCGGTGAGTCGGTAGCGCTGCTTGCTGCTGCGAGGTTTGTCGGGGAGGGTCATCTCGACGAGACCGGCGTCGAGTGCCGGCTGAAGATAGGCTTGGTTGAAGTGATCCCGGTGCGCCAGTCCCAGGGCCTCCTGCAGCTCGCTCCGGCTCATCTCCCCGTTCAGGACGTGCAGCACCCGACCCAGGGGCGCCTCACGCCGCGAAACGACTTGCCCGGTGACTTGCCCGGTGACTTGAGGCGTATCCCGCTCCGCCCGCGCGTGGACCGGCAGGCGGATCAAGAAGTAGGTGCGATCCTCGTCGCTCTCGAACTCCGGCGCCGGCGAGCCATTGCTCTTCATCGCCCGCAGGATCTTTGGCACGCCGGTCGAGCGCCCCTCCGTCAGATCCAGCTCTTTGAGGAACTCGCCGATGCGCCGGTTGCGGTAACGACGGCTCACGGCCCGGCCGGCGCGCAGGTCCTCCATGCGCACCGAGCGATCCGGGCCGGGGAAGCTGAGCACGACCAGGTCCTCGCGGCTGATGCGGACCTCGACCGGTTCGCGCTCCTCGTAGGAACGGTGGTAGACCGCG
>CAYYRT010000394.1:0-29024 GCA_964474055.1 uncultured Acidimicrobiaceae bacterium | reverse complement strand
TTCGTTATTTGAAGCTGATGAGCGTTCAGCAGAATCTCGCTCACGGCTTCGACGACCTCGATCGTTATGACCGCCTTGCCGGTGAAGACTGCCGCCTCGAGATCGGGCTCAAGTGTCAGTTCGTAACGACTGGGGACGACGGTTCGGGGTAGGCGGTAAGAAGACTCGGACACGTTTAGGTGCACTTTCTGTGGGAGATTGCCGCCCGATGCTAGGAGGAACTGCGAACCCCGGGTTCAGGCGTCCCCTGGCGGATGCCACAGCCCCAGGTATGAGGATCTTGACCGGGATTCCTATCTCCCGCAATGTCTAAGGCCATGGAGCTGAGTCCTGTGATTCGCTTGGCAGCAAAACAGGGAGGCTTCATTTCGCGCCCCCAGCTCGAAAGCCGCGGTTGGAGCTCCAGTTCCATAACCAGGGCGGTTGAGAGCACACTCCTCACGGTATACAGCGAAGGCATCTTTCGTTTGATACCGATGGAAGGGGAGGAATCCCTCCTTCGGGGTGCCGTCCTGTCGCTACCGGATGGGGTCGCTAGTCACGGCTCTGCAGCGAGACTATGGGGCTTCCCGTATGTCGGTCGACTTCCCGTGACTGTGAGCGTCCATCACCGAACCACGCACCGTTTTCCTGGGGTGGTCGTGCGTCGAACCCTCGACCTCGCCTCGCACCATCGAACCGAATTTCGAGGTCTGCCAGTCACCACTCCAGCCAGGACCGCTGTCGACCTCGCCGCCGATGTCCATGTCGATCACCTCGACAAGATCATCGACGGGGTTCTCGTGTCGCGTTTCGCAACCTACGAGGACCTGGTCGATGTTGGTCTTAACACCGGACGTCGGGGCAGGCCAGGCACTGTGAAGTTCCGAGCTTCGATGGCCATCCGTGGCGATGGGTTGATGGCTAAGGCTACGGCCCTCGAACGTCTAGGCCATTTGGTGCTTCGAAGGTTCGGCATTCCTGAACCTGTGCCGCAATATCCAATTCCGTGGGACCCGACGCGTCGCTTCGACGACGCCTATCCCGAATTGGCAATTGCAATTGAATGGGACTCACGGCGGTGGCATACGGCCAGCAGCCAGATGGCGGCTGATCGGGCTCGCGATCGCGAAGCTCTATTGAATAGTTGGGTTCTGCTTCGTTTTACATGGCACGATTTGAAGCAACGGCCTGAAGTGGTGGCCGCTCAGGTCGGCGAGATGATCGAGCTTCGAAAAGCTGGATAGCGGGCCTTCTTGGGGCTGTGGCGTCCTGTAGGGGACGCCACAACCCGGGGTTCGCGGATTTAGGACCAATCCGTGTGGAAGAACACACCCCTTGGATGATCTGTGCGTTCGTAGGTGTGGGCTCCGAAGAGGTCCCGCTGTGCCTGGATGAGGTTGGCGGGCAGTCGTTCGGAGCGGTAGGAGTCGAAAAAGCTGAGGGCGCTCGAGTAGGCCGGTACGGGTATCCCCGCCGTTACCGCCGCCGCCACCACTCGGCGCCAGCCGGGCTGAGCGGCGGTCAGGGCTTTGGAAAAGAAAGGGGAGAGCATCAGGTTCGGCAGGTTGGGATCGTTACGAAACGCAGCCGTGATGTCGTCCAGGAAAGCCGCTCGGATTATGCACCCGGCGCGCCACAGGGGACTTATCCGGGCCATGTCGAGATTCCACCCGTACTCGGCCGAGGCGGCCGCCAACAACATGAACCCCTGGGCGTACGAGACGATCTTGCTCGCGTATAACGCGTCCTCGATGTCCTCGAGAGAGACCTCGAGTTGGGTCGTTGGGCCAACCAGGACATGGCTGGCGACCCCCCTCTCTTCCGTGCGTGCCGAAACCATTCTTGAGTACACGGCTTCGGCGATGAGGGTGACCGGTTGTGCCAGTTCGAGCGAACTCTGCACGGTCCACTTTCCGGTGCCCTTTTGCGCCGCGGCGTCAAGCACCCGGTCGAGCAAAGGAGTGCCGTCGTCGTCGGTCCTCTCGAGGATCTGGACCGTGATGTCGATGAGGAAGGATGAGAGCCTGCCTGCGGAATAGTCTCGGAAGGCTCGGGCCATCTCCGGTACGGTCAAACCAGACGCCTGCATCAGGGCGTAGGCCTCGGCGATTATCTGCATGTCGCCGTACTCGATCCCGTTGTGGACCATCTTGACGAAATGACCGCTGCCTCCGGGCCCCAGCCAGTCGCAACAGATGTCACCGGCAGGAGTGCGGGCAGCGATGTCCTGCAACATTCCACTGATGAGTGGCCAGGCCTTTTCGTCCCCTCCCGGCATGATCGAGGGCCCGTGCCGCGCCCCTTCCTCGCCCCCGGAGATCCCCGCTCCGACGTAGGCGACCCCGCGCTCGGCCGCGAGCCGGTGGCGCCGCTCCGTGTCGGAGAAGAGGCTGTTGCCCCCGTCGATTACGACGTCCCCGGCCGCGAGCAGATCCAGCAGCTGGGCGAGCAGTTCATCGACGGCGGCGCCGGCCTTGATCATCAGAATCACCCGTCGCGGCCTTTCCAGTTGATCCACCAACTCGCTCACGGTGGCAGCGCCGACCACCGGGAAGGTTGCTCGATTGGCTGCCACAAAGTCCTGTGTCACACGAGTGGTGCGGTTGTAGACCGCAATCGTGTGGCCGTGCTCGGCCAGATTGAGGGCGAGGTTCTGACCCATCACTGCCAGTCCGATCAGTCCAACCGAGGCACTCACCTTTCGAGCCTAACTGCCCCGATAAGCTCGGTTCCATGACCCCGGTTCTGGGAATCGACATCGGTGGAAGCGGTATCAAAGCGAATCTGGTCGATCCCGAAACCGGGGAGTTGAAGGCGGAGCGTTTCAAACTCGCCACACCGGATCCCTCTCTCCCGGAGTCGGTGGCCAAGGTGGTCGGAAAGATGGTTGAACACTTCCAGTACGAGGGGCCGGTGGGCTGCACGTTCCCGGCCATCGTCAAGTCGGGGGTGACCCTCAGCGCCGCCAATGTCCACAAATCCTGGATCGGGTGTCACGCGGCCGACCTGTTTGCGACTGCCACCGGTCAGAGCGTTCTGGTGGTGAACGACGCCGATGCAGCCGGAGTGGCCGAAGCCGCCTTTGGAGCAGCCCGGGGGCGAACCGGCGTGGTGGTGATCCTCACCTTGGGGACCGGCATCGGCTCGGCAGTGTTCCTCGACGGACGCTTGCTGCCCAACACCGAATTCGGTCATATCCAGTTCAAGGGCCACGAGTCCGTGGAAGATTGGGCGGCGGCCTCTATCAAGGACAACGAGGGCCTCAGTTGGAAGGAATGGGCGCTGCGGCTTGACGCCTACCTCAAACATCTCGACCAGATCCTGTCGCCCAGCCTCATCGTCCTGGGGGGCGGGGTGTCAAGGCGGTGGGAGAAATGGGCGCACTATCTTTCGATCAAGGTGGAGCTGGTTCCCGCCGCGTTGCGTAATGAGGCCGGGATCGTTGGCGCCGCCGTGTTGGCGGCCCGCCACTTCGGGTCTATCCAGGCCGATCGCTGAATCAGCCGGCTACGAAGTCCTTGAAGGCCTTGAGACGTCCCGCGGAAAGCCGGACTTCGAGCACCGAACCATGTTCGTCGTGCTTTTCGGCCAGCACCTCACCGTGACGGTGGGCTGCCGCCACCAGATCTGGCCTGGTGTAAGGGATCTCGAGGCGAACCGTTGACAGACGTTCCTCCAGACTCGCCCCGATAGCTTCGGCGAGCTGGTTGGTCCCATCGCCCGACAGCGCGGATATTGCAACCGCTTCCGGATGAAGGTTGCGCAGGCGAGCCACCATGGCCGGTTCGGCGGAATCGACCTTGTTGAGCACCAACAACTCGCGAGTCGACCCGGCTCCAATCTGGGCCAGCACCTCCCGGACTGCGGCGATCTGGCCCTCGGGTTCGGAGTCTGATGCGTCGACCAGATGGAGAAGGAGATCGGCGCCCACCACTTCGTCGAGGGTCGAGCGGAACGCCTCGACCAGGTGGTGCGGAAGGCGACGGACGAATCCAACCGTGTCGGATAGCAACACCGGCCGACTATCGGGCAGGGTGTAGCGACGCACGGTCGAATCGAGAGTGGAAAACAATTGGTCCTCGGCGAGGACGTGAGCGTCGGTGAGCAAGTTGAGCAGGGTCGACTTGCCTGCGTTGGTGTAACCGACCAGGGAAATCATCGGCAGCTCGTTGCGGCGTCGTGACTTGGACTGGGTCTGACGGATCTTGTTGAGGCCGACCAGTTCCTTTTCGAGCCGTGAAATCCTCTGGGCGATCCGTCGGCGATCTGTCTCTAGCTTGGTTTCACCAGGTCCGCGCTTCGCCCCGATTCCTCCCTGTTGCCTTGACAGCTCGATCCCTTTGCCCCGGAGCCGGGGAAGGTTGTACCGCAGAAGGGCGAGTTCGACCTGGAGCGACCCGGCCCGGCTGGTGGCGTGCTGAGCGAAAATGTCGAGGATGAGAGCCTCGCGGTCCACGACGTCCACCTCGAACTGCTTTTGCAGGTTTCGCTGCTGGGCCGGAGTGAGGGCGTTGTCGAAGACCACTACGTCGATGTCGTGAGCGCGCACCAGCCCGGCCATCTCTTCCGCTTTGCCGCTACCAATGAACAACCCGGGATCAGGGGCGTCCCTTTTGACCAGTTCCTGATCGACGGGATCGGCCCCGGCCGTGCTGGTCAGCAGGCCCAGTTCCCTGAGCGACCGCTCGGCTTCAAGCGCAGCTGATTGGCGGAAGTAGACCCCAACCAGAAGGGCGCGCTGGCGCACTACCCCCAGGTCGGTGACAGTGGCGGTCAGGCGCCGGCGTTGCCTGCCGCGGGCCTTTGGTTGGTTGGGGCGGCCTTCCTTGGTCACGGTTTCACCGTAGATCGGCCGCGGATCACGCAAGGAAGAATTAGCTCGGCCTCACAGGTACTGGCCGTCGCTGGTCACATGCGACCGTTCTTCCTCGGCAATGATTTGAGACTCCCGTACTGCCACCACCGGTCGACCGGTCGGCGGCCATATGAAACGCCAGGCGCCGCTCGGGACGGCCCAGAATCGCTGACCGGTGCGGACATCGACTAGAGCCAGGGCGTCGTTGCCGTCCTTGGTACCGGCCGGGACGAGGAGACCCGAGCGGGTGGTGGCTTCGTCGGGGGAGTGGCCTACTCGCCATCCCTGCATGACCTTGTAGCCACCGTCTCTCGCTCCGTTGTCGTCTGTCATGTGCTCTCCATTTTCGCAGGTTGACGGCGGTCTGGGAACGGTCTCCGGGGTACCACGGGGGAGGGCGTGTAGGGTGCCCGTCAGCATGGCCGACAAGAGTTCTTTCAGCGAGGCGCTGCATTATCACGAATTCCCTCGGCCGGGCAAGGTGGCGATACGTCCGACCAAACCCACCGCCACCCAGGGCGACCTCAGCCTCGCCTATACGCCCGGGGTTGCTGAACCCTGCCTGGCGATCGCCGCTGATCCGGAGGCGGTGTTCAGGTTCACCAACAGAGGGAACCTGGTGGCTGTCGTATCGAACGGCACCGCGGTGCTCGGTCTCGGCAACATCGGGCCTATGGCTGGGAAACCTGTCATGGAGGGCAAAGCAGTTCTCTTCAAACGCTTCGCCGATATTGACGTCTTCGATCTCGAGATCGGATCCGAGGATCCCGAGGACGTCATCCGTTTCTGTGAGCTACTCGAGCCGACGGTCGGAGGGATCAACCTTGAAGACATCAAGGCCCCCGACTGCTTCCACATCGAATCGACGCTGCGTCAACGACTGCGGATTCCCGTCTTCCACGACGACCAGCACGGCACCGCCATCATCGCTGGGGCCGCTTTCGTCAATGCCCTCGAGTTGCTGGGTAAACCCATCGACGAGGTGAAGGTTGTCTTCAGTGGAGCGGGGGCAGCGGGTATTGCCACCGCCCGGTTTTTCCAGCATCTCGGGGTCCGCCCTGAAAACACGGTCATGGTGGACAGCCGGGGTGTGGTCCATCTCGGTCGGGACGATCTCACCCCGACCAAGGCCGAGTTCGCCCGTGAAACGAAAGAACGCACGCTGGCCGATGCTCTGGTGGGAGCCGACGCCTTCGTCGGGGTCTCGGTGGCAGGTGCGCTGAAGCCCGACATGATCGTGGCGATGGCGCCGGCACCAATGATCTTCGCTCTGGCCAACCCCGACCCCGAGATCAGTTACGAGGATGCCCGGCGGGTGCGACCGGACGCTTTGGTTGCCACCGGGCGAAGCGACTATCCCAATCAGGTCAACAATGTCCTCGGATTCCCATTCATATTCCGGGGCGCCCTCGACGTCCGCGCGACCGGAGTGAGCGAAGGGATGAAGGTTGCTGCGGCCCAGGCACTCGCCACGTTGGCCCGCGAAGGAGTCCCCGAAGTTGTCCTCAAGGCCTATTCCCTGGACCGACTCGTGTTCGGCCCGGACTATCTGATTCCCAAGCCCTTTGATCCGCGAGTGTTGTGGACGGTCGCCCCGGCAGTGGCTGCCGCCGCAACCGCCGAAGGTCTTGCTCTGGTGCCCCTGGTCGATCCTGCTGCCTACGCCGAAGAATTGCGTTCCCGATTCCAGGCTTCCCATGGTCTCATCAACACCGTTACCGCTCTCGCCCGGACCAAGCCGCAGCGAGTGGTCTATCCCCACGGCGACGATGTTCGGATACTTCGCGCCGCCCGCCGGGTTCTCGACGAAGGGATCGGCTCGCCAGTTCTGTTGGGGGATGTGGGGCTCATTCGGGAGATGTCGTCAGAACTCGGCATCAGCCTCGACGGGATCGAGACGATCGATCCCGCGTCAGAAGTCCAGACCCTCGCCCGTTACGGCGACATCCTCCACGACATCCGGCGTGAAAAAGGGTTGACCCGTGAAGAGGCCCGCTCAAGCGTGACCGACCACAACATGTTCGCAGCCCTGATGGTGCGAGAAGGCGAGGCGGACGCGGTGCTCGGCGGCCTCACCACCTTCTATCCGGACACGATCAGACCCGCCCTCCAGGCGCTCTCCTTGGAGCCGGGCCGCACCATCGTCAGTTCGGTATACGTGGTCATCCTCGGTGGGACCCCGTATTTCTTTACCGATTGCGCCGTCAATATCGAACCGACGTCAGAGCAACTTGTCGAAATCGCAGAGGCCGCCGTTGACACGGCCATGATCGCCTTCAATCGCCAGCCTCGAGTTGCTTTCATTTCCTATTCGGACTTCGGCAGCGCCAAAGGGGAGGAACCGGACCGGGTTCGGGCCGCCACCCTCATGTTCAGACGGCGTCGCCCCGACATCCCCGTCGACGGGGAGATGCAGGCGGACACCGCGGTGGTGGATGAGCTGATCCGCGCCCGGCGTCCCGGGGGTCCGTTGACCAGGGCGGCAAGTGTTCTGGTATTCCCCAACCTCACCGCCGCGAATGCCTCTTACAAACTGCTCAATCGGCTGGCCAACGCCGAGGTGATCGGTCCCATCCTCTCGGGATTGAGCAAAGCGGTGCATGTCCTCCAGCGGGACGCCGAGGTCTCGGATGTCGTCAATCTCACTGCCATAGCCGTGGCCGACGCCCAACGGAAAGCGGCCCGGGCCGCCGCCGAGTAGGCGGCAAGGTGGGATGGACCCCCGCCACCGGGACGCGCAACCTCATCGGACGAGACGGCCTCAACCAGGCCGTCAAGGAACTCACCCGGCTCCTGGCTGGCGAGATCACAGGCAGCGATCTGTGTCACGAACCCTGGCGTTCGGTCCTTTTGTCGATTGGCGACGGCCATGCCGAGAGGCTTATGAACGATCCGAGTGGCGCTCGGTTGGCCTATTGGCCGCGTTCGTGGGCGGCCCGGGCCCTTGCCTACGCGGGTGACCCGGCGGCGGCACCGGCGCTGCTGGCAGCTTGCACCGATGAGCATTGGCGAGTCCGAATGACGGCGATCCAAACCCTCGGACGGCTGGAGGTCGAGGGCGTCACCGATGAGCTAGTAGCCGCGCTTGCTGATGAGCACCCCCGGGTCCGGGCCGCAGCCGCCGTCGCCCTGCGCCGGTTGGGAGCGTGAAACCCCCCGTTCGTGCGTAGATCAACGGTCAAAAACGACGGCTGATCTACGCAGGAAGGGGTTGTTCTGGCGGAGGCGGACGGGAATCGAACCCGCCGCAGGCCTTTCGACCCGCCACTGGTTTTGAAGACCAGGGAGCCCACCAGGCGCTCGTTCGCCTCCGTCGTCCAGGGTACTTTCACCCGCGGGGGTAACCTCAGGTCATGTCCGGGCCCGGATTCGGAGAAGTTGTCCGCGAGGGACGACAACAAGCCGGCCTCAGCCAGGCGCGTCTGGCCGAGTTCATCGGTAAGTCGCCGTCCGCGTTGCGGGCCTGGGAGCACGGTCGCTCTCGTCCCAACGATGCAGGCTCGGTGCGGGCCCTCGCCGCCGTCCTCGGTCTTGATGAGGGTGACCTCCTCGACGCCGCCGGGTTCGAACGCCCGGTGGCCTCGGAGCCTCGCCCCACCATGGAACAAGATCTGATCAGCCTCGCCCCCGATCGCACGGTGATGATTCCAGTTGCGGATCCTCAGGTGTGGTCCCGGCCCTCTCCGTTCGAAGAAGAACCGGCACCGGATTTCGTAGAACCCCTTCCGTCGGTCAGCAATGGATCCGCACCATCGGCCCGCAAGGTGACCACGGTTGCACCACCTGTGCCAGTCCTGGTCCAATCACCCTCGTATGTCGAGGATGCCGACGAGAAAGAGTTCTACCGCCTTCGCTGGATCCTGACGGCAGGCACGATCGTTTTCCTGATAGTTGTGTTCATCTGGGCCCTCGACAACACCTTTGGTGCCATCGGTGACTTCATTTCCGAATTCTTCGAGTCCTTCAACATCTAGTCCTTTTGAACCGGAACGGGGGACCGGTTCGTATCCTTCGTCCATGGACTCGGTCCGGATGATGAAACGGCTTGCCGGTGGCGACTCCGATGCCCTGCGGGGGTTGTACGAACGTTACGGGCGAGCCGTGTTCGCTGTCTGTTACCGCTCACTCGGTGAGCGGACCCTCGCAGAGGATGCCACCCAACAGACCTTCCTCCAGGCCTGGCGAGCGGCCGGTACCTTCGACGTCGAACGAGACCCCGGGCCGTGGCTATATGCGATCGCCCGCCGGGCGGCTGTCGATGTGTACCGCCGGGAGCGGCGTCACCGGTCTTCGGTGGTCAGCGACCTGCGGGCGGATGATCCCGACATCGCGGTCCTTCCTCCGTCCTTCGAAGGGATGTGGGAGGCCTGGGAAGTACGAACGGCCGTTGATCGTTTGACCAGCGAGGAGCAGGCGGTCATCAAGGCCACCGCCTTTCTCGGCATGACCCATCAGGAGGCCGCTGAGAGTCTGGGCATCCCCGTGGGAACCGTAAAGAGCCGGAGCTATCGGGCTCACCGCCGCCTTGCTGATTTCCTTTCCCATATCCGTGAGGCCACGGCGTGACTTGCGACGACGCCCGCGCCGAACTCATTTCGGGCGACTCCGAAGCCGCCCTGACCCACATCGCCTCGTGCAGGTCCTGTCAGGCAGACAAGGCCTTCTGGCTGAGATGGCGGGCGGTGCTGATGGAGCCGAGTACCTGGGAGGAGCCCTCCGATCGGGTGGCCCAGCGGGTGTTCGAAACTGCCGGAGCCACATCGTCAACCCGTTCGATCACCAGGATCCAACATCGCCGATGGGTTGCGGTCGCGGCGCTGCTGGTCGCCGTGGGTGGTGCCCTGGCGTTGACAAGCGGACAGAGTCCCGATTGGAGTGTCCCGCTCGTTTCGATCGATCCCTCCAACACGGCAGTCGTCGATGGCTGGAACACGGCCACGGGCACCCGGATCGAGCTCCATGTGTCCGGGATCGATCCCGCCCCAGCCGGTCACTACTACGAAATCTGGTTGACCGCTCCCGACGGCCGTCACGTGTCGGCTGGCAGTTTTCAGGCAGCAGGCACGATCTCGGCCTGGGTCGGGGTAGCAAGGTCGGAGTTTCCCCGGATTTGGATCACCCTCGAGAGCATCAGCGGCGACCTCGGCCCGTCACCGAATACCTATTTCGACATGGTGGGTTGACCGCCCGGGCTGTTGGAAAAAGTCGCCGCACTTTCTCCGGATTCGTGCGAGAATCCCGGGACCAGAGAAAGGAGGTGGTCCGACTTGCATAAAGCTTTTGGGACTCTGGAGGTGGCCGAGCGCTGAGCGGCGCCGGCCGTAATTAGGCGTCGCTCCCTCTCCACGAGGAAGGTGGCGACTCCAAACTCGGACCACCGGGCTCTGGGATCTGCGGGTATGGTCCCCTCGCAGCGGCCTCGTTGCTGAAGTGTTCCAGGGTTTGAGTATGTAGGCAGGGCTCCTGGCGAATACCGCCGGGGGCCCTGCCACTTTTGAGACCTCACACCTCGAATCCGTGGGCCGTCATCCACCCGTCGTTGAAAACCTTGGAGAGATAGCCACGACCCGAGTCGGGGAGGATCACAACCACCATCCGGTCATGGTCTTCCTCCGCGACTTGTAAGGCGGCGGCGGCTGCCATTCCGCAAGACCCGCCGACCAGCAGACCCTCGAGACGGGCAAGACGACGGGTGGCGGCAAAGGAAGCGGCGTCGTCGACCATGATGAACCGGTCGATCAAAGCCAGGTCCACAGTCTCGGGGATGAAGTCCTCGCCCACCCCTTCGACCAGATATTGATGGACTGATGCGTCGCTGGGAGCCGTGAAGATGCTTCCCTCGGGATCGGCGCCGACAACTTCGATGCTCGGGTTCTGTTCCTTGAGGAACCTGGCGGCGCCGCTGATTGTCCCGCCGGTGCCGACACCGGCCACCAACACATCGATGGAGCCGCCGGTTTGGCGCCAGATCTCCGGACCGGTGCTCCGGTAGTGGGCCTCCGGGTTGTGAGGGTTGGAGTACTGATCGGGGTGGTACGCCCCGGGGATCTCGGCCGCCAGTCGTCGCGCCACCCCGTAGTAACTGTCGGGATGCTCGGGAAGCAGCTCGGTCGGGGTGACGATGACCTCGACCCCGTAGGCCCGCAATAGGGCGATCTTCTCGGCGGAAACCTTGTCCGGAACGGTGCAGATCACCCGGTAACCGCGGACTGCTCCGACCAGGGCCAGACCGACTCCGGTGTTGCCCGAGGTCGGTTCGACGATCGTTCCCCCGGGGCTCAGGCGGCCGTCGCGTTCTGCCGCGTCGATCATCGCCACGGCGATCCGCTCCTTGATCGAACCACCCGGGTTGGTGTACTCGATCTTGGCGATCAGATTGCCGGGAGAATGAAACCGGCTCAATCGAACCAGGGGAGTGTTGCCAATCAGGGCCAGGACGTTGTCGTGGATCTCCATCTTGCGCAAGCATATGGCGCCGATCTGAGGGGTGATCCGACCGGATAACCTCGAAGGCATGGACCGCCTAACGAGGTTGGCCTGGGGGGTGATTGGCTGGAACGTTGTCACGATCCTGCTGGGTGCCGTCGTGAGAGCCACTCACTCGGGAGCGGGCTGTGGCCGCTCATGGCCGACCTGTGATGGTCAGCTGCTGCCGGCCATGGAGGGGGCGACCGCTGTCGAATTCACCCATCGTGTGGCGAGTGGCGTGGCACTCGTGTTGGTTGGCGTGCTCGTCTGGCTGGTATTCCGGAAAACTCCAGCTACCCACCCGGCCAGGCGGTCGGTGGTCTGGGCGGCGGCCGCAGTGGTTGGCGAGGCGTTGATAGGCGCTGTCATCGTCGCCTACGAATGGGTCGACCGGGACGACTCGGCGGCCCGGGTGGTGGCAGTGCCTCTTCATCTGGTCAACACCCTGCTCTTGCTGGCCGCCCTGACGGTGACGGCCTGGTTCCTGGGTTCCCGTCCCCTGTCGGTCCCCGTCAGAAGGAAGAGTTGGTTGGTGCTCGGTGCGGCCGCGTTGGTGATGATCTTTGCCACAGGAGCCGTCACGGCCCTGGCCGACACCCTTTTTCCGGTGTACGGAGCTGGGTCGGCAGGAGCCGAACACTTCCTAACCCGAGTGCGAGTGGTACATCCGATCCTGGCAGTTGCAGCCGTGGCCGCCGGAGTGATGGCCCTTGGAACCGGGCTGAGAGAGGCGATCCCGCTGGTGAAGTGGTTGGTGGCCCTTACCCTGGGTCAACTAGGCCTCGGCCTTTTCAACATCAGTCTCGGGACCCCGTTGTGGCTTCAGATCCTTCACCTGGCGGTGGCCGACTCGATCTGGATCGCTTATGTCTGGATGGCTGCTCAGACGCTCGCCAGCGCAGCCTCGAGTTCGGTGACAGTGGACACCGGCGCCAGGCAGGTGAAACCGCTGCACAAGTAGGCCAGGGTGGCGCTATCGAAGAATCGATCGACCAGCAACGGAACCCGGGTTTCTTCGAAAGTCGAAACGGCCAGGGCGACATGGGGCCGCAACCGTCGCCAGAACACTCTGGCGAGTTCGGCCGGGTTGCTCCCCACGATCGCCAATTCGTGGGTTCCCCGGTGGATGGTGTGGAGCACCGACAGGGCGTAGGCCCCCCCGGTCGGGTAGCGCTCCAGAATCACCCCTAAACCCCGCAGAGTCTCGGTCGCCTGGCGGCGCGGGCCGTCTTCTCCCGTGTAGAGCGCCAGGGTCAAAAGAGCTTCGGCGGCCAACGCGTTGCCTGAAGGAGCGGGGTTGTCGAAGACGTCCTTGGGCCGTTTGGGGAGTTCACCGGTCTCCTCGGCGGTGAAGAACCCGCCCGACTCATCACCAAAACGGTGGGCAAGTTGTCCCAGCAGGCTCCGGGCGGCTTCGAACCATTCGACCTCGCTGGTCGCGGCATACAACGACAAAAACCCTGTCGCCACGGCCGAATAGTCGTCGAGAAAACCCGCAACGCGCGAGGGATGGCCTTTGGCCCACGCCCGCACCAATCCGCCTTCGGGGGTGCGCATCTGGTCGAGCACGAATCGTGCCGCCTTCCTAGCTGCCTCCAGGTATCGAGGCTCGTCGAGGCCGGCCCCTGCCTCGGCCAGGGCCCGGATGGCGAAACCATTCCAGGAGGCGATGACCTTATCGTCGAGGCCGGGTCGGACTCTGGTCCGGCGACGTTCGAGCAACCGGCTGCGCAATTCCAAGATCCGCTGCCGGGCCTGGCCTTCGTCGATCCCGAGTTCGGCCGCGGCCTGCTCCAACGGAATCGACTTGTGAAGGATGTTGTGGCCGTCGAAGTTGCCGGCCCGGGTGACACCAAAGTGCCGCGCACCGAGCGGCGCATCGCCGGTGGCAACCTCGTTGAATTCGTCGAGACTCCAAACGTAGAACTTGCCCTCGACCCCCTCCGAGTCGGCGTCCTCGGCTGAGTAGAAGCCACCCTCCGGGTGGCGAAGATCGGTGAGGAGATAGTCGAAGGTCGAACGGGCAACCTCGAGCAATTGCACATCGCCGAATTCGATACCGGCCCACATGTAGATCCGGGCCAACAAGGCGTTGTCGTAGAGCATCTTCTCGAAGTGAGGGACCAGCCAGTGATCGTCGACGCTGTAACGGGCGAATCCCCCAGCCAGGTGGTCGTGGATGCCACCATCAGCCATCGCCTGCAGAGTCTTGTGCAGCATCGCTTGGCCCTCGGCGGCCCAGGGCTCATGCCAGGTGCGCAACAAGAACTCGAGAGCTGGCGACTGTGGAAATTTGGGGGCGCCGCCAAATCCACCGTGGACCGGTTCGAAGCTGGCCACCAGGGCCCTGTATCCGTTGATCACAGCCTCGGGGGAGGCCAACTCAGCTCCCGGTGTCAGCGGAATTGAAATGGCATTGGTGACCCTGCCCGCCTGTTCGAGGACGTCGGCCCGCCGCTCTTCCCAAGCCTCGGAGAGCGAGACCATGACCCGCCGAAAAGAAGGCATCCCCTGTCGGTCATCTCGGGGAAAGTAGGTACCCGCGAAAAACGGCTCCAGGTCAGGGGTCAAGAAGACCGTCATCGGCCATCCACCGTGGCCGGTCATGGTCTGCACGGCCTCCATGTAGGTGGCGTCGACGTCGGGCCGTTCTTCGCGGTCCACCTTGACGTTCACAAATCGAGTGTTCATCTCGCCGGCCGTTACCGGGTCCTCGAACGATTCATGGGCCATCACGTGGCACCAGTGACATGCCGAGTAACCGACCGAGAGGAGAATCGGCACCTGTCGGCGCCTCGCCTCGGCAAAAGCTTCGTCCCCCCACTCGAACCAGTCCACCGGGTTCTCAGCATGCTGTAAAAGGTAAGGGGAAGTTGACCGGGCGAGGCGATTGGCCATCAAAGGCGACCGTAGCGCCCGGTTCCGGCAACTCGAGGCTTCGATACCACCCATCTTGGAATAGGTCCCCCGACCCAGGCGTTGCCTGTGGAGAACCTGTGGAAAACTGTCCCCAAATGGCGGAAAAGCTGTCCCGAGCATGGGGAAATTTAGGGGGTTCACAAACCACCGGTTCTGTGTCATAGTGAACGGCCCGATGGAAAAGGGCGGTTCCGACGCCCTTTGGAGGATTGAGTACCAATGACGACTGCCGAGTCGACCCGCGCCGCCGAAAAGGCACGCCGCGAGCGTCTCCAAAGCAAGCTGACCGACGAACGCGGCCGGCTTACAACCGATCTTGTGTCCCAGTACCTCACCGCCATTGGTGAGTACGACCTCCTCACAGCCGAGCAGGAGGTTGAACTCGCTCAGCGGATCGAGACCGGCGAGGACGCCGGCGTCCGCATGTCCCGGGGCGACTACAAGGACAAGAAGGAAGAGTTCGAGCTTCGCCGCAAAGAGCGCCAGGGTCGCGAGGCCAAGGATGCCTTTCTAACTGCCAACCTGCGCTTGGTGGTGGCCAATGCCCGTCGATACGCCAACACTTCTGGCATTGACTTCCTCGACCTGATCCAGGAAGGCAATCTCGGCTTGATCAGGGCGGTCGAGAAGTTCGACTGGCGCAAAGGCTTCAAGTTCTCGACGTATGCCACCTGGTGGATCCGCCAGGCCATTACCCGTGCCATTGCCGACAAGTCGCGCACGGTCCGCATCCCGGTCCATCTGCACGACACCCTGGCGGCGGTCAGGGCTGCCCAGGCGAGCCTCAAAGCCGAATTGGGACGCGACCCGCGACCCGAGGAGATCGCCGAGGAGGCGGGAGTCACCGTCGACAAGGTCGAACTGGCGCTTGGCGTGGCCGACACCGTTTCTCTCGAGCAGCCCGTGGGGGAAGACGGGGCCCAGCTTGGTGACTTCATCGAAGACGAAGATGCCGCCGATCCCGTCCAGCTCACCGAGGAGATGGACGTGGCCGACTCGCTGCGCAGGTCCATCGAGCGCCTGCCGATGAGGGAAGGTCGCATCCTCGCTTTGCGGTACGGTTTCTATGACGGCGTGCCTCGCACGCTGGAAGAGATTGGCGAGGAGTTCAACCTCACCCGGGAGCGGATACGCCAGCTTGAGAAGTTGGCTCTCTGTCGGCTGCGTCATCCCTCTTTCGGGATTCGCGAACAAGACCTCATCTAGCCCTACTCACGTCTCACGTCTCACGCCTACGCTTCTCGTGTGATTCTGCGCGAGCTGGTTGGTGACGCCGCCCATGTGTGTGGACCTGCCACCACTCTTGTTGATGCTGCCCGGGCCATGACCGCCGCCGGTCACGGCTCGCTAGGAGTTGTCGAAGGAACCAAGCTGGTAGGTCTCGTCACCGAACGGGACCTGGTGAGAGCCGTTGCTCAGGGCCTCGATCCCGAAATTGCGAGCGTGAGCACGGTCATGAGTTCCGAGCCGGATGTGTTCTCACCCGAGAACGACGTGTGGGAGGCGGCGGAGTGGCTGGTGGAGGCGGGTTATCGACACATGCCGGTAATCGAAGACGGACAACTCCTGGGAATAGTTTCGGTCCGGGACCTGCTGGTGGCCCTGGTGGCCGAAGACGACTGATCAGACCGGGACCCACACCAGCCGCACCTCGGTGACCTTCACATCCACCCTCTCCAGGGGAATCTCCAGGTCCTCAATCAGAGCGGCCTTGTCATCGAACTTGGATTCGATCGTCAAGATGTCGTCGGCGAGATCGGCTTCGAGGTCGGCCAGCGCCGCCAACTTGTCGTCAATGCTTCCTTCAGCCGTGTCCAGCCGCACCTCGGCTCGTTTGGTCTGTGATCGCCGGCTGGCGGCCCGGGACACGGCGCTGCGCCGGCGCCCACCGAGCAAAGCTCCGAGAAGGTCACCGGCTCCCGACATGACCTCCTCTTGTTTGCGGGAACTGACATCGACTGCAATCTCGTCCGCTCGGCGTTGGGCCGCGGCAACCTGATCTCGGGTCCGGTCGATGCGGAGCTGATACTTGGTACGAAGGGAGGCGATGGCTTTGTCGGTCTCCTCGTTGGCCACGGCGATGCATCGGGCCCGGAACTCTGACTCGAGCTCACCAGCCCGGCTGTACAACTTGAGGCCCGGGTTCTTCCAGATCTTGAGGCGTCGCTGGCTCACCAGATGGGTGACGAGGTTGGACGAGAGCGTCTTCCAGAACTGAGCCTTGTCGATCGGACCGTCGGGGAGCTGATACGCGGCCGTATCTGGTGGCTCGGAGAGGAAGTCCCGGGGATCATGATCGACCGGTTTGACCGCCGCCGGATCCCAGGTATGACCGAGCGGGTCGATGACTGCTTCGTACGTCTCCACATGGGAGAGACCGGCCGGGGTGTCGTCGTACAAGAGACTTACGGTTGCCACGGCGATCGGGCGGTAGTTGGTGCTGCCCACCTGAGCACCCACTTCGGTCCCCCAGGGGGCGGCCGGATCGAGGTATGCGACCGATATCGATGGCGCCACCGCCGGGGCGATGGGGACGTGGTCCTGTGTCGGCGCCGGGGTTGGCGGCGAAGCGACAGCCGGGGTTTCGGGTGGCGATTGGCTTGGTTCTGTGACCGTGGTTTGGGCCCTGGCAGGCAACAACCGGGCAACCTGATCCTTGGTGAGTGGTCCGGCAAGGTAGGACATCGCCCAGCGACTGGTGAAGACTCGAGCGGCTTTGCCTCTGGTGGTGTGGAGCAGAAACTGGCGTTTGTCCAGTCCAGAGATTCGCTTGTCGAGTTCAGCGAGGGCCGTATCGCCCCGGGCTGACTCGAGAGCCTCGAGTATTCGGGCTTTGTCCCGTTCGGTCTGAAGTCGGCCGATCATCCAGGTGCCTGCGTTCGACATCACCTTGTAATCGAGGTCGACCGGGTTCTGAGTGGCGAGGACCATCCCCACCCCGAACGCCCGGGCCTGTTTGGCCAGGGTCAAGATCGGCTTCTTGGACGGTGGTTCGGCGGTCGGCGGGCAGAATCCGAACGCTTCGTCCATGTAGACCAGAGCCCGCAGGTCAGAACTTCCCGGCAGCCCGCGGACCCAGGTGACCATTTTGGACAGCAGCAAAGTCACGAAGAACTGCCGCTCCGAGTCGGACAGATGGGCGAGATAGAAGATTGCCCCTCGGGGTCCCCCTTTGCTCAACATGTCCCCGATCGACAGAGGCTCCCCTTCCAGCCAGGCGGCAAACGACGGCGAGGCGATCAGGCCGTTGAGCTTCATCGCCAGCGCCATGCGCTGCTTCTCCGGAAAGAACGCATCCAATTCGAAGACGCCCAGCTTCCGGAAAGGTGGTTTGGGGATCGATCCGATCAAGCTGGCCAGGTCGAGATGCCGGCCTTCCCGCCAGGCAGCCTCGATCAGGTTGGCGAGCAGGATGTGCTCGGGACCCGAAATCGGATCCGATTGAATCCCGGCGAGAACGAGGAGCGACGAAACCAGGCCTTCGATCTCGGCTCGAACGGTCTCGATGTCGGTTCCTGCCGAGGGCGCCCCCAGCGTGCCCAGGACGTTGATGGGAGTTCCAGCCTGCGAGCCCGGCGTGTAGATGGTCAGGCGGGCGGCCGCCGCAAGCTGGCGGAGTCGCTGCCCGGTGATCTCCCAGGATGCCAGACCCTCCTGCCACTGGCCGGCGGTGCGTGTCGCCAATTCGTCGGGACTGAGTCCCTCCCGCCGGGCGGAGCCCTCGTCGATCCAGGGACGGAAGTCTTCTCCCCGGAATTCCGGGAAATTCAGGAGCAGATTGCCCATGTCACCCTTCGGATCGATCACGAGGCAAGGGATGCCCGAGAGCAGGGCCTCCTCGAGCAGACCGATCCCTAGGCCAGTCTTACCCGAACCCGTCATCCCGACGATGACCCCATGAGTGGTTAGATCGGGTGCGTCCAGAGTGAGGGTCCCGTCGCGCTCGCCCTGGTCGTTGAGGTAGGCGCCGAGGTACAGGTCGCCCGGTTTGGTGTCCATGGCGGCGATTGTACGAATACCAGGCGGTGACTAGCCCGCGGGCGTGTATGTCTTTTGTCTCTGACGACATGAGGCCGATCGGGTCGAATGTTCCCGATATGAAAACGAGGCTCATGCATTGGATGCGATACCGGCGATACCGTAAGGAGCACGGGCACCTGGTCTGGCTGGTCGGTCCCCGGGCGGATGCTCCCCAGTCGATCGCCTTGGTCCGCCCTGCACTCGCCTTCAACGGGCGTCACCTCCCTCGCCCGAGATTCTTCAGCGACGACTCGTTGTTGGCCTCAATGAGCAGTCCGGCCTGACCCAATCCGGGCGCGCCGTTGGGACGTTGCCCGGATAACGTTCGACCATGACCGCTCAGAACATCGACGACACCGTTCGCCGCCATCTGGCCGATCGCGATGTTCGATACACGCTGGGCCGCAAAGCGGTTGTCCGCGCACTCCATCACTCAACCGGTCCGCAGTCGGCCGCTGACATCCACGCCAGGGTTAAGTCCCAGGTCCCGTTGTCGTCCCTGTACCGGTCGTTGGTGATCCTCGAAGACGCCGGGGTTGTCGCGGCCCATCACTCCCAGGGTCCGGTGGCCCGTTTCGAGCTGGCGGAGTGGTTGACCGGTCATCACCACCACGTCGTATGTGTCTCCTGTGGACGGGTCGATGACGTCTCTCTCGATCGGGCGGCCGAGAGGACACTGGACGAAGTGGTCAAACAGGTAGCGACCGCAACCGGGTTTACGGTTTCCGAGCACACACTTGAGATCGAAGGGACCTGCCCGGCCTGTCGGTCCTGAAAACTCCGCCGGAACTCGTTGGAGGGTTTCCTAGGATCATCCCTTCACGATGACGGCTCGGCCTCGTCCTTCTTCGCCCTTTGAGGTGTTAGCCGGCGGGATCAAACTGATTGCCCGCTTTGTTCGCGCGCGTCCCCGCCCCTTTGTCCGCGCGGTGGCCGGGGCGGCGATGTTCGCGTCGGCGATCATCGCCAGTGCTCTGGTGATCGGGTGGGTAACCGACACACTCGTCATCCCGGTACTTGATGACGGTGAGTCGCCGCGCGGGCGCATCTTCCCGGCCGTTGCCGCGGTGCTGGCGGTGGCGCTATGGAAGTCGACCGGGATCGTGGTGCGGAGGTTTGGGGCGTCATGGCTCCAGCAGAACACGCAGGCGGACATCCGGATGAAGTTGATCCGCCATCAGCTCGACCTCAAGCTCGGTTGGATCTCGCGCCGGTCGACCGGCGACCTTCTCGCAGTCACAGATTCTGATGCCAGCCAGGCCATCTGGATCCTGGGCCCGCTTCCCTATGGAACCGGGGTGTCCCTGCTCATGATCGGTACGGTCGCTCTCATATTCAGTCTCGATGTCTGGCTGGGCCTCATCACCTTGATTGCCGTGGTGGCCATCGTCGCCATAGAGATCAAGGGAAGCTGGTCAGCCTTCTCGCAATTCGAGAAAGTCCAGACTCTGCGTGGCGAGGTGAGCGAGGTTGCCCACGAGAGTTTCGACGGTGCTCTCACGGTCAAGGCCTTGGGAAGGGAGGCCTACGAAACCTCGCGTTTCGAGAACACCGCCGAGAGGCTACGGGGCGAACTGGTTTTAGTTGCCCGCAAATTCGTGTTCTACCGGACCATTGCCGACTCCCTCCCGCTGGTGGCGACTGTGGTGCTGCTTGTGGCGGGCGCCGTCCGGATCAGGAGCGGAATCCTCACCCCCGGCGACATGGTGAGCGTCGCCTATCTCTTCTCCTTGTCGGCCGTGCCGGTGCGTCTGGTGGGTTATGTCATCTGGGAGATGGCTTCGAGCCTGGCGGGATGGGAAAGAGTGGCTGAGGTGCTCACAGTCGATGAGAAGGTCCCCTATGGCGACGCCAGAGCGAAGATGGCATCAGGCGGGGCCGACCTCGACAGCCTCGAGATCGCCTTCTCATATGGAGGGACGGTCCCGATACTGGCCGGTGTCGATCTTGAGGTTGAGAGAGGCACGACTCTGGCGGTGGTGGGAGCAACCGGCTCGGGCAAGACGACCCTGGTGTTGTTGCTTGCACGATTGTGGGACCCCGACACCGGAACCATCTCCATAGACGGCAGGGACCTTCGGAGTTTCGCCCGCTCCGAACTGGCGTCGGAGATCGCATACGTCCCCCAGGCGGCCTTCCTTTTCGACGACACGGTGAAGGGCAACATCACTCTGGGGGCCGACGTCCCCGACGAAGCTGTCGAAGACGCGGCCAGGGCTGCCGGTGCCCACGAGTTCATCTCCGAACTAGGCAACGGTTATGACACCCGCATCGGTGAGCGTGGCACCACCCTTTCCGGAGGCCAGCAACAGCGCCTTGCTCTTGCGCGGGCGCTGGTACGCAGGCCCCGCCTCTTGCTGCTCGACGATGCCACCTCAGCTGTCGACCCTTCCATCGAGGCAGAGATTCTTCGTCGGCTCACGAAGGCGGAGTTGCCCTCCACGGTGGTGCTGGTTGCCTACCGGCGGGCCTCGATCATGCTCGCTGACCTGGTGGTGTTCATCGAACACGGCCGGGTGGTGGCGCAGGGCTCACACGAGGAGTTGCTGGCTACCAGCCCCGGTTATGCCCGGTTGCTCCGCGCATACGAAGAGGATGCCCTCCGGAGGTCAGCGTGACAACTGAGATCGTTGCCGAGGTTCCCGAGCGCGCTCCGTCGATATCCACCGGCAGAGCACTGCGGAGGGCTTTGAAGGAGGCTCCGTCGCTTGGGCGGGGGATCGGCGTGACGCTGCTGCTTGCCATCCTCGGAACGGGCAGCCAACTGGTGGTGCCGGTGGCCGTGCAACAGATCACCGACCGCCAGATTCTGTCCCCGGGCGGGCCCGACATCGGTTTGGTCATGATCCAGGGGGCAGTCGCTCTGGGGCTGCTGGCCGGGGCGGCTTTGATCACCCGGGCCGCCATTCTTCGACTCAATGTGGCTACCGCCGGCGGCCTCAAGGAACTTCGGGTCAAGCTGTTTGGTCACCTGCACAAGTTGTCGATCCTTCATGTCCAGGCGGAGCGGCGAGGCGCCCTGGTATCCCGGGTGACCAACGACATCACGACCATTCAGGAGTTCATGGAATGGGGAGGGATCGGGATGATCATTGGGATCGCCCAGATCATCCTGGCCTTGATCGTCATGTCGCTATACCAATGGCGCCTGGCGCTGCTGGTGACGGTGGCGATCATCGCCTATGTCGGGATGATGCTTCTCTTCCAACGGTTGTTGCAACGCGCCCATGATCGGGTTCGGGAACGAGTCGCCGACTCCCTGTCGGTGATGGGCGAGACCATCACCGGTCTGTCCGTGATCAGAGCTCACGGAGTCGAGGAGACCGCCTTGGCCAAGGTCGACCAAACCCTGCAGGCACAGGTCAAGGCCGAACACTGGGCGAACCGGCTGTCGGCAGTCTTCTTCTCGTCGGCCGAGTTGTTTGCAGCCGGTATCACCGCGACGGTGATCGCAGTCGGGGTGTTGCTGGGGGCGGCCAGCGGCACCACGGCGGGAACCCTCTTGGCGTTCTTGTTCCTCGTCAATCTGATGATCGAACCTATCCAGACACTGGTGGAGACGATCGATCAGGCTCAACGAGCCGCCGCTGGGGTCAGGCGGGTGCTCGGGGTGCTCGACTCACCGATCGACATCGCCGACCCGGTCGATGGCGTGGATTTGCCCCCGGGGCCACTGGGGGTCGAATTCGCCGGGGTGACCTTCCGTTATCCCGGGGGGACCGAGGCCCTGTCCAACGTTCACGTCCGGATCGAAGTAGGCCAGAGGGTGGCGGTGGTTGGCGAAACCGGGTCCGGCAAAACCACCTTCGCCAAACTTGTGACACGGTTGATCGACCCCGCGGAAGGCACGGTCCTGGTGGGAGGAGTGCCGTTACCGACAGTCAAGTTCTCGTCGTTGCGGTCCCGGCTCGCCTTCGTCCCCCAAGATGGCTTTCTCTGGGACAACACCATCGCGGGCAATGTCCGCTATGGACGCCCCGAAGCCGGTGATCGCGAGATCATGACCGCCTTCATCGAACTCGGCCTGGACACGTGGTTGGCGCGACTTCCAGATGGTTTGCAGACCAAGGTGGGTGAGCGAGGTTCCAACCTGTCCGCGGGGGAGCGCCAGTTGGTAGCGATCGTCCGCGCCTGGATCGCCGGGCCGGATCTGCTCGTCCTCGACGAGGCCACTTCGGCAGTTGACCCGGCCCTGGAGGTGGCGCTGCGACGGGCCATCGAACGACTGACCGCCGGCCGTACCTCGCTCACCGTCGCCCATCGTCTCTCAACGGCCGAGGCCGCCGACGAGATCCTGGTGTTCGATCACGGTCGTCTGGTGGAGCGGGGTAGCCACGCCGAGTTGCTGGCCGCCGGTGGTGTCTACAAGGGCTTGTATGCCGACTGGTCGAAGGGCACCCAGGTCAGGGCCTGAGGCCAAGCCTTGATCGGACGCCTCAGCGGCCGAAGCGATCGAACTGCGGCAACTCGATCCCGCGCTCAGCCACGAGGCTGTCGACCGCGCTGAGGGCGTCGGTCAGGTCAACCGGTTCTGCTCCCCGCCAGAGATCAGTGCCCAGACGATCCGCCACTTCCCGTAACTGGAACTGATTGGGCTGAGTGTGGGGGAGTTCGTCCCAGGTGATCGGCATGGCGATGGGTGCACCGGGACGCGGTCGCAGCGAGTACGGCGACACACCGGTGGCACCAAAGCCGTTGCGGAGCCAGTCGACGAAAACGCGGCTCTTCCGTTCCTTCTTGAGGAACTCGACCGTGAGTCGGTCGGGGTGGAGGTGGGAAAGCAGGACCGCCGACGCTTGTGCGAACCGCGCCAGTGAATCGAAGTCGATGGTGGGTCTCAGGTCGACCACCACGTGATAGCCCTTCGACCCCGAGGTCATCACGTGTGAGCCCACACCCATCTCGTTGAGAAGGTTCGCCACCGCTTCCGCACCGAACCGGGCTCCCTCGACGTCGCCCTCGGTCGGGTCGAGGTCGAATACCAGTCGGTCCGGGTGCTCGAGATCGAACGTCCGAATGCACGGGATATGGAAGGTGATCGTGTTTTGGTTGACTAGATAGAGCAGGCCTTCGTCGTCCTTGATGGATGGGTATTGGACAGTGCCGTCCTGTTTGGGAAGCTCGACTCGTTCAATGAAGGGAGGGAACCCCTTGCCGGCGTGCTTTTGCATGAAGCCGGGCTTGTCGATGCCGGCCGGGTAGCGCTCCAGGGTCAGAGGGCGCGACGCCAGGTGGGGCAGCATGAGGGCTGCCGCCTGCTCGTAATAGGCGGCCACCTCTCCTTTGGTGATCCCATCTTTGGGATAGAGGAGTTTCTCGGGGTGGGAGATTTCGACCAAGCAGTGATTCTCCCACCTGCCCGGTCGATAGCATCCCGTCGATGAGCGAGGCCAGGACCGAACCGATCGACCCCACAGCTTTTGGGCCCAACATGTGGCTGGTCGACGAGATGTTTCGGCAGTATCTCGACGACCCCGCCTCGGTCAGCGAGGCCTGGCAAGAGTTCTTCGAGGATTACAGACCCCACAGCCTCACCTTGCAGGCCCCGGCCGAAAGCCCGAAGGCGGAAGCCCCGACCGAGAGCCCGAGTGCGGAAAACGGAAGCCCCGAAGCAAAACCGGAGCAGCCGAGCCCCGAGCCCAACGTGGTGGTCTTGAAGGGCCCGGCGGCGGTGGTAGCTGAGCGGATGGAGGCCAGTCGCGAGATTCCCACCGCCACCTCGGTTCGCACCATGCCCGCCAAGCTGCTCGAGGTGAATCGTCTCATCATCAACAACCAGCTCAAGCGACTCACCCAGGGCGGCAAGGTCAGCTTCACCCACATCATCGGCTGGGCCATCGTCCGCGCCCTGCGCGACCTGCCCGACCTCAACGCCGCCTATACGGAGGTGGAGGGCAAACCAGCGATGGTTCGTTACCCCCACGTCAACCTCGGTCTGGCTATCGACATGGAACGCAAGGACGGCAGCCGGGGGCTCGTGGTGCCCAACGTAAAACTGGCCGACACGCTCGACTTCAAACAGTTCTGGGTCATCTACGAGGAACTCGTGCATCGAGCGCGTCAGAACCGGCTCACCCTCGACGACTTCGCCGGCACCACACTGACCCTTACCAATCCGGGAACCATCGGCACTATGCAATCGGTCCCCCGGTTGATGCCCGACCAAGGAGTGATCGTCGGAGTGGGGGCGATCGGCTACCCACCCGAGTACCAGGGCGCCGACGCGGCCTTTCTGGCCCGTCAGGGGATCGGCCGGGTGGTCACCCTGACATCCACCTACGACCATCGGGTCATCCAGGGGGCCCAGTCGGGTGAGCTCCTCGCCCGGATTCACAGCCTTCTTCTCGGCGAGAAAGGTTTCTACGACGAAATCTTCACGGCTCTCACCATTCCCTATACGCCGGCACGTTGGGCGGTCGACGACAACCCTCCGATCGGATCACCCCATTGGGCCGAGAAGCAGGCCAATGTCTTCAGACTGATCAACGCCTACCGGGTCCGGGGCCACCTGATCGCCGATCTCGATCCACTGCGACAGACACTGCCCAAGATGTACCCCGAACTCGATCCGCTCTTCTACGGTCTCACGATCTGGGATCTCGACCGCGAATTCGCCACGGGCGGGATTCAGGGGTCGCAGATGATGCCTCTGGCTCGAATCCTGGCCCGTTCCCGGGACGCCTACTGCCGGACCATCGGGATCGAGTACATGCACATGCAGGAGACCGATCTGAAGCGGTGGATCCAGGAGCAGGTGGAGGTTCCCCGCACCGAATTCACTCACCCGGAAAAGCTTCGCATTCTCCGAAAACTCAATCAGGCAGAAGCCTTCGAGCGGTTCCTGCATACCAAGTACGTCGGTCACAAGAGATTCGGCCTCGAGGGGGCGGAGTCGTTGATCCCGATGCTCGACGCCCTCCTCGGCTCGGCGGTGACAGCGGGGATGGAGGAGGTGGTTACGGGGATGGCGCACCGCGGCCGCCTCAATGTCCTCACCAACATCATCGGCAAGAGCTACGACAAGATGTTCCGTGAGTTCGAAGGCGACCTCGACCCCGACACGACGGGTGGTTCCGGCGATGTCAAATACCACCTCGGCTTCACCGGTAAGTACGAGACCGTCGACGGTTCGGTCATCGAGGTGGAACTCGTGGCGAACCCGTCCCACCTGGAGGCCGTCGACCCCGTGCTGGAGGGGGTGGTGCGCGCCAAGCAGGAGAAGAGGGGCCCGACCGGCCACCTGCAGGTGCTGCCGGTGCTGATCCACGGTGACGCCGCTTTCGCCGGCCAGGGCGTGGTGGTGGAGACCTTCAACCTCTCCCAACTGCGGGGTTACCGCACCGGGGGCACCGTCCACATCGTCATCAACAACCAGGTTGGATTCACCACCTCGACCCTCGATGCCAGGTCGAGCTTCTATGCGACGGATGTCGCCAAAACGGTGGCGGCGCCGATCATCCACGTCAACGGGGACGATCCCGAAGCCGTGGTGAGGGCCGCCCGTCTCGCCTTTGCCTTTCGGCAGGCATTTCACCGCGACGTGGTCATCGACATGATCTGTTACCGGCGGCGTGGTCACAACGAGGGCGACGAACCGTCATACACCCAGCCTTTGATGTACAAGCTGATCGACCAGAAGCGGTCCGTGCGCAAGCTCTACATGGAGCGGTTGGTCAACACGGGTGACATATCGGTGGACGATGGCGAGGCATTGCTTCAAGAGTTCCACCAGATGCTCGACCAGGCTTTCCAGGAGACGCGGACCTCCGCCCCGGCCGCCCGCAGCCAGATGCTCGAGCCGATGCCAACTACCGAGCCTGAGACTGCGGTCTCCCGGGAGGAACTGGCAGAGGTCCTCCGGATCCTCACGACCCCACCAGCCGACTTCACGGTGCATCCGAAGTTGGCGAGGCTGTTGGAGGAACGGGCGGCGGCCCTCGACGGGGTGGTGGACTGGGGAACTGCCGAGGCCCTGGCCATCGGCACCATCGCCCGCCAGGGGGTTCCGGTCCGTTTGGCCGGGGAAGACTCCCGGCGTGGGACTTTCAGTCACCGGCATGCCGAATTCACCTGTTACGACACCGGCACTGAGTGGTGTCCCCTCCAGGTGATCTCGGAAGGTAGCGCCCGGGTTCGCATCGTCGACTCACTGTTATCCGAATTCGCCGCAGTCGGGTTTGAGTACGGGTACTCGATCGAATGGCCCGAGGCGCTGGTGGCGTGGGAGGCGCAGTTCGGCGACTTCGCCAACGGAGCCCAGGTGGTGATCGATCAGTTCATAGCCGCCGGTGAGGCCAAGTGGGCCCAACAGTCGGGGCTGGTGATGCTCCTGCCCCATGGCTACGAAGGACAAGGACCGGAGCACTCCTCTGCCCGCATCGAGAGGTTCCTCCAGCTTTGCGCCAACGAGAACATGCGGGTTGTGGTGCCTTCCACCACCGGCCAGTACTTTCACCTATTGCGACGTCAAGCGCTGTTGTGGCCCAAGAAGCCACTGATCGTCATGACCCCCAAGTCATTGCTTCGTTCCAAGGATTCGTTCTCGACGGTGGAGACCTTTACAGACGACGGATTCCAACCTGTGCTCGAGGATGGCATCGCTGCCGAGGGGGCACGGCGGCTCGTGCTCTGCTCGGGCAAGGTGTATCACGATCTCGCCCGGGCGCGAGCGGATCACGATGTCTCCGACGTCGCCATCGTTCGAGTGGCTCAGCTCTATCCCCTGGCCGAGGATCGCCTCCACGGTCTGGAGGTCAAACATCGGGGCGCCGACCTTGTGTGGGCGCAAGAAGAACCCGAGAACCAGGGCGCCTACAGGTTCTTGTGGCACCATCTCCGGCGCATCTTCGGCCGTGAGCCGGTCTTCGCTGGACGGAGGGAGTCGGCCGCGCCGGCTACCGGATCGCTGAAGATCCACCTGCGGGAGCAGGAAGAACTCATCCGCAAGGCTCTGGGGATCTGAGGCAGGCTCAATAAACCGGGGGTGGTACGTAGACCGCCTTGCGGAATTCGCCCGATCGAACCTCGACCTCCCAAATCGAACCCTTCTTGCAGTCAAATGCCGATTTCATGGACATTCCCCTACGAATCATCCAGTCGAGCAGGGAGGGGATGACGTCGCCATGAGATGACAGGACGGCGTTGGAGCCGATCAACGACCTGACCAGCTCCCTCACCTTCTTGCCGCCTTCCCCCTCGGCGAGAGCCTCATGCACCTGCACAGTGATCCCGAGTTCATCAGCCAGCGGTTGCACGGTTTGGATGCAGCGGAGGAATGGACTTGTGAAAATCGCTTCGATTCCCCGGTAACGAAGGCGGTCGACCAGAGCTTTCGCCTGTGCCTCCCCTTTGGCCGTCAGCGGTCGATCGCGGTCGTCACCTTCCCAGGATCCCCGGTCGCCAGCGGCGGCATGCCGGACGAGGAAAAGAGTTCCCGTGCCAAGCAAGCCCCTTCCGTCAACGGTGCCGACAATCTCGCGATCCCGGTCATAGGTGAGCAGGTCCGTGGCGGCATCCGGTTCGAGCCAGGCGATCTCATCGACCTCACCGTTCGGAACAAAAGCCTGCGGTGCTGTGGCCCTCATGGCAAACCACTGAACGACCTTGTCACCGGCTGTGGTTCGGTAGGCGGATTCACCGAGAGGCGCGATAACCCGGGTGGGCTGGCCGGTCTCCTCGAGCACCTCGCGTATTGCGGCCTCCTGAGAGTCTTCGCCCGGTTCGTCCTTGCCCTTGGGCAGGCTCCAGTCGTTGTAGCGCGGTCGATGCACAAGGAGAATTTCGAATCCATCCGGCTGGGTGCCGTTGCTGGCGGGTCGAAGCACGACCCCTCCAGAAGCCCGGATCGATGAGTCCAGTCGTGGTCCCAAGAACCTCCAGCATATTGGGTTCGCGTCTATGACGAAACTGGACCGACCAGAGCAGGGACCTCCTTGACGGTCTCGACACAGCGGATGAGTCTCAAGTCTGCTCCTGCATGGGTCGACAGGACAGCCGTCAGGGCGAGCCATCCTGCCCCGACGACAATGGGTCGGCGCGTTCGATGAGCCGAGCGATGAGCGATATAGGCGTGGTTCCAGGCGATCACCAACTCGGCGGCAGTCCCGATGCTGCCCGGCAGAGCCACCCATTGGTCGCCGAGATCAAGCAGGCGCTGGATCCGCTCGCCAAGTGATGCTGCTTGGATCTCCTCGCCCACAAAACCGTTAGGGCCTCCCCGCTCCGGGAATAGGGAAGGGACAGTTACGCCGATCACGACGGCGCCGGCACGCGCTGCGCCAGCCGAAGCGGCTTCCATGGTGCCGCCGTAGCCACCGGTGGCAACGCCCCAACCTGTTCGGCCCAACTCGAATCCCAACCAACGGGCAGCTTCATACTCCTCGTCGCCTTCAGTCGATGCGGACGAGCCAAAAACCGTGACGATCCTCATGGCGGAGCCAGCCGGCGCAAAAGAGCGTCGTGAATCAAGTTGCGCTCAACATCAAGCAGTGCGTTGTGGCGGGAGTTGGTGAGCCAGAGCGTCTGGGTGCCAGGCCCGAGCAGGCGGGCGAGCAGCGGGCCGCTGCTGGGATGGACGGTTTCGTCAGCTGAGGATTGAACGACGAGCGCAGGACGGCGGAGCCGCCGGGCCGCCTTGCGTGCGTGGCGAGCCATCACGACGAGGTCCGCTGCCCGGCGGGTAGGGAATCCCGGGTAGGTGATGAACAGGGCGGAGGTTTCCGGTTCGGATGGTGGCAATGACGGAGGCCAAGCGGTGAAAGGCCGCAGCCGGTGGAGGAAG
>CAYYRT010000393.1:0-3392 GCA_964474055.1 uncultured Acidimicrobiaceae bacterium | reverse complement strand
ATCTACGACATCTGGGGGGACACGGTGAACACAGCGAGCCGCCTGGAATCACACGGCGTGCCGGCCCGCATCCAGGTCACCACCGAGACGGCCGCGCGGCGGTCGGAAGCCTACCGCATAGAGCCGCGCGGCCTCGTCGAGATCAAGGGCAAGGGTCCCGTTGAGACCTCGTTCCTGATCGGCCGGAGGTGATGATCCGAACCTGACAGATCGACTGCCACGGACGGCCCGACTGTCTCGCAGAGCGTGAGCTGGAGTCTGAATCAACTGCGCGCCGGGCGAGCGATCCGACAGCCTCTCATGGAGCGCTGACGGGCCATCCTGGCCTTCTCGATGTCCGAGCCAAGCCTGTGGGTGGCCGGCGGACTGACCGAGATAGGGATCAGCGATGGGGTTCTGCGTCCGGTCACCCTGACGGGCGGGGGTTGCTACCCGTGCCCTACCGGTGGTAGCATCTCAGTATGAAGGTCAGTGTCAGCCTACCCGGCGAAGACGTCCAGTTCCTCGACGAGTACGCCAAGGAGCAGGGGCTCGAGTCTCGGTCGGCCGCGCTCCATCGAGCGGTTCGGCTGCTGCGCACGGCTGAACTGGGCGGGACGTACGAAGCGGCGTGGGACGAATGGGCCCGTGAGGACGACGGTAGGCTCTGGGAATCGACAACCGCCGACGGGCTCGGGTCGTGATGCGGCGCGGCGACATCCATTCAATCGATCTCGATCCCGCCCGCGGCTCCGAGGCGAACAAGCGCCGGCCGGCGGTCATCGTCAGCAACGACGCGGCCAACGCGACGGCGGGGCGATTGGGTCGCGGCGTCATCACGGTGGTTCCCGTGACACCGAACGTCGAGCGCGTCTACCCCTTCCAGGTCCTGCTTCCAGCCGCCGAGACTGGGCTCGACCGCGACTCCAAGGCGCAGGCTGAACAGATACGCTCGATCGCTGTCGAGCGTGTGGGTGACCGGCTGGGCGTCGTCCCAAACGCGATCATGCTCGACATCGATGAGGCCCTACGCCTTCATCTGGGCCTTTGACCCGACCGATTTGTGAGACGATTCGGGTACTCTGGGGTCGGTTTCGACGCTAGCGGCCCGCAGTGTCGATCCTAGGTGGGCAACCCCCCGAAACGAATAGTTGATAAGTGTGCCCGTTCATATCGGGTCTCCACTCTGGGAAGCACTGCGCATACGGCCAGAGACTTACGAAACAGCTGCTCTACCGCTGAGCTATGTCGGCTCGAGCGGTCGCGACCACTCGAGCCGGTCTGCCGTCAGGGCTCGATGCGCAGGGACGCGAGGATCGCATCGAGCTCCGCCAGGTCCGCCGCGGACGTGCCTGGCATGTGCCACGAGTCGATGACCAGCCGGGCACCATCGACGTCAACGACATGCACCACGTTCAGCTGACCGCTGCGCGGGAGAAAATCCTGACCGGCTGGCCAACTAGCGGCATCTTCACCCGACCCAAGCCAAGTCCGGATGACCCCCATGTCGCAAGTTGCACTGTCGAGGTCCGCCGGGATCGACATCTCGATCCGCTTGGCTGGGTAGCCGCCCAGCGTGACGTCGGTCGGCGCGGAGGCGTTGCGGCCCTTCTGGGCCAGCAGCGCGCTCGCCAGATCGTCGACAGTCGGCCCAACAGCTGGATCCGGCAGGGACTCCTGCCATTGACACGGATCGGTGTAGACGTTGGTGATGATCCATTCGCCGAACGCCATCTCAGCGGGCCCACCGTGGTCCTTGTAGGCAATTCCATACGCGCTCGTCCATCCCGCAGGCATCGTGAACGTGAGCTTGGCTGGCGTCGACGCTCCAGGTCCCTTGAAGTAGATCCCGGGAGCCAGTTGATCACTGATATCCGGGAATGCGGCCGCTCCTGCCGACGAGGCGGCGGTCGGGGTGTCGCCGGCACGGACTTCGGCCCGCCCGGCCCCTCCCGACGTGACTTGTGGCTCATGCCCGTGCGCCGTCGCATGACTTATACCTGTCAGGAGCGAAGCTGATTCGTCGGTTCCGCGCGTCTCCACCTCCCACACGATCAGATTGGGTGACACACATGCCAAGCCGAACAGCCTTCACCTTCGGCACGCGGCTCCACGGATCGGTCGCCGCTGTGCGACCGGCGGTCGTGGCCGCACTCAAGGTCGAGGGCTTCGGTGTCCTGACCGAGATCGACGTCCAGGCCACGATGAAGGCGAAGCTCGGTGTCGAGCGGACGCCGTTCGTAATCCTCGGCGCCTGCAGTCCGCCCCTCGCCCATCGGGCGATCCAGGCCGATCCCGCCGTCGGCGCACTGCTGCCGTGCAACGTCGTCCTCCGTGAAGACGGTCGCGACACCATCGTGGAGGCGATGGACCCGGTGGCGGTGCTCGGGATCGTGGACACGCCGGGTGTCCGCCCCGTCGCCGAGGAGGCGAAGGCGCGCCTCGAGCGAGCGATCGCTGCCCTGGACGATCGGGCATGACCGCGTCATCCACGAAGGCCAGATCCGACAACCACCCATCCCCCGCTGACCGCATGCCGGCCGGCCCTTCCGGAGTTCACCCCATGGCGACAAAGACCGCATCCGTCAGCCTGGAGGGCGACGGCCTCCGCTTCGCCGGTCGTACAGGCACGGGTCACGCCCTCGTCCTCGACAACGCGACAGGCGACACCGGCATGCGCCCCGCCGAGCTCGTCCCGCTGGCGCTCGCCGGGTGCACGGCGATGGACGTCATCACCATCCTGCGCAAGAGCCGGCAGGACGTGCGGCGCTACGATGTCGAGGCGACGGGGACCCAGCAGGACGAGCACCCGAACGCCTTCACCCGGATCGACCTCGTGCACGTCGTGGAGGGCTCGGGGATCGACATCGAGGCCGTCCGCCGGGCGATCGAGCTGTCCGCGACGAAGTACTGCGCCGTCGGTGCGACGCTGTCGACCGGCCTCACCGAGGTCCACCACGCCTACCTCGTTCGCGACGATACCGCCGCCGCGGAGCAGACGGCCGAGGTGATCGTCATCGGGCCGCGTCGCGACCCGACGCGTCTCAACCCGGCTGCCTGAGGAGCCTCGCCGCGGGGTCGGCCCGCTAACGGCGGAGACCGCGAACGGCCAAGGCACAGGAAGGTCGCCTCTTGCATCGAGCGGTCGGCCACGCCCCTCTCGGCCCGCAGCGTCGATCCTAGGCGGGCAAGACCTCGCAACGAATAGCTGATGAGTGTGCCCGTTTGTATCGGGCCCCCACGCTCGTAGCACTGCGCATGGCGCGGGAGACTTACGAAACAGCTGCTCTACCGCTGAGCTATGTCGGCGCGAGCGCGAGTATAGGCGATGAGTTCCGACGTCAGCTCTACGCCGGTCGGCGAGCACGTTCTCCGCACCGCTCGTCGAGTGGGCACAACGCTCGAATAGCTGA
>CAYYRT010000392.1:0-7008 GCA_964474055.1 uncultured Acidimicrobiaceae bacterium | reverse complement strand
CGGCATGCGCTTCCGCGAGGTCAAGCTCCGGCGCGACCCCAAGTGCCCGCTCTGCGGCGAGCAGCCGACCATCACCGATCTCTCGATCCACCGCAGCGGCGACGCCGCGGCCTGCGAGGTGAGCGACAACGGCCACGCGGCGGCCGCTCCCGCGCCCGCGGGGAGGCCCGCCGCGAAGACGGCCGGCTAGCCCGCCGCTTCGCGGTACTCGCGCCGGATGCTGTTGCCGGCGCGGGCGATGTCGGTGCCGTAGACGTCGATCGAGAGCGCGATGGAGTCCCCTCCGTTCTCGACCCGGTGGATGTTCGGGCGCTCCGGCGCGAGCCACACGACCTCGCCGGCCTCGCACTCCCGCGCGGCCGCCCGGATCACCTCGTCGCCCGATCCGTCGGGCGGCGCCGCGTAGGTGATCTCGCGCTCGCGGCCCTCGTAGACGCCGACCACGCACCACGCGACGTGGTCGTGAATCGGGGTCGCCTGTCCGGCCCCCCACACGAGCGCCACCACCGAGAAGCGCCCGGCCGCGTCCACGTGGAGGAGATGCTGGCGATAGCGATCGGCCCCCGGCTCCCGGTGCGGCGCCACCTTCACATCGCTGAGCTTGATCATGGGCTCCTCCTTGGCCTGGACAGCCTGGACACGCGGCTGCCCATCACAGCAAAGGAGGTTAATCTTGAGTAGATACTTCAGTGGTGGAGTTCCAGATTGACCCAGGCCGCCCGCGAGACTATGCTCTCGTCACTTGTCCGACCGGCCCCGGCTTCGATTCGCTGGGAGGCTTCCGGCATGCAGTGCCTCCGTTGCCAGCACGAGAATCCTACAGGTACAACGTTCTGTGGGGAGTGCGCCGCGCCGCTTGCCTTAACGTGTCCGTCCTGTGGTGCGACGAACTCGCCCGAGAGTAAGTTCTGCGGCCAGTGCGCCGCGCCGCTCCGGACTACCCCGACAGTTAAGTTCGCCGCCCCGGACTCGTATACGCCGAAGCACTTAGCCGAAAGGATCCTTTCCTCGAAGGCGGCCCTGGAAGGCGAGCGCAAGCAGGTCACGGTTCTCTTCGCCGACCTCAAGGGCTCGATGGAGCTGCTAGCCGACCGTGATCCCGAGGAGGCGCGTAACCTCCTCGATCCTCTTCTCGAGCACATGATGGAGGCGGTCCATCGCTACGAGGGCACCGTGAACCAGGTCATGGGCGACGGCATCATGGCCCTCTTCGGCGCTCCCATTGCTCACGAGGACCACGCGGCGCGTGCTTGCTACGCGGCTCTCGCCATGCAGGAGAGCGTCCGACAATACGCGACGCAAGTCGAACCGAGACTCGGTAGTTCCGTCCGGATCCGCGTCGGCCTGAACTCGGGAGAAGTCGTCGTCCGCGCTATCGGCAACGATCTTGTTATGGACTACTCCGCGATCGGTGAGACGACGCATCTGGCGGCTCGAATGGAGGAGATGGCGGCGCCCGGGACGATCCGGCTGACCCTCGCCACCCTCCGCCTCGCCGAGCCGTTCGTGCAGGCTCGACCGCTCGGCGCCGTGCCAGTACGAGGCCGACGCAATCCCGTCGATGTGTTCGAGCTGGTCGGCGCTCGCCAAATCCGGCGCATCGAAGCGGCAATGCTCCGCGGCCTTACCCGTTTCGTGGGCCGGGACCAGGAGTTCGCCGAACTGCACCGCGCCTTCGAGAAGGCAGTGGCGGGACATGGGAGCGTGATCGGTACGGTGGGGGAGCCGGGCATCGGCAAGTCGCGCTTCTTCCTGGAGTTCACGCAGTCGTCTCTGGTCGCTGGCTGCCTGGTCCTCGAAGGTGGCACAGTATCCCATGGCCGCACGACAGCATATCTGCCGTTGCTTGATCTGCTGCGTCGGTACTTCGGGTTCCCGGACGGGGCCTCGCCCGCGGCCGTGCGCGAGAAGATAACGCAGACCCTGCTGACGCTCGATGAGCGACTCGCCGAGGCGCTCACACCTCTGCTCGCGCTCTTCGGGGCCGTTTCCGAGGACAGTCCGTTCCCCACCTACGACCCCCTGCGCCGACGAGAGCTGACCCAGGAGGCGCTGACACTCTTCTTCGTGAGCCTCAGTCAGGTCGAGCCGCTGGTCCTCATCGTCGAGGACCTCCAGTGGATCGATCCCGAGACGCAAGGCTTTCTCGACCGATTGGTTGAGAGTCTGTCCACCGCGCGCCTCCTTCTCCTCGTGAACTACCGATCCGAGTACTGCCACACCTGGGGACGGAAGATCTACTACAACCAGATCTGCCTCGAGCCCCTCTCTCGTGAAGCGGCGCAGAGCCTTCTCGGCTCGCTGCTCGGTGATCACGCGGATTTGGGATCTCTTAGACAGTTGCTGATCGAGCGAGCCGACGGGAATCCTTTCTTCCTGGAGGAGAGCGTCCGGGCCCTTGTCGACGACGGACTGCTGATAGGTGCGGCGGGTCGGTATCGGCCGGCGCGGATGCTCCGACCCCACGTCCCCGCCACCGTCCAGGCCTTGCTCGCTGCCCGCATCGACCGTCTCCCGGCGAGCGAGAAGAGCCTCTTACAGCGCGCGTCCGTCATAGGCAAGGATTTTCGCCTCGCCCTTCTCGAGTCGATCGCCGACCTGCCCACCGCGGACATCGGCCCGATCCTTCGCTCTCTCCAGCGGGCGGAGTTCCTATTCGAGCGGGTGTCACTCCCCGAGCCAGTGTACTCTTTCAAGCACGCGCTGACCCACGAGGTTGCCTACGGGGGCCTCCTTCACGATCATGCGAAGCTGCTACACGCGAGGATCGTGTCGGCTATCGAACGCCTCTACGCAAACAGCCTCGGCGACCACGAGGAGGCCCTCGCACACCATTCGGTGCTGGGAGAGGTGTGGCCCAAGGCGGTCGACTACCTGCGTTGGGTTGGCGCTGCCGCTTTCGCTCGGGGCTCCGTCGAGGAGAGTCTCGGCCGCTACGAGAAGGCGCTAGAGCTGGCCGATCGCCTCGAGCCGAGTACGGACAACATCGGCCGCCGGATCGACGTCCGCCTGGATCTGCACGTTCCTCTCATCGTGCTCGGGCAAGTATCGCGATTGATCGAACTGCACCGCGAGTCGGAGCGCCTGGCCCGCGAACTCGACGATTCGCCGCGGCTCGGGCGCTTGCTCTGCCGGATGAGCCAGTACGCATGGATGGAGGGCCGTTTCAAGGACGGCCTCGAGCGCGCCCGGCAGGCCCTCGACATCGCGGGCGCCATCGGCGATCCGGAAGTTGGTATTCTCGCTACCTACGCGCTCGGGCTGAACCACTGCGTGCTCGGCGCGTATGGTCCGGCGATCGACTTGTTCCAGCGGATCGTAGACGGTCCGGACGCCGAGCGGGCGAAGCGCCTGCTTGCGGTGACCGTGCCCGCGTACGTCGGCGCTGCGGGCTGGCTCGGGTACTCGCTCACGCTGATCGGCGACATCGACCGCGCCCTGCTCTACACTGACCGGGCGGCACAAGCGGCCAACGAGTCGGACCATCCCCAGGCCCAGGCGATCGCCTACACGTTGCGTGTTATTACTCTGCTCTACCGCGGGCAGATGGAGATCGCAGTCGCGGAGGGCGAACGCGCAGTCCAGCTGTGCGAAAGGAAGGCGCTGCTAGTGTGGCTGCCCGGCGCGGTCGCCACCCTTGGCTGGGCACTCGCGCTCGTCGGCCGCGCGGCCGACGGGGTCGCGCACCTGGAGCGCGGCGCGACCACCATGGAGGCCATCGGCGTGCGCTCCAATCTGTCACGGTTGTACGTCTGGTGGGCGGACGCGCTGTTGATGGCAGGATCGCTCGCGGACGCTCGTCGGGTGGTCGACCGTGCGCTTGACCTCGCCCTTACGTACGGCGAGCGGGGCTATGAGGCGGATGCCCTCCACACCTCGGCATGCGTCATCGCAGCCAGGGGTAGGACGGAGATGCGAGGCGCTGTCAGTCAGTACAAGCGGGCGCTGAAGCTGGCGGTCAAGCTGGGAATGCTACCGCTCGTGGGTCGCTGTCACCTTGGCCTCGGCCGGCTTTACTCGGCCGCGGGAGATGAGGAGCATGCCCGGTTCCATCTCACACGGGCCGTCAAGCTGTTCCAGGACATGGGACTTCACTTTTGGCTCGCGGAGGCGGAAACGTCTTGAGTGTGGCGGCACGGCAGGAGATGCCCGTCAACTAGCATTGCGCGGCCAGCCTCCGACACTCACAGAAGCCGAACTCCGTGAGTGTCGGATCCATCGGGGGTGGAGTATGCCTCGGTTGTCGTCGCCGATCACGGAGATCAAACCCCGCTACGACGTGGTGGTCGTCGGTTCGGGCTACGGAGGGTCGATCGCCGCTTCGCGGCTATCCCGAGCCGGCCGGGGCGTTTGCCTGCTCGAGCGGGGGCGCGAGTTCCAGCCGGGCGACTTCCCGGACACCCCGTCCAAGGTCTGGAACGAGGTCCAGTTCGACTTCCCCCTCCGCCACTTCCGCTCGCACACCGGGTTGTACGATTTCCGGTTCAACCAGGACATACACGCCCTGGTTGGCTGCGGTCTCGGCGGGACCTCACTCATCAACGCCAACGTCGTGCTGCGCCCGGCCGACTGGGTGTTTCGGGATGCCGTATGGCCCGAGGCCGTGCTCGCGGACCCAGAGCCCCTCCGGCGGGAATTCGCGCTCGTGGAGGAGATGCTCAAGCCGACCGCCTATCCCCGGCCGCCGCGGTTCCCGCCGCTCCCCAAGCTCCTGGCGCTCGAGGAGGCGCAGAAGCGGCTCGATGCGGCGGGGAGGACGGCGGGCTTCGAGCGACCGCGCATCGCGGTCAGCTTCCGGCACATCGTCAACCACGTCGGGGTCGAGCAGCACGCCTGCGAGCTCTGTGGGGATTGCGTCTCGGGCTGCAACTACGGGGCGAAGAACACGCTCCTGATGAACTACCTGCCAGACGCCAAGGCGCACGGCGCCGAGATCTACACGGAAGTGTCCGTGCGTCACGTGGAGCAGCGTGGCCGGGAGTGGCTAGTGCACTACGACCTCCCGGATTCGGGTCGGCCGCGATTCTCCGCGCCGACCATGGCGGTTGCGGCGGAGATCGTCGTGCTCGCGGCCGGCTCGCTGGGCTCCACGGAGATCCTGCTGCGGTCGGCGCGCCAGGGCCTATCCGTGTCGGACCAGCTCGGACGCGGCTTCAGCGCCAACGGCGACATGCTGGCCCTCGGGTACAACAGCGGCGAGCCGATCAACGGCATCGGATTCGGACGAGACCGCCCGGAGCAGCGTGAGCCCGTCGGCCCCTGCATCACGGGAATGATCGACCTCCGCGACCAGCCGGTGAAGAGCGAAGGGATCATCGTCCAGGAAGGCTCGATACCCGGCGCCCTGGCCGCGGTCATCCCGTTCGTGCTCGCCATCGCGGCGGCCTTGGTCGGGCGCGCACCGAGCCTGGGGCTGGGGGAATCCGTGAAGGCCGAGATGAAGCGCTGGTACCGGTTCCTCAGCGGCCCGCGTAGCGGCGCGGTGCGGAACACCCAGACCTTCCTGGTCATCGGCCACGACAACGCCGGCGGTCGACTCACCCTCGAGAACGATCGCCTCCGCGTCCTCTGGCCGGGCGCGGATCACCAGCCGTTTCTCCGACGCGTCGATCAGCTCCTCCACGACACCTCGAGCACGCTCTATGGGATCCTCGTCAGGAGCCCATTCAAGCCGGTAGCGGTGCATCCGTTGGGCGGGTGCCGGATGGCCGACGACGCCGCCACCGGTGTCGTCAGCCACGAAGGGCGGGTGTTCCAGGGCAAGGCCGGCCGGCAGCCCGGCGAGCCGTACGAGGGCCTGTACGTCTGCGATGCCGCCGTCGTGCCTCGCGCCCTCGGGGTCAATCCGCTGTGGACGATCTCAGCGCTGGCCGAGCGCATGTGCACCCTCCTCGCGCAGCGATACAAGTGGACGATCGACTACGCGGTTGGGAACACAGTCCGGGAGATCCATTCTCCGAATGCTCCAAGGGGCGCCTTGAGCTTCTCGGAGGCCCGGCGGCTGGGCATCCAGTTCACCGAGCGGATGACCGGATATCTCTCGCCGGAGGGCGGAAACGACTTCCACGGGGCCGCCGAGCGCGGTCGACGCGAAGGGCGGAGCGTCGCGCTGACGGTCACCGTGATGTCGGACGACCTTGAGTCGATGATCAACGACTGCCAGCACACGGCCCGATTTGTCGGCACCGTGACCGCACCCTGCCTGTCGAGTCGACCGATGACCATCCGTGATGGGACGTTCGGCTGGTTTGTCGTGGATGCCGACGCGGTCGAGACGCGGGAGCTGCTCTATCGGATGCGCGTGGTGGCCGAGAGCGGCGAGACCTTCGAAGTGAAGGCCGTCAAGCGAGTGACGAACTCCCACGTGACGCGCGCATGGCCCGATCTCACCACTCTTTTCGTGACGGTCACCAGCGGCGGGCTGAGCGCGAGTCCGTGGCGAGGCGTACTGAGCATCTCCCTGACGGACTTCCTCCACTCATTCCGAACCGTGCGGGCGCGCCACGCGCGGAGTCTTCCGCAGCGGCTCGATACCTGGCTGCGCTACCTGGTCGCCTTCGCGGGCTTTCTGGTTGCCTCGTACGGGCGGATCCTCGCGCCGGCCATCTCCGCTACGCCCGACGTGCCGCCGCGGCGGATCAGTGTCCATTCCGCGGCGGACCGGCCGACGCCGGAGCAGTTCGACGTGCCGACGTCGGACCGGACCGTCATTCATCTCACCCGCTACCGGGGCGGGGCCAAGGGGCCCGTCATCCTCGCGCCGGGTTTCGGCGTGACTGCGGCCTCCTTCGTGACCGAGACGGTGAAGGTCAACCTCGTGGACTATCTGTGCGGGGCTGGGTACGACGTCTGGCTGCTGGACTACCGGGCCAGCCCGGCCTTCGCGGGAGCGGGTCACCGCTTCACGATCGACGACATCGCATTGAGAGACTACCCGGCCGTCGTGTCGAAGATCCTGAGCGTGACCCGACGGGAGAACCTGCAGGCCGTCGTGCACTGCGTCTGCCG
>CAYYRT010000391.1:0-13733 GCA_964474055.1 uncultured Acidimicrobiaceae bacterium | reverse complement strand
GTTTGCTACCTCGGACAAGAAGAGGCTGCCGAGAGTCGCGACCGTCGCGACCACCCATGAGATCGAGAGGGCGGATGGTCCGAATAGCTCGGTCAGGCGGTTACTCCGACGACCCGCGAGAAGCACGATCGCTCCGAGGAGCGCGACCAAGGCAAGCACCGCCAGATAGGTGACGACAACAGCGATCATGGATTCTGGCCCGGCAACAAGTGCACCTTCGAACCCGAATCGGACCTCACCATGGTGGTGAATACGACACCAGGGTCTGCATGTAATTCGATCGTTCATACGCGGTGGGGTCCGGCACCGCCTTCTGGCTGAGCGACCCCTTCGCCTGCTCGAGCGAGGTGTAGCCACGCTCATCGAGCCACGAGCGCAAGCCGTCCACGGTCTCCCGGAGTCGGGAGGGGCCGTGCCGAAGGAGGGCCGATGCCATCATCGTCACGTCCGCTCCTGCCAGGATCAGCTTGATCGCCTCGTCGGGCCCTTCCACCCCCGTGGTAGCTGCCAGGGAACACCCGACCCTGTCGTGAAGAATGGCCATCCATCGCAAGACCAATCTCAGCTCGGCGGCCGAAGAGAGCACCAGATTGGGGACTACCTCCATGCGGTCGAGGTCGATGTCGGGTTGATAGAACCTGTTGAAGAGCACCAGCCCGTCGGCACCTGCCTCCACCAAACGATTCGCCATGTGAGCCATCGATGAGAAGAACGGTCCAAGCTTGACGGCCAGGGCCACGTTGGTCGCATTCCTGACGGACTCCACCAGATCCAGGTAGCGCGCTTCAACCTCCAAGGAGGAAACGGCCGGATCGGCCGCGATCAGATAGATGTTGAGTTCGAGAGCGTCAATGCCGGCGTCTTCCAGGACCTTGGCATACAACGTCCATCCGCCCCTGCTGGTCCCGTTGAGGCTGGCGATGACCGGCACCGCGAGTTCACGCTTGGCTGCCCGGATCAGATCCAGGTAAGGGCCGGGACCGGTGTTGTAGGTTTCCATCTCGGGCCAGAACCCGTCGGTGGCCTCCGCGAACGACCCAGCCGACCACGTTTCGCCGTGGAATATGGCCATTGCGTCGTGCTCGAGTTGCTCCTCAAACAACGAAGGCAGCACTACAGCCGCCGCTCCTGCTTCCACAAGAGCGTGCAGATGATCGAGGTCGGCGGTCAGCGGAGACGCCGAGGGCACGACCGGATGGGACAGTTTGAGCCCGAGGTAACTGGTGGCCAGGTCAACAGTCATTTGTCCTCGACCTCGGTGTACTCGGCTGTCCGGTGGACGTTGACGAGTTGTTCGTAGAAGTGCCACCTGTTGTCGATGTCCTGCTGGGCGCGGGTCGCCAGCTCGGCGGCTCGCTCTGGATTGGCTCTGGCCAGCATGGCGAAACGTGCCTCCTTCGCGGCGAACTCCTTGAAGCGGATGGTGGGTGCCCGGCTATCTAGCTTCAGTCCCGGTTTGCCCTGGGCCTCCACCGCCGGGTCGTACCGATATAGCGGCCAATACCCGGAGTCGGCCGCTTGTTTCTGATGAGCCATCTGATCGACCATTTCGATGCCGTGGGCGATGCAAGGGCTGTAGGCGATTATCAGAGACACGCCCGGATGGGCACCGGCCTCTGCGAAGGTCCGGACCGTCTGGGTCATGTTCGCCCCCATGGCAATCTGAGCGACGTAGACGTTGCCATAGGACATGGCCATCTGCCCAAGGTCCTTCTTCCCGGTGGCCTTGCCGCCGGAAGCGAACTTGGCAACCGCGCCGCGCGGGGTCGACTTGGAAGCCTGTCCCCCGGTGTTCGAGTAGACCTCGGTGTCGAGGACCAGGATGTTCACGTCGCGCCCGGAGGCGAGTACATGATCAAGCCCTCCGAACCCGATGTCGTAGGCCCAACCGTCGCCCCCAACGATCCAGACCGAGGTCTTCACCAGGGCGTCGGCCACCGCCTCCAACCGGAGAGCCAGGGGGTCGGGCATCAGCGACGTCAGGGTCTGGCGCAGTTTCGCCACTCGCTCCCGTTGAAGGGCAATGCCCTCCTCGGTGGACTGATCGGCGTCGAGCAGGTCGGTGGCCAGATCGCCCAGGGAGGGAACCAGGGCTGTCACCAACAGCTGTGCATCGGCTTCGAGCCGGTCGAGCGCCAAACGCATGCCCAACCCGAATTCGGCGTTGTCTTCGAACAAGGAGTTGGACCATGCCGGACCGCGTCCTGCCTGGTCCACTGACCATGGGGTCGTCGGAAGGTTGCCGCCGTAAATCGAGGAGCATCCGGTGGCGTTCGCAACGATCGCCCGGTCGCCAAACATCTGCGACAGCAGCTTGACATAGGGAGTCTCGCCACATCCAGCGCATGCTCCCGAGAACTCGAAGAGTGGTTGGGCAAGCTGAGAACCCTTGACCGATTCGAGCTTGAGACTCCGTTTGGGAAGATCCGGTATGTCGAGAAAGAACTCGAAGTTGGCTCGCTCCCTTTCGAGATGGTCGAGCTTGGGAGTCATATCGATGGCACGGTGCTTGACGATCTCCTTCGAGATCGCAGGGCATATCTGCACGCAGACTCCACATCCGGTGCAGTCGTCCGGGGCGACCTGGATCGTCAGCGACTTTCCGGAATACTCGCGGCCGTCGGCCGGCTTCGACAAAAAGCCGGGGGGGGCGTTTTCGAGCACCGCCGGATCAAATACCTTGATTCGGATAGCTGCATGCGGGCACACGAGAGCGCAACGGGCACAATCGATGCAGATCGAAGGATCCCACAACGGGATCTCGTCGCCGATCGATCGCTTCTCCCAGAGGGCGGTACCGGTCGGGAAGGTCCCGTCGACCGGCATGGCCGAAACCGGAAGAAGGTCACCTTTGCCGGCGAGCATCAACCCCGTCACTCGCTGCACAAAGTCTGGCGCGTTTTGCAAGCGGGCCTCCAAGCGGTCACCCGGTCCGCCTACATCGAGCTGGCCGTCGAGTTGGTTTGGAGTCTCTACCTGGGCCAGAGCAGCTACCGCCTGATCGACGGCCGCCAGGTTGCGCCGAACCACCACTTCGCCCCTCTTGCCGTATGCCCTGGCGATCTCGGCCTTGATGGCTGCGATGGCCTCGTCGACTGGAACCAGGTCGGTAAGGGCAAAGAAACAGACCTGAAGGACGGTGTTGATTCGACCTCCGAGACCCTCCTCGCGGGCGATCCCCGCCGCGTCTATCACCCACAGGTCGATCTTCTTTTCCACCACTCCCCGCCGAAACCATCCGGGAAGGTTGTCCCAGGCTTCATCGGCCGGGTACGGGGAGTTGAGCAAGAATCGAGCGCCCATCGCCGCCGGTTCGAGTACGTCGACGTCATCGAGGAACTGGAACTGGTGACAAGCAACGAAGGTCGCCTGACCGGGTCCGATCAGGTAACTCGACGAGATCGGGCGCGGCCCGAAGCGAAGATGGGAAACGGTCCTCGAGCCCGCCTTCTTGGAGTCATACACGAAGTAGCCCTGGGCAAAGCGCGGCGTCTTCTCCCCGATGATCTTGACCGAGGCCTTGTTGGCGCCCACCGTCCCATCGCTTCCCAATCCAAACAACACAGCCCGGACAACGTCAGCCTCTTCTTCCCAGGCAGCGGTGTCGACCGCAAGACTGAGATGGCCGATGTCATCGTTGATCCCAACGGTGAATTGCCGTCTGGGATTGGAACGAGCCAGTTCATCGAACACGGCCATCGCCATGGCCGGCGTGAACTCTTTCGAAGACAGGCCGTAGCGACCGCCAATGATCCGTTCCGGCAGTGGCCCGGTAGCCGCGAGCGCCGCCAGCACGTCTGTAAAAAGCGGCTCGCCCACCGCCCCGGGTTCTTTGGTCCGGTCCAGCACCGCCACCGCCGTCACCGACTCCGGCAGAGCTTGCCGAAACGCGGCGACATCGAATGGTCGGTAAAGCCGGACAAGCACCATCCCCACCCGCTGGCCCGAAACGACCAACCTATCGATCGCCTCCACGACGGCACCGCTCGCTGATCCCATGACCACTATGACCCGGTCGGCTTCGGGGTGGCCGAAGTACTCAAACAGCCGGTATGTGCGGCCGGTCACTTCGTGCAGCCGATCCATTTCCTTCTGAACGATGCCCGGGAGGGCCGCGTAGAAAGGATTGCAAGCCTCGCGAGCTTGAAAGAAGACGTCGGGGTTCTGAGCAGACCCGCGGAGCACAGGGCGATTGGGGTTGAGGGCGCGGTTGCGATGGGCGGTGATGAGGGCTGGATCGATGAAGTCCCTCATCGTCCCGATCTCTAGAGCATCGATCTTGGCTACCTCATGAGAGGTCCGAAATCCGTCGAAGAAGTGAATGAACGGAACCCGGCCTTCGAGGGTGGCGGAGTGAGCGACCAACGCGAGGTCTTGCGCCTCCTGAACCGTTGCCGAGCACAACATCGCGAATCCCGTTTGCCGGGCAGCCATCACATCGGAATGGTCGCCAAAGATCGACAGAGCATGCGTCGCAATCGTGCGCGCGGCGACATGAATCACAGTCGGTGTCAGCTCCCCGGCGATCTTGTACATGTTGGGCAGCATCAACAGCAGCCCCTGGGACGCGGTGAAGGTGGTGGCGAGCGCTCCGGTCTGAAGAGCACCGTGCATCACTCCCGCAGCACCCGCTTCGCTCTGCATCTCAACGACCTCGGGAATGGTTCCCCAGGCATTGGGCATCCCCTTCTGTGACCATTCGTCGGCGAGTTCGCCCATCGGCGAGGCAGGAGTGATCGGGTAGATCGCGATCACCTCCGACAGCGCATGGGCTACACGGGCTGCCGCTTCATTGCCGTCGATCGTCAACGACCGCGGCGCAACAACAAGACTGGCCATAGGGATCTAGCTTCCCGGTTGGACCAGGTCAAAGCCAGGGTCAAAGGTCACTGGAGAAAAGGAGCTAACGGCACCTTCAGGGACATTTGACCCTGGTCGCCAACGGCGCGATCGTCCATGTTTCGGATGAGATGAAGGAGAGTTCCATGGAAATCAGAGCTTTGATCGGGAAAGGTGCCATCACTTGTGTGGCCGAAACGACGCTGCGAGAGGCGGCTGAGCGAATGATCGAGGAGGGCGTCGGGTCGCTCGGGGTCCTCGAAAGTGACCTGCTGGCAGGGATCATCACTGAACGCGACATCCTCAGGGCTGTGGCTGGCGGCGCCCAGGCGTCCGACGAGTCGGTGGGTGATTGGCTGACGCCCCGCCCGGATGTGATGGACCCCGATGTTGACGTCACCGAGGCCGCCCAATGGATGCTGGCCACCGGCTATCGACATCTGCCGGTTGTCGATGGCAACCGCCTGCTGGGAATCGCCTCGATCAAGGACGTCCTGTGGGCTCTCAGCGAACCTTCCGGAGCCGGCGCCCCCTAACCCTTCTTGCGTACAATCGCGCCGGTTTCTCCCGGGAGATATACGCAGGAAGTTCTAGTGACTTCGGACCCTTCTGCGTCGAGACTTCACCTCGCACAATGACGGGGTGTTCTCGATACGCGAGGCCCAATTCCTTGCCCCCTCGGTAAAACGCTTCTGGGTCGAAGCAGCGCGGGTGGCCCAGTACTGGCGGCCCGGGCAATTCGTGATCGTTCGGGTCGCAGACGATGGCGAGCGAATACCGCTGACGATCGCAGACGGCAATCGGGATGCCGGGACCATCTGTTTGATAGTTCAGGCTGTTGGGGCAACGACCATGGCCATCAACCGTCTGGAAGTCGGAGACAGCTTGACCGACGTCGTGGGACCGCTTGGCGTTCCGTCCGATATCGGAAATTTCGGCACGGTGGTGGTGGTGGGCGGAGGCGTGGGGACGGCGATCGCCTATCCGGTGGCGCGCGCTCTGCGCGATGCGGGGAATCGGGTCGTCGCCATCGTGGGAGCCCGATCGAAGGAGCAGTTGATCCTGGAGGATGAGCTAGCGGAGGTGTGTAACCAGGTTCACCCCGCCACCGACGACGGATCCTACGGGCGTCATGGTTTCGTGACAGATGTCCTCGCCGACCTGCTCGAGGGTGAAGAGACGATCGACCGGGTCTTTGCGGTGGGACCGATCCCCATGATGCGGGCCGTGGCCGAGCTCACCCGCTCTCACCAGGTGACCACCACGGTCAGCCTCAACCCGATCATGATCGACGGGACTGGCATGTGCGGTGGATGTCGGGTTCTGGTGGGTGAAACGACCAAGTTCGCTTGCGTCGACGGACCCGAATTCGACGCCCAATCGGTGGACTTCGACGTCCTGATGGCCCGAAACCGCGCATATCAGGGCTTCGAACTCGGCCAGACCGAAAGCTGTCAGGCGGTCAACCTATGAGTCCTACCAGCAGAAAACATCGCTCGGGTCTGCCCCGGACCGCCATGCCCGAACGGGACCCGGTGGAACGAGCGCACTCCTTCGAGGAGGTAAACCTCGGCTTGACGAGCCAGCTGGCAGTCCTCGAAGCTCAGCGATGCCTCCTCTGCCCGCGCCCAAAGTGCGTGGAGGGATGTCCCGTAGGCGTCCGCATTGACGAGTTCGTGCGACATGTGGCGGCCGGTGACTTCGGTGCCGCTGCGGCCACTATCTCCGCCGACAACTCCTTGCCGGCGATCTGCGGACGGGTCTGCCCGCAGGAGGACCAATGTGAAGGAGCATGCGTGCTCGCCCGCAAAGGTCGACCCATTGCGATCGGACACCTCGAGAGATTCGTCGCCGACTTCAGTCGCGGACATCGAATCGACCATGCAGATGCAATCGTCGACAAGAGCGGGAAGCGGGTTGCGGTGGTAGGCAGCGGCCCGGCCGGCCTCTCCTGTGCATTCGATCTCATCCGGGCGGGCCATGACGTCACCGTATACGAGGCTCTGCACGATCTTGGTGGAGTACTTGTGTACGGGATCCCCGAATACAGGTTGCCAAAGGAGGTGGTCGCCGCCGAGATCGAACGGCTGAGGGAAATTGGGGTCGACTTCGTTACCAACGCCCCGATCGGACTAGCGGAAACCCTCGACGATCTTCTCGAGTCCTTTGACGCCGTGTTTGTGGGCGTGGGCGCCGGTCTGCCGGTGTTCCTCGGTGTTCCCGGTGAACATCTGGTGGGGGTCTACTCCGCCAACGAGTTCCTCACCAGAGTGAACCTCATGCACGCATATATGAGTGGGGCCGCAACCCCGGTCCATGTCGTGGCACAAAAGCGGGTTGCCGTCATCGGTGGGGGAAACACGGCCATTGACGCCGTTCGGACCGCCCTCCGGCTGGGGGCGACCGATGCGGCGATCGTCTATCGGCGCACCGAAGCCGAGATGCCGGCGCGAGAAGAGGAGGTCAGACACGCCAGGGAGGAGGGCATCCGGTTCGAATTCCTCACCTCACCTGTCGAGTTCCTGGGTGACACCGACAGCCGGCTTAGGGGCATGCGAGTCGTGCGGATGGAACTCAAAGCTCCGGACGGGGAAGGTCGACCTCGCCCCGAACCGATTGCAGGAAGTGAAGTTGAGGTGCCGGTCGACGTGGTCATCGTTGCGGTGGGTAACAGCCCCAACCCTCTCCTGCGCAAACGCTCACCGAACTTGCGCCATGGCGCACGTGGCACCGTCGAGGCCGACCCGGCGACTGGACGTACCTCTATGAAGGGTGTTTTCGCCGGAGGCGACATCGTGACGGGTGGAGCGACCGTCATCCTGGCGATGGGGGCGGGGCGGCGAGCAGCTGCCTCGATAGACGAGTACCTCCGCACCGGTGAGTGGGAAAGGCAGGTGGAGGTTGTCTCGTAGTTCGGCGGTGTGGGGAATGCTGTTCGTGCGGATTGCCCTGGCGATCGCGTTTCAAGCAGCTTTCGCTCTGGGCTTTGCGCTGACCGGCGACGACGACCCCTGGAGGACGGCCGCCGACTGGTGGTTGGGATCGTTCGCCCTTGGTGAAGTGGTCAACCTTGTCTTGCTCACCCGGCTGGCCAAGAAGGAAGGGATCCGCTTCCGACAACTCCTAAGAGCGGGACCATCCGAGCTGCGAGGTGACCTGAAGTGGCTTGCTCTGGCCCTGGTGGTAGCGGGTCCCCTTGGGTTTCTGCCAAGCCAGGTTCTTGCCCAGCAGCTCTGGGGCGATCCCCAGATAGGGGCGGATCTGATGTTCCGCGCATTGCCGGTGCTGGCGGCGTGGTCGATGGTGCTGGTGTTCCCGCTGATTCACGCCCTCACTGAGCTTCCCACGTACTTCGGTTACGTCATGCCCCGATTGCAGGATGGCGCCAGGCGGTTGACCCCTTGGCTCGTTTGCTCATTTGTTCTTGCCGCCCAGCACGTCTTTCTTCCATTTCTGTTCGATTGGAAATTCATCCTGTGGCGCCTGTTCGCATATCTGCCTCTGGCGGTGTGGTTCGGGTGGATCATCCGACGTCATCCCACCGTGCTCTTGTACCTCGTGGTCGCACACGGGTTGTTGGATCTGTCCTTGCCCATCTTCGTGCTGCTCGCGTCGAGCTGACCCTGATAGCCGGCCCTTGGTAGGTCGAGTCATCTCCTCTTGAATCTCGTGCCGCTGTAGACGTGAAAGTCCTGGCCGGGCTCGGCGAGTTCAAAGGTCTCGTCAAACTCGTCATCGGACCGGAAGACATAGGTCTCCCGAGCTCTCCAGCTGTCGTCGAGGTTCTCGAGACCCTCACTCTCAAAAGCCAATCGGTCCCCACCACTCTCCACAGGGTTCAGCCGGTATTGGACCACGAATCCCTCCTGGTGGAACTGGCGGAACACCAGAGTCGCCCGATGACGGTCGTAGCTGAAAAAGCTCCAGTGTTCGTGGATCTCGCCAGCTTCGTTCGTTTCTTGGGGCGGGTACGTGGAGACATTCCTCTCGTGCAAATACCTGTCTTTGAGCACAAAGGCGTATGTCCGCGCAACGGTCCCACGACCGGGATGGCCTTCTGACTCTCCCTCCCACTCGCCAACGAGCCGACGGATCGGTTCCCATTGATCAGGCTTGGATTGTTCCCTCATGGCTGGCGATCCTAAAGGTGGCGTTGATGCAGCCAGGCGTAGAGGCCGTCGAAGAGCGGAACCGTCAATGTGAGAATCTCGTTGTCAGTCCGGGTGATCGACAAGCCGCCAATGATGGCGTCGAGTCCGCCAGCCTCGGGAGCGTCGTAGAGGTCGTCCCCCAGGTCGGCTTGATGGACGATCCGCCCCAATTCACCCAGGACCGGATCGTCGAGGTTGTGCCGCAGGAGAATGACCTCAAACGTAACCCGGTTCTCGTGGTGAGTGAGGTCGACGCCCATCATGTCGAAAGGCGTGCAGTGCGCCGGGACGTCGTCGGGGTCGTCGACAAGAAAGAACTCGGCGCCGGGATCTATGAATCGGCGAATCAGCCAGGCCGAAGCAGCCCGGTCGACGTGAACCCCGGTCCGGGTTGCCCATCTCAACGACTCACCCCTACGTCGAGGCTGGCGGCCAGCCGCTCCAGGGCCTTCCGGGTCTCCGCCTTTTCAGGGGTTGGGAAGTAGTCCCGCCGCTCGACCCGGCGGTACTCGGCACGAAGCCGCTTTAGAGCCCGGCTTCGCTCCCCGGTTTCGGCTGTAAATGCCGCCTCCACGTGCTCGATCAACTCTCCGTACTCGGTTGCCCTCTCGGCTGCCAGGGCCCTCGCCAGGCTCCGGCCAAACTTCTTCACGGTCGGGGTTGTGATCCAGATCGTGGCGTCACCGCTCGCTTCGACGATTTCTTGCGCAACCCATTCGAGTTGTTCCTTTGTCGAAGTGCCATAGGGGAGCGCCACCAGACCATCGCTGAGGTGGGCCACGCCCAGTCGCCTCAACTTTCGCCAAACCGAGATGCGGGGCGTCGAAGGCTCCCGCGGCAGCCAATAGACGAGGAACACCCAGTTCTCTGTTGCAACCACGGTTACATATTACTACCTTCAGAACTAGTGAGAGCATCCCTGGATCGAGACGTTCGGCTGGTGCTGGCCTCTCAGGCTGTTCGGGCCTTTGGTTACGGGTTTGGGTCCGTGCTGTTGGCTTCGACTCTGGCCGAGCGGGGCCTTACGGCGATCGAGGTGGGGGTGGTGCTGGGAGCACTAGTGACCGGCACCGTGCTAGCCCAATTGGCTATCGGTAGGTGGGCGGACGGGTGGGGCCGCCGCCGCAGTTATCTGACGCTCTATCTGGCTCTCGCACTCTCTGGAGTGGTGTTCGCAAGCTCTGCCCCGATCTGGGTGCTGGCGGCGGTGGCCCTAACCGGTTCCCTCTCGGCCGAGGTGATCGAGTCGGGGCCGTTTACCACGCTGGAGTTGTCAATGCTCTCCGGACGGCTCAAGCCTGACGCTCTTGCCAGCGGGTTCGGCTGGTACAACGCCATCGCCGCTGCTGCCGGCTCCCTGGGAGCTCTCTCCGTGGCTCTCCCTCAACTCAGCAGTGGTGTGATTGACAATTCTTCCCCAGGCCGGGCGTGGTTCTTGTTGCTCGTTCCGATCGGAATCGTCGGCGCGATCATCGCCCTTCGGCTGAGCGCCTCGGTCGAGGTGAGAGAAGGGCGTGGCAGAGCCGCTCCGCTGGGCCAGTCACGGCAAGCTGTCACCCGTCTTAGCGGTCTGTTTGCCCTTGATGCGTTCGCCGGCAGTTTCATAGTTCAGACCTTCATCGCCTTCTGGCTGATTGACCGCCATAACGCCACGACGGCGACCGTCGGAGGCCTTTTCGCCGCCATGGGAGTCATCCAAACCCTGTCTTTTCTGGCGGCACCCGTCATCGCCCGGCGCTGGGGTTTACTCAACACCATGGTATTCACCCACCTTCCGTCCTCCTTTTTGCTCGCCGCCCTCGCCTTCGCCCCAAACCTCCCAATCGCGGTGGTACTGCTCTTAGCTCGAGCAGCCCTGTCCCAGATGGATGTCCCGACGCGGCAGGCATACGTCATGACCTTGGTCGCGCCGGATGAAAGAACCGCCGCCACCGCCTACACCAACACCGCCAGGTATCTCGCCCGACCGATCGGGCCCCTGCTCGCCGGAGCCACCCTGACCCTCACTGCCGGGGCGCCGTTCCTGATTGCTGGCCTGCTCAAGAGCATCTACGACCTCACCCTGTGGGGCTGGTTTCGGAAGATCCCGCTCCCCACCGAACAGGAGACCACCAGATGAAATGGGTCACCCGCGCCCGTCCTAAGACAGACCGAATCGCCTGTCCATGGCTGATCAGACGATTCATTGACTCCGACGCCGACATTGCCTTCGTTCCCCCCGACCGGGTAATCGCGGTTGCAGCAGAGACGAACGGCCGATCTTTCGACGCAGCCGGCGCCGATTACACACACCGGGGCGGCAAGTGCACCTTCGAGATCCTCATCGAGGAATTCCGCCTGGGGGACGACCCGGCCCTGGCCCGATTGGCCCGGATCGTTCATGCCGCCGACATCGCAGAGGACCTCGAAACCGACCCGCTTGGGGCCGGGCTCCTCGCAATTGGTGTGGGCGGGCTCGAGGTCGAGCCCGACGACCACCGGCTCCTCGAGAAGGGCTCCTTTGTCTACGACGCCCTTTACGCGTGGTGCGGTCTAGCGGGCAACCATTAACGGGCATCTAACAAGCCTGCATCAAATTTCAGAGCGCCTTCCGTAGCTGCGCCGCCAGGTCGCCTTTGGTACCAACTGCTATCTCTCCGAGCTTGAGCCAGCGGGCCATCTCGCCTAACTCCACTGCCAACTCGCGGGCGACGTAGGACGGGTCCACACCGTCCTCGGCGTATGCTCCCGGAACTCGCAACACGCCGGCTTTGCGGTCGGCTTTGAGGTCGACCCGAGCGACAAAACCGTCGCCGAGCAGAAACGGAAAGACGTAGTAACCGTAGATGCGTTTTGGCTCGGGGACGTAGATCTCGACCCGATACTGGAAACCGTGGAGACGAGCAAGGCGCTCCCGATTCCACACCAAAGGATCAAACGGGTTGATCAAGGCGCGCGCCCGAACGGCGGCCGGAATAGATGCCTCTGAGTGGAGGTAGGCCTGCCCGGGCCAACCTTCCACCTCTACCCTGATCAACGACCCATCCGCAACAAGGCTGTCAAGCGCGGGTTTTCCCTGTGCAACCCGGATCCAGTAGTAGTCGATCAGATCCCGAGCGGTTCCAACAGCGAGCGCCTTCGCCGCCTGGAGGATGAGACGCTTGCGAGCCTCCTCGCCGGACAGGGCCGGCGCCTCAAGGTACTCCGCAGGGATTACGCGCTCCGCGATGTCGTAATACCGGGTGAAGTTGCGACGGAAGGCGACCGCGACCCGGCCTGTCGAAAATAGGTGCTCGAGGGCGATCTTGCCGTCGGCCCAGCCCCACCAGGGCCCACGTCGTTCCCCAGGCTCGTCGAGATCGGCAACGGTGAGGGCGCCTCGCTCGGCGACCTGGCGGTACACCGCCTCGACGTATCCGGGCACTTTCGCATTCAGATCCGTGGCCCGCCTGGCGTACGAATCCATCCGAAACCGATATAGGGGGTAATCCTCGATCGGACAGAAAGAGGCCATCCGCGCCCAGTACTCGAAGAGTCGCCTCTCCTCCAGAGCCCGCCAAAGAAGGTTGGGGTCGTAGGGTCCGAGTCTTGAGAAGAGGGTGAGGTGGTGGGCTCGCTCGACCACATTGACTGAATCGATCTGGAGGAGACCCATCCTGCGAACAGCCCGAAGCACATGCCCGAGGTTTGGAGTCACGGATGGCCGGGGCGAGGCGAGGCCCTGAGCGGCCAAGCCAGCCCTCCGCACTTCTGCTTTGGTAAGACGCCTCACCGACCCACGAATTCCTGACTAAACGCACCGGAGTCGGATAGTTTTACATCAGAAGAAAGGCACTCTTGGACATAATCGAAAGACACTTCGCCGCAGAAAACGCTCATGACGTTCAGGCGACGCTCGACACCTACACCGACGACATCGTTTGGGACGACGTCACCCATCCGGAGGCGCCCTTTCACGGCAAAGAAGCAGTAGGAGCCGTCTACTCGTCGATACTCGACGCCATCCCCGATGTGGTACTGACTTCTGTCAAACGATTCACGGCAGAGGACCAGCGGTACGTCGTCGACGAGTCGATACTCACCGGTCATGTCCACGGTGAATGGTCCGGGATGAGCGGTGGCGGTGCACCGGTGGAGGTCCGCATCCTCCATATCTTTGAGCTGAGAGATGGCCTGATCTGTTATGAGAACGCCTGGTTCAACGCGGCGGATGTTCAGAGACAGATCGTCGACTGGACACAGTCGCCCAGGTGAGTTTGCGCCGGAACCGTTGACGTCATGTGGGCGTCGCTCTGCCGTCGGAATCGCGGCCCACCACGAACCAGATCGCATGGACAGGTTCGTCGCCCTTGTTGAACAGGCGATGGGGACGAGTGGAGTCGAAGGCAATCGAATCACCTGGGCTCAACTCATACTTCTGGAACCCGATCTGGATGCTCAGAGTGCCCGAGATCACATATCCGTATTCGCGGCCGTGGTGGCGCATCAGGGATTCATCCGGCGTCGACGCACCACCCACTTCGTAGATGGCGTGCAGAAAGTCAACACCGTCCTCGGAGGTTGCAGTGAGCTCCTCCCAACGAACGCCGGAGTCGAGGTCGATGACCTGGCGATCGGGGGGGCGGACCAGCGGCTCGATCGTATCGTTCGGAGCGTCATCTCCCGAGTTGGCCTGATAGTCGTCCCCGCGTATCACCCTGTCGAGCGAGAGGTCCAACTCGGTGACGATGGCATACAGGGTACCGACCGACGGCTTGGAGAGCC
>CAYYRT010000390.1:0-6774 GCA_964474055.1 uncultured Acidimicrobiaceae bacterium | reverse complement strand
GCCCGATCCGAGTCCGACGCCCGATCCGAGTCCGACGCCCGATCCGAGTCCGACGCCCGATCCGAGTCCGACGCCCGATCCGAGTCCGACGCCCGATCCGAGTCCGACGCCCGATCCGAGTCCGACCGAGACGGTTACGCCTTCGCCGACCGAGATACCGACGAGCGGCACATCGGCGGGAGTGCTCTTCGTGCCTCCCGCCATCACCCTGCTCGCGGCCATCTCCAGAACAGCGTTGCGTCGAAGGCGCTCCCGGAATTCAGCAGGGCGATAGCCCTCAGCAACCGGCACGCCGGCAGCGGTCTCAGTCAAAGACGTGAGGCATCGGGTCGGTTCCCTATGGCGCCGGAATGAACCGACCCAGTGCACCGATCCATTTCCCGATCGAAGCGGGTCCTCCGCGCTTCGAGTACGCGACGGCGTTACACGAAGTGGCCGTGCACCACCCTGGCGCTCTCGAGGGTTCCTGGCAGACGGGCGACCGTCGACCGCTCGACGAAATGACGACCGAGGACGCGTGCCTGCTCACCCATGAGCCGGCGGTGCGTGTCCGATTCGACCCTCGCCACGCACAGGATGTCGCGGGTCGCCTGGGTGCGGTTGGTGATCCGCCACCGGATCTTGACGCGGTGGTTCGAGAGCTGCTCCGGCCGGCCGATGATGTGGCAGTTCAGGCCGCGCTCGATGTGCGCCGAGGCCGGCGCCGGCATCGCTCCCAGAAGGGCGATCGTCACGGCTCCGACCGCGATCATCTTCTTCTTCATGGATCCTCCCTCTCTTGGTAGTCGTCATCCCATTCGACGACTTCGGAGGGCCTCAGTCAACCTTCGCTGGTAAGACCTCAGAGCGCTAACCGATCAGGCGACTCGGATACGACCGCGGACGATCGTGCCGCGGTTCGGGGCCTTGTCGACCTCCATCCCGCCACCCAGCGCTGCGAGCCGCTCGCTCGCGAGGATCGACGCGACCCGATCGAGGACGTCGTCGGCCGCATACTCGCCGGCGAGCCGGTCGCCGAGCTCGGCGAGCACCTGGTACGGGGTTGCGCGCTCGCCGTACACGATGCGGTTCGCGAGCCTCTGTGCGCGGCGACGGGCCGGCTGGACTAGGCGACTCCCCCGCTCTGTGCGGCCCGGACACGGACTCGGTAGGCTGAGACCCCAAGCGACCCAAGGAGGAGCCATGCGGAGGATGCTCGCGATCCTCGCGGCCGCGACGCTGTTCGTGGTCCTGCCAACCTCGGCGAGCGCGATCACGGACGGCAGTCCGGACGACACCAACAAGTACCCGTTCGTTGGGCTGCTCGCGTTCCGCGATGCCGACAACAACTACATGCATCGCTGTTCAGGCACGCTGCTGTCAGCCACGATCGTGTTGACAGCCAGCCACTGCACCGACGGTACCTCGATAGTTCACGCGTACTTCTCATACCAGGTTCCGGACGACTTCCGGACGAACCTTACCGGTGTGATTGGCACGCCCCACACGCACCCCGACTACGACCCCCGCACCCTCGACAACGACGTGGCCGTGGTGGAGCTCGCCGGGGCCGGCGTGGTCCTCGGGACGTATCCGGAACTCCCGGACGAGGGGTTCCTGAGCGATCTGAAGTCGGCGCACGAGATCAAGGACGACACCTTTGTCAACGTCGGCTACGGCCTCCTGAACGGGTCGCCGCCCCCGAACGTCCTGCCCAACGAGGACCGGTGGTACTCCACGTCCCCGTACGGGGGGCTGACCCAGAACAACCTCCACCTGCAGCAGAACCACAACGCCACTGGTCAAGGCGGGACGTGCTTCGGCGACTCGGGCGGTCCGCACTTCTGGAAGGACACGCTCGTGCTCGTGTCGGTCACAAGTTGGGGCGACGCGATCTGCCGCTCGCTCGACATGACCCAGCGGACGGACCTCGCCTCGGTGCTGGACTGGCTCGAGGACGAGTTCGGAGTGACCCCGCCGGCCTGAATCTCAGGCGCTGGAGTCAGCGCACGGGCGACTTGAGACTTTTGGCCGATTTCCGCGGCCCTACATCGCCTGCATCATTTCACCCGCGGGAGCCCCGAACCCAACCTTCGGGTCTGGGAGAAGCCTTCCCTGCGCCGGCGTAGCCGAAGGGCTGCAACGGCGCGAGGCCCTACGGTGTCCTAGGAACCGAGAGGGGCTCCCGCACCATCCCGCAAGCAGTGAGAGCCACAGTTGATCCTCCGAGCTGCCCGGCTTGGAGGCGGAAGCTTCTCGATTCGCTTCGCGCGTCCCTTGCTCCGATCGCCTCTACGGCACGGCGCATCGAGGGCGCCGGATCTCCAAATAGCTTGTGCACAGACGGCAAAGGGCCGACAACGCACCAGCCCGTCCACCCGCCTGACTGACAAGAATTGGCCGTTTGGCCGATGCCCCATCCCCACTATCGCCCTACGTTGAATGCGTGTGGGATCTCTCTTTCAACGACCGCGGCCGGCGTCCAGGTGTCTGCTCGACGTGTGAGCACTCCGAGTTCGTTCACGCCGATCCGCAGCCTCAGCCCTGTCTCTTTTCCAACTGCCAGTGCGGTGGCTTCCAGGTGGCCGCTCCGTCAGCGATGCAGATGCCTCAGGCCATCTGAAGGAGGTCGGCAAGAGCACGGAAATCAACGCCCACACAGTCCGGGGATGGGCTACCGCCGTGCTCTACCGCCTCACCTACGCGAAACTGTTTCACCCGCTCGTTTCGTTCAAGCTGAGAACCAAGGCCTGGGTGTTTGCTTCGTGGGCGCTGAGGGTTTCGAACCCCCGACCTCTTCCTTGTAAGGGAAGGGACAGCCAATCCTCTGACCAGCACCTTCGCAGGTCAGTGCCGGTTCACAGTGTCACAGGAGTACCGTCGAGTACCGCCTAGTTCCGTCGGCTCCTTGACTACGTGTTGACCGGGCAAGACATCGGGGAGCTGATCAACAGCGGTGACGGCTGGTAGGGGTCGGAACTGGTCGCGACCTCCCGGGTGAGCGTGCATACGTCTTGAACCTGTGCTGCCACTCGTAGGCGCCGCGAATCGATTCGTCGACGGCTCATTGTAGGCAGGCTTCCTCGGCGAAGACCCGCCGCGCCCGAGGCGTGACGCTACTCCACGCCCCATATACCCGCAGGCCAGGCGTTCAGGCGCGCCACCTCGTCAGCGGACCCAGACCTGGGCCAGCAGGAGCCCCCACTCGGGGTTGTACTGGTAGTTTCCGAGCCGCTCGGAGACGAAGTCGACACCGATCGGATTCACGAGGGACAAGTATGGAGCCTGGTCGCTGATCGCGCGGTCCGCCTCGGCCCACGCCTCGCCCGAGGCGGCAGGATCCTCGGTCTGGATCTGGACCGCGCGCTCGACCATCGCGTCGATCTCCGGGTCGCAGAAGGCAGCGGGGTTCGAGTTCTGGAATGGATCCTCGGGGGAGAAGGAGTCGCAGGTCAGCTGGGTCGCGATGAAGTTCGAGGCCGCCGGGTAGTCGGCCCCCCAAGCAGCCCAGGCGATCTGGATCCTTCGGCCGGAGTCGTAGATGGCCTCGAAGTGCCCATCGAACGTGCTCCCCGTCGACCTCATGTCGGTCACGAAACCCAGGTCCTTCAGGAGCTGCACGAAGTACTCGGCCTCGGCCTTCGCCGACTCGTGCAAGACGGGTGAGTACCAGTACGTCACGTGGGTCCCGGCGGTTCCCGAACGTCGGACGAGGCGCCTGGCCGTCTCGAGGTCCGGTCCCGTCCACTGGCCCCCGGGCCCCGGATCGACGGTGTATGGGCAGTACGGCTCGTAGCCGGGGAAGTTCGGCGGCAAGATCTGACACGTCGGCCTCGCGGCTGCGGGTCCGCCATAGAACTCGACGATCCGTTGGCGGTCGACCGCGAGGTTTAGCGCGCGACGAACGTCTTCGTCGTTGAAGGGTGGCAGCGCTGTATTGAGGGCGAGGAAGAACAACACCGGCGCCGGATGCTCGTACACCTGCCCGGCGAACTGCACGCGTAGGTCTTCGATCCGGCTCGGCGGGGGGTCGGCCATGTGGTCGGCCTCATGGTTCGCGACGGCGTCGACTTGCTCCTCCGATGTTCCACCGAAGATCCACTCAATCCGATCCACGTTCCCGGCCGGCTGGGCCGCGACCGACCACTGACGGAAGTGCTCGTTGCGCACCAGGACCAACCCGTCATCGGTCATAGGGCCTTCGAGCATGTACGGCCCGGTCCCAGGGACGCCTTCGCTGATCTGTTCTTCATCGGGCGTCGATGGCGGCACGGGGAACGCGTTCGGGAGGGCCAGCTTGTAGAGGAACTCTGGATCGGGCTCGACCAGATGGAACGAGACCGTGCCGGCTTGGTCGTCGCTCACGATCCCCTCGGACAGGTCGCACGACGTCGGTGCCGTTGAGCACCTACTCCCGCCGAGGAGACCGCCGAAGAAGTCGACCGTCGGGTTGAGCCGATTCTGGACGCGGAAGGCGCGCTCGAGCCCGCGGCGGAAGTCCGACGCCACGACGATCTCGCCGTTGGAGTAGGCGATCCCCGGACGAAGCTCGAACGCGTAGGTGCGCCCCCCGTCGGTCGGCGTCGGCAGCGAGATAGCGAGGTCCGGTACCAGGGTTCCGCCATCGACCCCGCCGACGCGTTTGAACCCCACCAGCCCGTCGCCCATGATGATCATGACCCCCCACGGATTGGCGTAGGCGACGGCGGGGTCCAAGGTGGAGGGCGCCGTCTCGGACACGAGCCGCAGCGTCCCCCCGCGGTGGCTGGTCGCGGTTCCGCGGACCGTCACCCACAGGCTTCCCTCCGCTGCCTCCAACCCAGATGGGATGCTGCCGATCCGCACCGTGCGGCCGACCGTCTTCGAGCCGGGGTCGATCCGGGACAAGGTCCCGTCCGATTCGTTCGCCACCCAGATCGCCCCCTCGGCGAACGCGATGCCCGACGGGCCATCCCCGACCCGGATCACCCACGCGACGCTGCCCGCTTCCGGATCGATCAGCGAGATCGTGCCGTCGAGACCATTGGCTACCCAGACACCGTCCGGGCTCACCCCCACGGTCGTCGGCCCGTTCCCAACGCCGATCGACTGCGACACGGCGTCGGTTCCCGGGTCGATGCGCACTACGGCATTCGCTCCTAGGAGCGCGACCCACACGCTGCCGAACCCCACCGCGACGCCGCCCGGATCTGGACCGACCGGTATCGTGGCCACCACCTCACCTCGCTCCGGATCGATCCTCGCCACCGTCCCGTCGAGTCGGTTGGTGACCCATACGCCGCCCTCACCGACCGCGATGCCCACCGGACCGTTGCCCACGGGCACCGTTGCGACGACGGTGTTCGTCTCCGGGCTGATGCGGGACACCGACGGACCGCCGCTCTCGACCACCCAGACCGCGCCCTCGCCGGCTACGATCCCGGCCGGGGCGCCTCCGACCGGGATCGTATCGACGACCGCCTGCGACCCCTCATCGATCCGGGTCACCGTCTCCGCGTCGGGATTCGTCACCCAGAGCGACCCGTTGCCGGCGGTAATCGCGCCCGGACGGGACGGCAACGCGATCGTGGCGGTGAGCTCGCCGGAGGAAGGGTCGACGACCCCGACCGAGTTCGGCTCGATCTCGGACCCTGCGCCGGCCTTCCGCACTAACGCCGGCACCGCGATCACGGCCGCGACGACCAAGAACGCCGCGACGATCGCCACCAGCCTCCACGGCGCTCGCCGTGGAGGGGGGGCAGGACCCGATCGGACGAACGGTGCGATCGCCCCAGCGGTGTCCTCAGACTCTGAGCGCACAGCGACCACGTGCACCGGCTGATCGAGACCCTTCAGCTGGGCCGGGCCGCGCTCGATGAAGCGCACGCCTTCGACCCGCCGAGCCAGATGGACGATCTCCCGGCTCGCGAGTACCTCGCCGGCGCGGGCGAGCGAGCAGAGCCGCGCGGCGACGTTCAGTGCACCGCCTCGGTAACCACCATCGACCGGAACCGCCTCCCCAGCGTCGAGCCCGATACCGATGGTGAGCGGGAGCGATGGATCGGAGATCGTCTCGTCGACGAACCGCTTCTGCAGCGCCACGGCGGCGCGGATGGCAGAGCGGGGCGACCCGAACACGCACAGCGCCTCGTCACCGCGGAGTTCGAGCACCTCGCCTTGGTGCTCTTCGACCACTGCACGAGCCACCACTGCGAAGCGTGCCGCCAAACGACCGGCATCCTCGTCCCCGCGTTCCTGGGTGAACGACGTGTACCCGCGGACGTCCGCGATCAGGAACGCATGGACGTCAGTACCGCTCGGAACGTTCGGTCCAACATCCGAGCCGCGACCGGGTTCGCTCAGAGGCTTCCTCCCATCTCTTGGAGGACCCACACACAGGTGAGTATCGACTACCGAAACCGACCCCACCAGCCATAGCTAAGCTCGCCCCCTCGTGGCGCCCGGATAGGGTGCCGCGCTCGGACGGTCCCGCCGTTGGTGGGCGCTGAGGGTTTCGAACCCCCGACCTCTTCCTTGTAAGGGAATCCTGACGCCCTGGTAGACGGCTTGGTGTGGCTAGAGGCACGGGCTACAACGCCGTGCAACCCTGCGGAAGTGTGCGCACGTTACTCATTATGTGACTCCCCGTAAGGCTTCGCCGTCGCGGACTCTCTGGTACTTAGGTTTGGGTTGACGAGAGCCGAAACCTCACCCAGGGAGACGGGCCAGACGGGAGGTCTCACATGCAGCGAACACCCTGGATCATCGGAGTGGTCATTGTTCTCGCCATCGTGATCAACGCGATGATGAACATCG
>CAYYRT010000389.1:0-4526 GCA_964474055.1 uncultured Acidimicrobiaceae bacterium | reverse complement strand
GGAACCGGAAACCGCATTGTTATCTGCAGTCACACCACAAGCGTCCACCCACCGCTTCCCAACGGCTCATCGGCCACCCTCATGGCTAAACCAGGCCGCTAGAGGTCCCCTGTTGAAGGTAGCCCTTTAGGCACCCCAACTGGCCCCGCCGGGCTCACCACAGAGCGCCGGAGATCATTGCAGGAGCGGCCGAATCTCGATTGCGCCCTTGGCTCGCGCGCACGGTGTATCGGAGACCAAGTCCACTACCTGATCAATGCTCTCCGCCTCGATAACGGAAAATCCGACTAGCGGGTGCGTCGATTTGGCAAAGGGAATCGAGCTCCGCTCCGGCACGCCGTCCCAGGCCTTCACCACCGTCCCGGTCGACTCAAGAGCAGTCACGAAGTCCCCGCGCTCCCTGAGCTTGTCATCATTTGAAAGGAGTTCTGCCTGCTCGGCTCCCGACAGTGCCTCCCAGTCCTTTCCATCACCATAGGCTAAGCAGAGATACTTCACTACGCTGCTCCGTTTATGTGATTGCAGATAACTCGTTGTTAGCGACGGAGGGTGTCGCCAACCGCGTCCTAGACCCGTGGAGACGCGACCGCGGAAGGTGGCCTCCTGCGCACGGGTGTCGCAACCGAGGCGCTCACAGATCGCTAAGAACTCGCCGGCGTCCCCATATGAGGCCACCGACCGCCCTGCGCCTCCAGCGGTCACGACGGGAGGTATTCTTGGGCCCATTCGGTGTCCATTGAGCCGGGTTTTTGGCCTTCAGGACCCGGCAGCTTTCGTCATCGCAGTTCGGCAAGGGCGGCAGATCGTGCGCTCCACCAATGGTTTACGATTGTCCTTGCCGGACTACTGCGGATAAGCCAGGCGCCTTGCAAGCAGGAGCGGCCAGGCTCCTGCTCCTCGCTCCCGTTGGGCCCGGCGGTTGTCCCGGACATCGCGATCGCGCAAGAAAGCAGATCGTGCGCCGAACCATAGCGGTTACGGAAGTCCTTGCGCTCCTGATTACGTATAACCCGTCCGCTCTCACCACCGGGCCCACATGAGGCAGCGGCGATCCTAGCGTCGCAGGTTGGGTCCTGCAACCGTACAGCCGCCGACCGTTCGCGAACCGTACACGAAACGCGTACTCTCGCCTCAAGTACCCCGTAGCAGGGAGAGTGACATGCGCGACCTGCTGGACGCGTGGCGAGAGAAGGCCAAGCTGCTCCGTGAGCACGCACACGAACCGTCGGCCCGCGTCTATGACATCTGCGCCCGCCAACTTGAGGACGCGCTTCAGGCCGAGGAGCAGCACCTACTAACCCTTCGCCAGGCGGCGGCGCTGTCGGGCTATACCGAGGAGCATCTCGGGCGACTCGTCCGAGACGGGAAGATCGACAATGCGGGCCGGCGGGGAGCCCCTCGCGTGAGGCGGTCCGACGTGCCGATCAAGGCGGGATGGAGGGGCCGTCGAGCGAAGACGACCCGCCGGGAACCGGATCGGACCGCGATCGTCCGGCGCGCGCTCGGGAAGAGTTGAAGGAAGCGCCCCTCGGGCCGATCGGCGACTCTGTAGCCACAAAAAAAGTGTGCACGTTAGTGCGTACGTTCGGGTCCCAGAGCGCCGAGAATCAGCCAACTTGGCCTCCTCGGCGATCACGAAGAAACCCCCGGAATTCCACGGTTTTCGTGAAATCCCGGGGGTGTCGGGCCGGCTCCGGAGGCATGCGCTCTATCCATCTGAGCTACGGGCGCGAAAGCCTGGGAAGCTAGTGGTCCCAGGGACTCGCCTCAACCGCCGGAAACCGGAGCGGGCTCGTCACGGTGGATGTACCATCGGGTTCTTCGATATGCTTGCGGAGCAGTCCAGGACACGTGCGTCTTGTCTTGCCTCTCACTCGCCTGTCGCCGCCCCTGCAAGGATCACGGTCACGCATGGACTCGAGTCCCGCCGACGTCACGACCTCCGTGCGCAGGGCCGGGTGGGAGCTCCTGGCCGCATCGTCCATCGTCCTGTTCCAGGAGCTCGCGCTCATCCGGTGGTTGCCGGTGGAAGTTCGGGTGGCTGCCTACTTCCCGAACCTCGTCCTGATCGGGGCATTTCTCGGTCTCGGCGTGGGCGCGCTCCGGTCGGGCACCCGACCCCTGCTTTGGCTCTGGCCTGTGAGTCTCGTGGCCCTGGTCGGTGCGTCGCGGGCCATGCACGGTATCGCATTCACGTCGAGCGGCATGAGCGAGCATCTCTGGCTGCTCTACGGGGATCTTCCGGAGAGCGCGCCGGTGGTCAACGCGATCCACGTGCCGCTGATCATCTTGTTCGTGCTCACCGCATTGTCCTTCGTCTCCCTGGGCCAGATCGTGGGAGAACGACTGGAGCTGTTCCGGACCGGCTCGAGCGCATTGAAGGGGTACGCCGTCGACCTCGGGGGATCGCTGCTGGGTGTCGTCGGCGTCGCCCTGGTGTCCTGGGCGGGGTTGAACCCCGTCTTCTGGCTCGGCCCTCCGCTGGTCTTGGGGTTCGTCCTCTTGGGCTCGTCGGTCAGGCTCAGGGCGTTGCACGCGGTATGTCTGGTCGTGGTCCTGGGCGTGGTGTTTCTGACGAGCGGCGGCAAGCGATTCAGCCCCTATTACGCCCTCGAGACGGTGTCCCTCCCCGATGGGGCACACGAGATCCGGGCGAACGGCTCGTTGCATCAGGTAGCCTTGGACCTGGTCTCGGAGGAGGGAACACGACAGCGTCTCACCGTACTGCTGGGCTACAGGCATCCTTATCAGCAACTGGGTCGTCCCATCCGGAAGGCTCTCGTCCTGGGTGCGGGCAGCGGAAACGACGTGGCTACGCTGCTCGCCATGGGCGCTGAAGAGATCCACGCGGTCGAAATCGACCCGGAGATTCTCCAGATCGGACGAGAGATACATCCGAACGACCCCTATGCCGATCCGAGGGTGACCGTCCACACGACGGACGCCCGCTCGTTCCTGAACGAGTCCCCGGAGTCGTTCGACGTCATCGTGTTCGGCACGCTGGACTCCATGACGCGCCTCTCGGCCATGTCCAACGTCCGGCTCGACAACTTCGTCTACACGAGGGAGGGGCTCGAGGCGGCCGCGAGCCGCCTCACACCGGACGGCGGTCTCGTTCTCTACTTCATGATTGGTCAGGAGTTCATACGGGAGCACCTGCTCCTCATGCTCACCGAGACGTTCGGAGCCGTCCCGAGGGTCCATCAGGGAGACTACTCCCTGTTCAACACGATCTTCATGGCTGGACCCGCGTACTCGACTCGCGCTGTCTCCGTCGAAGATGCGGAGTCCTACGCCGAGATCATGATGCCCAGCGACGACTGGCCGTACCTGTACCTGCCCCAGCCTGGGATAAGCTCGTTCTATCTCGCGATGCTGGCGATTCTCGCGACCATCGGAGTGTTGTCGGTCCTCCTCGCGTCACCCCAAATGCGACACGGTCTCGTACGAGGAGGGAGGGGAATCGACGGCGAGATGTTCATGTATGGGTTCGCCTTCCTCTTGATCGAGACGAAGTTCATCACCTCGATGAACCTGCTGTGGGGTGCGACCTGGCTCACCTCGGCGGTCGTGTTCGGATCCATCCTGCTGGTGGTCCTGGTCGGAACCCTGCTGACCGACAGGATACTGATCCCGTGGCGAGTCTCCAGCACGATGCTCGTGCTCGCCCTGCTCGCGACGTATCTGCTCCCGTTGGAGCTCCTGCTGAGCACGGCTCCGACTGTGCGCTTGGGGCTTTCCGTGCTCTTCGTAGGAACGCCCGTGTTCTTCGCGTCTCTCTGCTTTGCGGTGCGCTTCAAGGCGCGTAAGGCTGCGGACGTGGCCTTCGGATGGAACCTGCTCGGGGCGGTGGTCGGGGGGCTGACCGAATTCTTCTCCATGGCTCTGGGCTTCAGAGCCCTCACGCTCGTGGCCATCGTGGCCTACATGACGGCGTTTCTGCTCGCCGGGCGAGAGCGTGCTGCCCAGGGGGTCTACGAGTCACCCTGAGCGTTGGGATCCTTGCCGCAGCGCACCGTTTGAGCCTTCCTGTCTTGCTTGGGGGTCACACATCGACGGAGGATCGCAGCCATGCAGCTCAAGATCGTGGTGTTCTACGGGTCGGTACGCTCGAACCGCAAAGGCATCCGCGCGGCGCGCTTCATCGTCGACGGTTGCCGCGATTGCGGCCACGAAGTGAGCCTGATCGATCCGCTGGAGTATCCGCTCCCGCTGCTGGACAAGATGTACAAGGAGTACGAGCCCGAGCAGGCACCCGAGGTGTTGCAGCGAATGGCGCGGGTGATCAAACCCGCCGACGCGTACATCGTCGTTTCAGGGGAGTACAACCACACGATTCCCCCGGCGCTCGCCAACCTCCTCGATCACTTCCTGGAGGAGTACTTCTGGAAGCCCTCGGGCATCGTTTGCTACTCGGCCGGCCCTTTCGGCGGCGTACGCGCGGCCATGACTCTGCGCTGCATGCTCGCGGAGCTGGGCATGAGCAGCATCCCCTCGCTGCTGCCCATTCCAAAGGTGCAGACGGC